>DASSIO010000085.1:0-48157 GCA_035691825.1 Terriglobales bacterium | reverse complement strand
ACCGATACGCCGTTTTATCTGACCGTCTTCTAGTTCAACCCGCGAGGTGCTCGGAGCGATTGAATGCCTTATGCCAGATCTAGGCCAGCCCTATGACGAGCTTGCCGCCCACTACGACCAGATATACGAAGACTGGGAAGCCAGCATTACGCGACAGGCAGCCGTGCTCACTAGCATCCTCCACCATGAGTGCGACGATGGGCGTCCCATTCGGGTACTGGATTGCGCCTGCGGCATAGGAACTCAATCACTGGGGCTCGCGATGAATGGTTTTGATGTCACAGGTTGTGACATAAGCTCCGGCGCGGTTCAGCGGGCCCGTTCAGAAGCCTCGAAGCGGGGGCTCAACGTTGCATTTCTAGTCGCGAACATGATGCGGCTGAGCTCAATTCCGCAGTCCAGTTTTGACGCCGTGATTTGTATTGACAACTCGCTTCCGCACTTGGAGACCGATGAGGAGTTGTCGCAGGCCGCTCAGGGAGCCTATGGGAAGCTTCGGCCTGGAGGCTCTTTCATTGGCAGTATTCGCGACTACGATCGCTTGATTGTGGAGAGGCCGGCGGTGCAGGGTCCAAGCTTTTATTCTGACAACCTCAGCAGGCGCATTGTTTTCCAAATCTGGGACTGGCTGGATGAGCGACGCTATCGCTTTCATCTGTACATCACGCGAAGTACAGATTCAGCGTGGCAGACATTCCATTTCACCTCCACCTATCGTGCCGTGCTTCGAAGTGAACTCCGCCACATTCTGGAACAGGCAGGATTCACGAACGTTCGATGGCTGTCGCCATCCGACAGCGGTTTCTATCAGCCGATCTTTATTGCGCGCCGTTGAGTATTAGGCGCAGTTAAAATTTCTTAATTGCCCCATCGGACAGAGTGACGTCGAGGATTAATCCTTAGCTGTCATACTCCATGACCTTGTGGATCCTTGGTATACCCAAGCGATTGCTCAGAACCTCGGGCCGCCACCGGTTTTTGCTGCCACTTTATACTCTAGTATTGAAATCGTAATGGAGGCCCAACATGGCAAGCAACGACCCAGTTTTAGAAAGCGTCGGATTAGCGCATCTCGGCAGCCCGAAGGCGCTTTTAGGTAAGCGAGGCGGACCGCTCTTGGGAGAGTTCCGTGATTTCGCACTGCGCGGCAATATGTTGGACATGGCTGTGGGCATTATCATCGGTGCGGCGTTCGGCCGCGTGGTCAGTTCGCTGGTCAGCGACATCATCATGCCACCGATTGGGCTTCTGCATGGCAAATCGGATTTCTCGAACCATTTCGTCAATTTATCGGGCAAGTTCTACGCCAGCCTGGCCGAAGCCAAAGCGGCGGGAGCGGCAACGATTAACTATGGGATCTTCCTTAACGCGGTATTTGATTTCGTCATAGTGGCATTCGCCGTGTTTATGTTGATCCGACAAGTGAACCGGTTGAAAAGTATGCCAGTTCCAGCGAGTCCGACGACCAAGGAGTGCCAGTATTGCTTTTCCGCGATTCCATTGCGAGCCACCCGTTGTCCGCTGTGCACGTCGGTTCTAACTGGGGCGTAGATTCTTAGCCTAGAGTGGGTAGACTGAAATCCAGCGAAAACAATAAACCCTCTCAAGCCACTGAGAGGGTTGGCGGATGCGGAGACCTGCCAGGCGTTTATACCCGAACTACGTTCGCCGCCTGGAAGCCCTTGGGACCTTTGAGCAGATCGAATTCCACCGTCTCCCCTTCATTCAGCGTGCGATAGCCATTCTCCTGAATGGCGGAAAAATGGACAAAAACATCTTCGCCAGTGGAGCGTTGAATAAAACCGTACCCTTTCGCTCCATTGAACCATTTAACTGTGCCTTTCTCTCTCACAAAAAACTCCTTTCGCCTCTGCGCAAGAATTAGCGCTTCCCGTCACAGACCTCGAAATTCAGACTTCAGGTGGAACCGCAACGAGAAGCAAAAGCCAATGAAGTTCTCGGCTCGCAGCGATCATGCGTGCAATTAGAAAGGCTCCCCAGTTGTGCGCCTAGCGAGGGGATTGCGGCGCAGAACTCCGGAGCCAGTTTCGATTGCGCGAATAGTGACTGCTAAACACAAGAAACATCTACCCGAAATCTGTTCGTCGGCTGCCGATCTATCGGCACCGGCACAAGATCATATTCAGGAACTTACGATATTGGCAAGAAATTAATTTTCCTCAATGACTTACGGTCACTCGATGGTGCCGTACACCTCCTTGCTCTCTCAGCGGTTACGGCCGTACACTCGGGCGATATAAGTGACTGGGTCAATTAATATACTTGGCGAAGTCATGTAAGGACAACACCATGACCGAGAATGCCATCGCCGGCGTGCGCCGCTTCAACCGCTTTTACACCCGACACCTGGGCCTGCTCGGCGCAAGCATCCTCCAGAGCCAGTTCTCGCTTACTGAGGTTCGCGTGCTTTACGAGCTCGCTCACCGTGATTCCGTCAGCGCGTCCGACTTGAGCAAAGATCTCGGCCTCGATCCGGGCTATCTGAGCCGCATCCTGCGCGGCTTTCAGGCCCGCGGTCTGGTGCAGAAAACAGCGGAGCTGACCGACCGCCGGCGGAGTCGACTGGAGCTGAAGGAAAAAGGAAAAGAGATTTTCGCGCAACTCGACCAGCGCCAATGCGACGAGGTTGCAGTCATGCTGAGTCCGCTCTCGCCCAAACAGCAGCATGAGCTTTGTGCCGCCATGCGCTCCATCGAAACGATTCTCTCGCCTGAGCGGGCTCCAACGTCCTACGTTCTCCGCCCGCCGCAGCCCGGCGACATGGGCTGGGTCGTACATCGGCACGGAACCCTTTACTGGCAGGAGTACGGCTACGATGAGCGCTTCGAAGCGCTCGTGGCGGAAATTGTGGCCAACTTCGTTCAGGACTTTGATCCCAAGCGCGACCGCTGCTGGATTGCGGAGCGCGACGGCGAAAATCTCGGATGCGTGTTTCTCGTCAAGAAATCGAAGACCGTAGCCAAACTCCGTCTGCTGCTCGTGGAGCCAAGCGCGCGGGGCTTAGGGACTGGAGGCCGCCTGATCAGCGAGTGCATCCGTTTTGCGCGCCAAGCCGGCTACAAGAAGATCACACTCTGGACGCAAAGCGAACTCGATGCCGCACGCCACCTGTACGAGAAAGCCGGGTTTCTCCTGGTGAAGAAAACGTCACACGATAGCTGGAGCCGGCGCGGTCTGCTCGCTGAAGTGTGGGAAATGAAGCTTTGATCGACCACCGCCTGCGGCGTGAAATGAGTCCTGGCTACTTCCGCTTGCGGAAACAGGTGAACCTAAGTAATTACCAAAGTCGCGAGATTCCCACTTTCAACAATTCATACGGAGCAACCGGAGTTGGGGCTCCTGCTCTTGCCTTCCCGCTGGCCTTTGCTCTCCCACAATTTGCAATCTGGATACGTGGCATTCCTGGTTCTGCCTTTGCGGGGTCTCGTTTTCCCGTAGGTAAGTCAATCCAGATGGTCTATGCGGCCAGATTCCGCCTTAGAGCGCCGCTTTCCCACTGAAGGAGAAATTTCGGATAGCTTTATGCAGTTGCCGACGCGCTCTGCGGCAAGCGGGAGCAATCCCTCCCACATTTTACAATCCTGGTTCTTATCAACTTGGGTGCTGGAACCCGGATTCCTGCGGCTACGATTTCCCTTTCAACATTTCCAGTACACGATCGAAGTCTTCCAAAGTGGCATATTCGATCACAATTTTGCCTTTGCCCTTGCGGTCTTTGATCCTGACGCGGACGCCGAGAATTCTCTCCAGTTCGGTCTGGGCGGCACGCACGTTGGGATCGACCCAGCGCGCCTGCGGCATCTCGGCGGCCTTGTCCATCGGAACGTTGACGCGGAAGACCACGTCCTCCAACTGGACGACAGACAAGTGGTCTTTGACCGCTCTTTCCGCAAGCTTCACGATCTGCGCCGGATCCAGGACGGTCAGGAGCACTCGCGCCATGCTGAAATCCAGCTGCCCCTGCAAGAGCATGGTCTGAACTTCGAGAGGAAGTTTCAGGAGGCGCATGTAATTGGAAACCGACTCGCGCGAGCAGCCCACGCGTTGCCCGATCTGCTCCTGGGTTAGTCCGAACTCCTGGCTCAATCTGGCGAAGGCGCGCGCCTGTTCCATACAGTTGAGGTCGGCGCGCTGTAGATTCTCGATGATCGTCATCTCAGCCGCCTGCTCATCGGAGGCGACGCGCACGATCGCAGGGATGTTCTCCTTTCCCGCCAGCCGGGATGCCCGGCAGCGCCGCTCGCCGGTAATCAGAACGTAGCGGCCGTCCTTCCCCGGCCTGACCACGACCGGCTGAATTACTCCGCTGGCCTTAATCGATTCGGCCAAATCCTTGAGCTCGTCTTCGCGAAAAATGCCCCGCGTCTGGTAAGGATTGTTGTCGATCAAGTCCAATGGAACTTCAGTGACGGGCACGCCTTCGGCCGCGGGAGCGGGCGCAATCGCGCTGGTGCCGGAGACGGGTGGAGGGGCGTTATGCACTGCACTTGGATTGACCACGCGCGGGCCGCCAGGCAAGAGAGAATCCAGCCCTCTTCCCAGAGCCTTACGCTTGTCGGTTGCTGTCGTCATATTCCTCTCGCGTAGTTTCGAGTTTCAAGTTTCGCGTCGTGACACTGGCGAACTGGAACAGCTATATAGACATACATCGATATATCATGCGGGCCTTTCCATGGCGACTTCCGCCGCCTGCTGCGCTGCGAGGTAATGCCCGATGATCTCTTTTGCCAGGCGGATATAGCTTTCGGCGCCCTTGGACCGTACGTCATAGAGAAGCGCCGGCTTGCCATGGCTGGGTGCCTCCGCCAGCCGAATATTACGCGGCACCGAGGTTTCGCACAGCTTCCCCCCAAAGAAGTTCTTGAGTTCGGCGGTGACTTGCTTGGCCAGGCTGGTGCGATCGTCGTACATGGTCAGGACCACGCCCTCGATCTCCAGGCCGGGATTGAAGTTGGCGCGAATGCGCTCCACCGTGTCCAGCAGTTCACTGATACCCTCTAAGGCAAAGTATTCCGCCTGCATCGGAATCAACACCGTGTCGGCGGCGACCAGAGCGTTTAGAGTGAGCAAGTCCAGGGCAGGCGGGCAGTCGATGACGATGAACTGAAACCGGTCCCGCAGCGAGGCAATGGCATCGCGCAGCCGGAACTCGCGGTTCTCGGCGTCTACCAACTCGAGGTTCGCGCCAATGAGGTTCTTGTGAGACGGAATGACCCAAAGCTGTTCCAGTTCGGTTGGCCGGACGGCTTCCTCCGGGGCAGCCGCTCCCATTAATAGATGGTAGGTGCTGATTCGCTCGGGATCTTTGACGAGGCCGAGTCCGCTGCTGGCGTTGGATTGCGGATCGCAATCCACGAGAAGGGAGTTAACCTCCGCAGCCGCGAAGGACGAGGCCAAGTTGATAGCGGTCGTGGTCTTGCCGACGCCGCCTTTCTGGTTGGCTACCGCAATAACGCGTCCCATTAGATTTTAGGAGAAACCAGAGATGAGCGCAGAATAGCGCACTTATGTGCGGATGCAATACGCAAAAGTTGTGCAGAAGTGAGATTTCTGTGCAAAGTTGGGGTTCTTGGTTTGTGATCTTTGGCTCCGGAGCTGCCTTTGTTGCTTCTTAAATCTCGATTTTCCGCGTGGAACCAGATCGGTGAGAAATGAAGCAGTCAGAAGGCAGACTGCAGAATGAAGCAGGCAGAAGTCGCAATGAGAGATGAAGAAGGAAGAATGAAGAAGTGAACTGGCTGAACGGCGAAGGTGGCCATGATGATTCTGAATTCTTTGTTCTGCATTCTTCAATCAACCCGCTGTTCCACGTGGAACACTGCTCGTCTTAGGACCTAAAAGGAGAGGCGCCTCCCCGGAACGCAGAAACGAAACAACCAGGAACCACGAACCAGGAACCAACCACGAACGACGAACCAACAACCACGAACCAAGAACCAGCAACTAGGAACCAAGAACCGAGCCGCCGTTCCACGTGGAACACTCAGGTGGCACCATGACGAGTTCCGATCAAGAGCACTCGTTGCGCTGAGAGCGGAATCGGCAATGGATTCTGCCACGAGAAGTCTCCGCCTTTGATCCCGTCCAGTTGATTGCGGCCAACGAGCAGTGCTAGTCGTCCTTCAGGGGCAACAAGACGCGTTGCCATCGGCAAAGCAATCTCGAAGCGCTCGACCGCTCGAAGCGTCACAATTTCGGCCACTTCGGACAATGTCTCAGCACGACTTGCGACCGCCCATGCGTCGCGGAGTCCCAGGGTGCGAATTACTTCGCGCAGAAAAGCGGCCTTCTTGTGGTTAGCCTCGATCAACTTCATCTGAATCGATGGGTTCCAGATCTTAATAGGCAGTCCTGGAAAGCCAGCGCCCGATCCAACATCGATTACTCTGACGGCGGATGTGAGTTCGCCGTCACCGATCGCTTCATCCCTAGCCGAATTCCTCGGGAACAAGTGCTGAGCGGTGAACAGCGACTCGCCGAAATGGCGAGTCACGATCTGGTCCCGGTCACGGATCGCCGTCAAATTGAGCTTCGCATTCCAGCGGAGCAATATATCGATGTACGTCGATATATCTTTAAGCTGTTGTTGCGACAGTTCCAGCGTTAGAAAAAGTTTCAGCAGATCGGCAATGCGGCGCGAATCCATTCCGGTTTCCAAATCATTGAACCACAAACAGTCATTTATCAATCGCGCGAGCATATCCTCAAGGCGGGAAGCCGACGAAATAAGAATCAGGAAGGTAAACCGGTGGGCCGGGGGAGCGAAATTGCACAAGAAGGCGGCCCAGCAACGAGTGTGTGGCGACGAAAAGTGGGACGGAGTGCATATTTCCCAACTCTGTGACACTTTTCTATATTCGTCTAGGAAATGCTTTGAGCAATCCGGTTTTCGCGGGTGGCCCCGCAGCCCCTAAAGGGGCAACTAAAATGACCCGCTTACGGCATCGCTGAAGCGATGCCCCGATACGAACCATCCGGCGCGAATCCATTTCTTGATTTGAACTATGGACCACAAGCCGCCGTTGATCAATTACACGAGCAGATCGTCAGGGCAGGAAACTTGTGAAGCAAGAATCAGAAAGGTAAACCGGTGGACGGGGAGAGTGAAATTGCAGAGGAGACGGGCCGATCAGGAAGTCTGTCGTGGCGAAAAGTGGGCCGAGGAGTGCATATTTTCCAACTTTGTGCCACATTATTGGCGAGCTTTTTATATACCCAGGAATAGTCTCAGTAATCGACTTCTCGCGGGAACCGCAGCCCCGGAAGGGGGTGCTGAAATGAATCGGTTGGGGCATCGCTGAAGCGATGCCCTGGTACGAGCGATGCCCTGATAGGAACCACTGCCCTTAATCGAGGCGATGCCCTGATACGAATCGATGCTTGGATAAGAATCGATGTCCCGTTAGGAATCAAAAACAGCGAGGGTCACAGCTGTTTTCGGAAAGGGCTTTCTAGTATTTTCCGCAAGGGCTTTCCAGCCGTCCGGAGTTGATGATGAGGTCTTCGCAATTCAAGATCGCCGCCTTCCTCCTTCTAACCGCAGTCGTGGCCAGCGTCAGCGCAGCGCAGTCCTCGAGCCAGCCGACTGTCATTTCCATCGACTTAAGCGCGCCCGCACAGCCGTTTCCTCATTTCTGGGAACACATGTTCGGCTCCGGACGCGCGAATCTTACATTGCGCGACAGCTATCGCCGCGATCTGAGAGAGGTCAAGCAAATCACCGACCTGCGTTACGTGCGTTTTCACGGCATTTTCCTGGATGACATGGGCGTCTACGACGAAGACGCGCAAGGCCGGCCCGTCTACAACTTCTCTTATGTTGATCAGGCCTACGATGGATTGCTTGCCATAGGAGTGCGTCCCTTCGTGGAATTGAGCTTCATGCCCTACAAGCTCGCGTCGAAGCCCGTGCTGCAAGCGTTCTGGTACCACCCCAACGTTGCTCCGCCGAAGGACTGGGCCAAGTGGGATGATCTGATCGATCACTTCACGCGTCATCTGGTCGATCGTTACGGAATCGATGAAGTATCGAAGTGGTATTTCGAGGTATGGAACGAGCCCAATCTCGACTTCTGGGCGGGAGTGCCTTCGCAGCCCACTTACTGGGAGCTGTACGATCACACAGCGCGTGACATCAAGCGTGTCAGCGAGCGCCTGCGGGTAGGAGGACCGGCGACAGCACAGGCGGCCTGGGCCGATGCCTTTATCCGGCACTGCGCCCAGAATCATGTGCCCGCGGATTTCGTTTCGACGCACGTCTACGGCAACGACAAATCCCAGGACGTGTTTGGCACGAATGATGACATTCCTCGCGACCGGATGGTTTGCCGCGCGGTCAGGAAAGTTCACGACCAGATCAAGGCTTCGGCGATGCCCAATCTTCCTCTGATCTGGAGCGAGTTCAACGCCAGTTACAAGAACGAGACCGAGGTGACGGACTCGACCTACATGGGACCTTGGATGGCCGACACAATCCGGCAGTGCGACGGCCTGGTAGACGAGATGTCGTACTGGACTTTCTCCGACGTCTTCGAAGAGCAGGGCGTCGTCAAGCAACCGTTCTACGGAGGTTTTGGGCTGATCACCGCCGGCGGCATTCCGAAGGCAGCCTACGCAGCCTTCGCCGCGCTGCACCTGCTGGGGGACAAACGGATTCCGCTGAATTCTGACTCGGCGCTGGTCACGGAGCGTGGCGACGGGACGCTGGTTGTCGCCGCCTGGAATTTGACGCCGCCCGGCCAGGAGAACGGACCGGAGAAAACTTTCAGCTTCCAACTGAAAGGAATGCGGGACACGGGACCGGCGCAAATCTGGCGTGTCGATCATGAGCATGGCGATCCGCGGCCGGCCTACGCGAAGATGGGATCACCGCGCTATCCAACCCAGGAGCAGGTAAACGAGCTCCGATCTGTGGCTAGTGAGCCGAGTCCTGAGGCTTTGAGTTTGCACGATGGCCAGTTCGCAGTCTCAATTCCAGCGCAGGGTTTGGTGGTGATTGAGATTCCGCAACTACAGAAATAAAGCTGAGTAAAACCCAAGATCCCTCGACTTGCGTTCGCTCACTGCGGTCGCTCGAGCGACGCTCGGGATGACAAATCTCTTTAACCTTCATCCGTCAGGAGAAGAGCTGAGTTGTTTCAGGTACTCTGCGGAGCTGGATCTGAGCGGAATCCGCAGCGGGCCATTGCCAGATTCGGCTCGAGGTTCTGCATGAAGGTATTCCACACGAACTGTGTTCGGGCATTTTCTGCCATCAACATGCTGATGCCGACGTCGATCCCAATCACGTCCGAGCTCACCCATCCCGTCAAAGGATTGAAGGCATCGACAAAGCCATAGCGTTTCCAGATCTGCTTCCCGAAAGAAGAACGAAGATTCTTTAAGACTGACTGGCACTCGTCATAGATAAAAGGAAGAGACCCGGCGGACGCGGCGGGCACGATCGTACCGTCAATCGGTCCCTGAATAGGTGGGCCGCCCCACGCGACATAGCCTCGGCAGGAATCGGACGCCGTGATACCCCAGACATCCTCCGAGTAGCAGGGGAACTTGGCGCTAAGTTCGGTGCAAAACTCGCGGTGCGCCTTGGAGGCAGTCACCGAATTTTCGAAATAGTCAGCGTGCGTATCCTGACGGTTTCGGAAATCAAACCATGCATGGGAAAACTGGTGAATGAATAAGGGTGCGCGGCTGGAAATAAAGTGGTAGCCGCGATAGGTGATCCGCGGCCGGCGAATCGCGTCCCAGCACTCCGGCGCAATTGGATGCGTAGGCGACCCTATGGCCAGCAAGTAGAGCATCATCGACTCGCAATAAGAACTCCAGCGATACTTGCCAAAACCGAATTCGGGAGTCCACTGCATTGCGAAGGTATCAGCGTTGTTCAAAGCCCAGGGCCACTCAACCCGTTCATAGAGCTGGGTGGCGTTGAGGATGATTTGCTCGTCCTGAAAATACTGCCGGCAAGTCAGGGCGCCGCAGAGCAGAATGGCCATGTCGATGGGAGAGATTTCCGAGACACGGGAGCGCTCCCCAGTCCTCATATCCACGAAGTGATAGAGGAAACCGCTGACATTGGGAGCCTCGTTCGCGAGGAACTGCAAGGTGTTCCGTACGCGCGTGGTGATCTGATCTGGGGAACGATAGCCGCGCTTATGGCCGATGCAGAGGGCGGTTAAACCAAAACCGGTCGCGGCGATGCTGCTGGTGGTGCGGAGGTCGCCTCCATTGGCGTTGGCGCGATCGCGAATCAGACCGGTGTTGGGATCGGCTTCATTCCAGAAATATTCAAAGGCGGCGCGCTGCAGATCGTCCAGGAGATCGTGATCGCGCGGGAGGATCGATGCGGGGGAGGTAAAAACGTCCGAAGGCAGGCCTTTACCCGCCAGGGTCAGTACCACTGCGCCGCTCAGGGCGGCGCGCAAGAACTCACGTCTACTCGAACTCATCGCGAAGCGGCGCGCTGCTTTCTTGTCCCGCATTATGCCCCAGAACGCCTGCACGAAGCGGTGTTCCACGGCGCAGAACAATGAATTTTTTGCGGAAAGAATGAACTTTCTTCCGACGCTTGCAGGTGAACTTTACGAAGCCTGAGAAAGCCAGTCAACGAATGCGTGACAGCAAGGGAGTACAGTGGTAATAAGAGGAAGACCTTAGTAGCCGGAGCGCAAGAACGCGATTACGATATTGGAGAAGGCGATTAGATTGCACGCAGCGGAGTACCTTCCGGGCGCGCCGAGAGCACTGCGGCAGGGCATTGCCCAGCCATAAGTGGCTGTAGAAACAAACCTTACGCTCGCTTTCGGCATCTCTCGTAGGACATAATTTACTGCGATCAGAACCTCGGGAACCTTCCCTTCTGAGCGGGCTTGGACGCTCAGAACTGGCAAACGACCATGACAGAGCGAGACGGTTTTTGGAGCAGCTGGCAGGAGCGGCTGGCGGCTTTGCGCAACGTGCCGCCGGTGCTAAAGATCGTCTGGGAGTCGGGTCCGGCGGTGGTCACGCTCGGACTGATCCTGCGGTTTGTCGCCTCGTTGCTGCCCATCGCGCTGATCTGGATCACCAAGCTGATCATTGACAGCATCGTGCACGCAATCACGGTGCATCAGCCTGTGCAGCGCGGATTCTGGTGGCTCGTAGTCGCTGAGTTCTCGCTAGCTGTGCTCAGCGCCGTTGTCACGCGGGCGATCGACTACCTCGATGCGCTGCTGGGCAACAAGTACACGCGGCACGTCAGCATCGAGGTCATGAAACATGCCGCCGACCTGGACCTGATCGCTTACGAAGATCCGGTTTTCTACGACCGCCTGGAGCGCGCGCGCGTTCAAGCGACGGACCGGCTAGTGATGATCCAGTCGATCGGGCGTCTGGTGCAGCAAATGATCACCGCAGTATCGATGTCGGTGGCGGTGATGGTTTACTCGCCGTGGCTGCTGCTGTTGCTGGTCGCCGGCGTGGTTCCCGCATTCCTCGGCGAAAGCCATTTTGCTTTTCTCGGCTATGCCAAGAATTTCCGTCAGACACCCGTCAAACGGCAGCTGGATTACTTGCGAGTCGTTGGGGGAAGTAAAGAAGCTGCCAAAGAGCTCAAGCTTTTCGGCCTAAAAGACTTTCTCACCGAGCGTTTCACACGCCTGTCGAACCAAGTCTATGAAGAGGATGTAAGTCTGGCCAAACGCCGGCTGCTGGCAGGCTCGCTTCTATCGGTGATTGGGACTTTAGGCTATTACGCCGCGTACGCGTTTGTTATCTGGCGAACCATCATCGGGCTGTACAGCATTGGCACATTGACGTTTCTCGCGAATGCCATTCTGCAGGCCAGCAGCAACATCCAGCAGGTCTTTTCTACCTTGTCGGGAATTGCGGACCAGGCATTGTTCTTGACTGATCTGCTGGCCTTCTTTCAGATGGAGCCGACGATCCGCTCGAAGCCATCGGCATTGCAAGCGCCGCGGCCAATTCTGCACGGCTTCGAGTTCCGCAATGTTTCCTTTCGCTACCCGGGCAGCTCGCGCCTGGTCTTGAGGAATTTGCATTTCCAACTCCGGCCGGGAGAGCGCGTCGCCTTGATTGGCGAAAACGGCCAGGGCAAGACCACGATCGTCAAATTGATTACTCGCCTCTATGACCCAACCGAAGGGCAGGTCCTGCTCGACGGAATCGACCTGCGGGAGTACAGTCTCGAAGACTTGTACAAAGAGATTGGCGTCATCTTTCAGGATTTCATGCGCTACGAAATGATCGCGC
Organism: Terriglobales bacterium; assembly: GCA_035691825.1. Lineage (GTDB taxonomy): Bacteria > Acidobacteriota > Terriglobia > Terriglobales > Acidobacteriaceae > Gp1-AA122. The sequence goes on along the minus strand of DASSIO010000085.1, from coordinate 35,887 downwards.
GGGAGAACATCGCGGTGGGCCGCATCGAAGACATCAACAATGACGAGTTGCTGAAGGAGGCCGCCGAGAAGAGTTTGGCGGACCAGGTCATCGCGCGTCTCCCCGGCGGGTATGATCAAATGCTGGGGCGGCGCTTTGAGGGCGGCGTAGATCTTTCCGGCGGCGAGTGGCAGAAGATCGCGCTGGCCCGCGCGTACCTGCGAGATGCGCAGGTTCTCATCCTGGACGAGCCGACTGCGGCCCTGGACGCGCGCAGCGAGTACGAAGTCTTCCAACGTTTTGCCGAGCTTACCGCGGGAAAGATGGCGTTATTTATCTCGCACCGCTTCTCCACCGTCAGGATGGCAGATCGCATCGTAGTGTTGGAGGACGGCAACATCGTTGAAGAAGGTTCGCATGACGAGCTCGCCAGAATGGGCGGCCGCTACGCCGAAATGTTTGAGTTGCAGGCAGCCAGCTATCGCTAACTAGTGATCGATATGCCGCAGAACACACATCTGGAGCTGGTGACGGCGGAAGCGGAGCGAGTCCCCGAGACCGCGCACGAAACCGCGCCGGACACCCAGAGCACGCGTGCCCATGCAACCGAACTGGCGCGCGGACTGGCCTGGCTTCCCGGCACGCAGTCTTCCGATGTGCTTTTCGATCGCTCACAGAGGGTTAAGCATGCCATCCGCAAGATGCTGCGGATGTTGGGTTCTACCGCGAAGGCGACGACTGTTTCCGACGACTTTCACTGGATTCAGGACAATGTGCGCCTCGTGCAATCGGAACTGGAGACTACATCAAACGAATTAGCTCGCGTTCGCAAGCCGCCACACGTTCGCAACCGAAGCTATGACGTGGTGCCGCGCGCGCTGGCAGTCGCGGAAGGTTTCTGTACTTACGTTGAATATCAGTTTGATGAGCAGGCCTTTCTCGCTTACCTGGAAGCTTTTCAGGAAAGCACGATCCTGAACTACGGCGAGCTGTGGGCGGTGGTGCCGGCGCTCAAGCTCCTGCTGCTCGAACAGATTGCCGTTCGCGGGACGCAGGTGGTCAAGAATCCTTCCGGGACCTACGGGGCCGGGGTTTGCGTGCGTAGCCTGCGCGACGTGTCCCAAACCGCCTGGCGCACCGTGCTCGAACCGATGATCCGGATCGATCGCGTTCTTCGCGACGATCCCGCCGGCGCTTATCCGCGCATGGATTATGAGAGCCGTGACCTGTACCGCAGGAAGATTGTGAATCTCGCGGAGCACTCGGATTTTTCGGAGATGGAAGTCACGGCAGCGGCGTTGGCACTTGCGCGGGACGCTCAAAAGCAAAGCTATCCGGACCCGCGCATTCTGCTCCGACGTTCGCACATCGGTTATTACCTGCTCGCCGAGGGTGCTGCCGCGTTGCGCCAGAGAATCGGCTTCCGGGCACCATTTGGGCAGAGATTTCAGCTATTCATGCGCCGCCACCCGGACGAGGTTTATCTTCCCGGGATCGAGCTGCTCACGCTCATTGTTATTCTGGGCATTCTGTTGCCCTTGATCGGCCCTTCGACGTCGCTGGGGCTGATGTTGCTGTCCGTATTCGTGCTCCTGCTGCCGTGTTCGCAAGCTGCGGTGCAGATCATGAACTACGTCACGACGGCGATTCTTACTCCGCAGATCATTCCCAAACTCGACTTTTCAAATGACATACCCGATGACTGCGCTACGCTGGTCGCGGTCCCCGCGCTGCTTTTGAATGAGCCGCAAATCCGGCGCCTGGTCCATGACGTGGAAGTGCGCTACCTGGGCAATCACAGCCGCAACATCCACTACGCCCTGCTGACCGATTTGCCGGATTCGCGGGAAACTCCGACCGAGGACGATCCGCGAATTCAACTTTGCGGCGAACTGATCAAGCGGCTGAACCAGAAGTATGCGACGCGGCAGGCTGGACGATTTCTCCTATTACATCGCCACCGCGTGTACAACCCGCGCGAGCGCGTGTGGATGGGCTGGGAGCGCAAGCGCGGCAAACTGCTCGACCTTAACAGATTGCTGCGCAAGCAGTACGACAGTTTTCCGGTCAAGGTTGGGGATTTATCGGTGCTGTCGCAGGTTCGCTTTGTGATAACGCTGGATGCCGATACTGAGCTGCCGCGGGGCGCCGCGCAACGCATGATTGGGGCGCTGGCTCATCCGCTGAATCAGGCGATCATCGAACCGGAGAAGAACATCGTCGTTGCGGGTTACGGAATTTTGCAGCCGCGGCTTGGCGTGAGCGTGCAGAGCGCGGCAAAGTCGCGTCTGGCGAGCATTTATTCGGGCGAAACTGGTTTCGACATCTATACCCGCGCGGTTTCCGACGTTTACCAGGACCTTTACGGCGAAGGCAGTTTCACCGGCAAAGGCATCTATGAAGTGGACACCCTGCACCGCGTGCTCGACCGGCGCTTTCCCCGCAATGCATTGCTTTCCCACGACCTGATCGAAGGAGCCTATGCGCGCGCCGGCCTGGTGAGCGATGTCGAAATCATCGAGGACTATCCTTCGCACTACAGCGCTTATAACCGCCGCAAGCATCGCTGGCTGCGGGGCGATTGGCAGATTGCCGGATGGTTGTCATCGAAGGTGCCAGACGAGGCGGGAAACCGCGTTCCCAATCCGATATCCATCGTCTCGCAGTGGAAGATCCTCGATAACCTGCGGCGCAGCCTGGTGGAGCCCGCCTTCTTCTTATTACTGGTACTGGGATGGCTGGTGCTGCCGGGCCGTCCATTGCGCTGGACAGTGGTGACGCTAGGCATCCTCTTCCTGCCGCCCTATTTCCAATTTGTCTTCAATCTGGTGCGAGCGGCTGCGGAACGTAAACTCAGGATTGCGCAGGCCGCGGTTCACGGTCTATTCGCCGACAACGTCAACGTGTTCCTTACACTGACTTTTCTGGCGCATCAGACCCTTATTTCTATCGATGCCGTGGTGCGCGCGCAAGTGCGTCGCATCATCACGCAGCGCCGGCTGCTGGAGTGGGAAACTGCGGCGGAAGCTGAGCTTGCTATCAAGAGGGAGACCCCGGTTGACCGCTATCTGAACTGGACGCCAGCGCTTGCGCTGGTGCTGGCGGCGTGGGTAGCGCTGCAAAGGCCGCGCGCGCTCCCGGCAGCGTTAGCCATTCTTGTTCTCTGGGGAGCGAGTAAGCTGCTGTCACTGTGGCTGAATGAGCCGCCACGCCCGCAGCGCAATGAAGCTTCGGAAAAGGATCAGCTATTCTTGCGGCGCGCGGCCCTGCGCACCTGGCGCTATTTTGCCGAGTTCAGCAACGAGGAACACAACTGGCTCGTGCCCGACAACGTGCAGGAGGATCCGCCGGCGGTAGCGGCCCGCATTTCTCCCACGAACCTCGGCTTACTTCTCAATGCGCGGCAGGTTGCGTGCCAGTTCGGGTACGTGACGGTTCCCGAGTTCACGTATTTGACGCTGCGTACGCTCGATACCATCTCCCGCCTTCCGAGGTATCGCGGACATCTTTATAACTGGTACGACACAAAAACCCTGGCGCCGCTCCCGCCTCTCTTTGTTTCTTCGGTGGACAGCGGCAACCTGGTGGCCTCGCTCTGGACCCTGCAGGCGGGCTGCCTGGAGCGTTTGCATCTGCCGGTTGTCCAGGACCATCTTGCCGAAGGACTGCTCGACTATTTTGAGGCATTGGCCGACATGCGGGCATTTCAGCGCAAGTCGCTGCGAGCGCTGCGGCGCGTGATGAGGCGCGAGAGATCAGTTCCGCGCCTGCTCGATCTTTTCGAGAAAGCTCTCAATCACGTGCGCGATGTCTCCTCAACCAAGCATGCCAAGGATGTGGAATGGTTTGCCGGCCAGGCGCGCGCCCGCCTGCTGATGATGCGCGAGGCGGTTCGCGTGTACACGCCCTGGATGCTGCCTGAGTTCTCTGCCCTGCGGGAGGATGATGTCATTAACCTGCGGGCTCACTGGTATCACGTTCCGCTGGATCGCACGCCGGAGTTCATCGAAACGCTTGCGACCCGGCTGCAACGCATATCGGCCCACGCCAACGGGTCAGGGGATCGCTCCGGACTCGTGCAGCGCTTGCTGGAACTGCTGGCTGACTCGCGCAGGCACGTAATCCGGCTGATGGACGATCTCCGCCGTGTGGCCGCGGCGGCGGCAAAGCTCGCCGAGGAAATGGACTTCGCATTTCTTCTCAACCAAAGAAGAAAGCTGCTATCCGCCGGATTCGATGCCGACCGAGGCGAACTGCATCCGGCTTGCTACGACCTCCTGGCTTCGGAGTCACGCACCGCAGTCTTTGTAGCAGTCGCGAAGGATGACATTCCGCAGGAGAGCTGGTTCCTTCTGGGGCGCACGCACACCACCGATCACGGGCAACCGGTTCTGCTGTCGTGGACCGGAACCATGTTCGAGTACATGATGCCGGCGCTCTGGATGCGATCCTTTCCCAACACTCTGCTGGAACGTTCTCGGTCCGCCGCCGTCCGCTCGCAGCAGGAGTACCCGGGAAAGCGCATTCCATGGGGGATTTCCGAATCTGCCTATGCCAAACGGGACGAAGCCGGCAATTACCAGTACCACGCTTTTGGCATTCCACAACTGGCGCTTCGCCATGGAGGGCTGAACGGGATTGTGATTTCGCCGTATTCGACTTTTCTCGCTCTGCAGGTTGAAGCGGCGGGCGCGCTGGCGAATCTGCGCCGCATGGCCCACAAAGGCTGGTTTGGACCCTACGGGTTTTACGAATCGGCCGACTTCATGCCATCGGCACGCCGGTCCTGGCGGCATCGTTACGAGTTAATCCACTGCTGGATGGCCCATCATCAGGGCATGATTCTGCTCTCGCTTGCGAATTTTCTTTACGACGGGATCGTTCAGGAGTGGTTCCATTCCGATCCGCGGGTGCAGGCGACCGAGCTCCTGCTGCATGAAAAACCGGTCAGCCACGCGCGCATTCTGCGCGACTACAGCGCTGTGGCGTAAAAACAATTCACCACAGTAAAAACAATTCACCACAGAGGACACGAAGGATCACAAAGGAATTGCTATAGGAAATTCTGCCTCGGTGCTTCCTCTTGCGGTGAAACTTTGTTCGCACAAACACAATTCACCACAAAGGACACAAAGGATCACAAAGGACTTCTGCAGAAGATTCAGTTCGGGGCTCCGAACGCGCTAAAAACTGACTAGACCTTCTCTAGCTTTTCATAGATCAAGAATTTGCCTTCTTCGCGCAGGTCGGAGGGATGATAGCGCGGGATTGGCAATTCCACCTGCTTGATCTCTACCGGAGCGACTTTCTTGGATACCACGCCGAGTGCGACAGCCACTCCGTAGATGATTGCCTCCGGGCGCGGCGGACAGCCGGGAATGTAGTAATTCACGGGAATGACTTTTTCAACGGGGCCGAGCACAGGATAGGAGTCATACCAGATGCCGCCGCCGCAGGCGCACGATCCTATGGCGAATACCAGCTTGGGGGCAGGCATGGCATCATACGCACGCTTCAGCGCGGCAGCAGTCGAGCGCATGGCCGGCCCTTGACAGAGCATCACATCAGCATGGCGGGGCGAGCCCACGAGTTTGATGCCAAACCGCTCGGCGTCGTAGTAGGGTGTGAGGACGTTGAGCACCTCGATGTCGCATCCGTTACAGCCTCCGCTGTTGGCGTGGTAGACCCAGAGGGAGCGGCCAAACATTTTTTGACAGAGCGTCTTCAACATAACTCAGTCCAAATCGATCGCGACATCGTCGACTACCGGGTCCTGCAAGTACCCGCGAGAGTGGAAAATCCAGCGTTCGTTCTCCAGATCATCAAAGCGGTAGCCCTTCATCTTCAATTCATCAAGAACCGTTGCCGGCTTGAAGCAGCGACCGCAACGCTGGCATGTGCTCATAAAGAGATCCAACCGCTGCTGCAGGTCACCGATGTGGGCAGTTGCGGTCTCGAAGTTCTTGCTCATGGTGATGGCCTTTTCGGGGCAAACATCGGCACAGCGCCCACAGTAAGTGCAGCGGCGGCCGAGATACTTCAATATCCGGATCTCCTGGCACACGTCATAGACCAGAATTTCGCGTGCCGGGCAGTTGTTGGCGCATCCCGCACAGCCCACGCACTTGCTCGCATCGAAAATCGGCCTGCCCCGAAAGTTATCGGCCACGGGCCGGGGCTCCGCCGGATAAGGCAGTGTGACCTTACCCGCCTGCAGGCAGATCTTCGTTTCTTTCAGTTTGCTCAGCAATGACATGAGCTCGTTTCCTCAATACCCATACGTGGCCAACAGCAACGCCACTACAGACGCACCTAGCAGACCCGCGAAATAGCGGACTGCCTGGTCAATGCGGTAGCGCGCGTGGGTCGCAGCGACTACAGTCACCAGTAGCACCATCGCAAAGACCTTGATCCAGAAAAGCACGAAGCCGATGGGGGCCGGAAACTGCGAGCCCCAGGGCACGAACAGCGCGACAAATAGCGCGGCGTAGATGACCAGCTTGAGCATCTGCGCGTACTTAAAAAGCGCCAGCTTGGGTCCGGAATACTCCATGAGCGGACCTTCCATCAACTCGGTTTCCGCCTCCGCCACGTCAAATGGGGCGCGCTGCACAAATGCCTGGAACGAAATCAGCATGATGAGCAGCATGAGTACACCGGACCAGGAGATACCGTCGGCAGCGTAGACGGATCCGTGGAGCACGCTGTCCAGCCGCAGCGAATGGACATGTAAGGCGCCCACAAGGAGAGCCACTGCAAACAGAGGCTCGAGAGCGATCATGGTCATCATTTCGCGGCTGATACCCACGAGCGAGTAAGTCGAACCCGCTGCCAGCCCCGCCAGTAGCGTGCACACACAGGAAAGCGTCAGCAAATAGGTGAGCAGGATGACGTCTCCAGCCCAATTCATGGGGGAGTGGAAACCCATGGGCACGAGACATGCCAATACCAGAACGACCGCCAAACTCAGGTAGGCGGCGAACCTCTGCATGCCCGGCGACTCACCGACTTCGATGTCTTCTTTGCCCAGCAGCTTCAAAAGGTCGAAATACGGCTGCAAGATTGGTGGACCCTGGCGCGACTGAATACGAGCAGTCAACTTGCGCAGGATGCCCTGACACAGGGGAGCAATCAACAGCACGAGCGCAACGTTCAGAAGGCTGCCCGCAATTGTCCCGAGAATTCCGTTCATGTCAGCCCTTCTTCGCCTGAGTTATGGCGAGCAGTTCGGCCTGCGACCAAACTTTAATTGCGCCAGACTTCAGATCGATGGTCTCCAGCCGGTCGGTGCAGGAAAAGCAGGGATCGATACTGCCCAACGAGATCGTCATATCGGCGATCTGCTGGTCTTTGATCATGCGCGGCACGGCCTGCAAGTTCTGATACGTGGGGGCGCGCACCCGCCAGCGCCAGGGCCGGTTGTTCTCGCCGGTAATGACGAAGTGATGGCTCTCGCCCCGCGGCGCCTCCACCGATGAAAGCCCGAGCCTGGCGACGGGCAGCTCGTCCTTGATCTCCAATTGAAGTGGTCCGGCGTCCATTTTGTCGAGGCACTGGCGAATGATCTTAATGGATTCAAACACCTCGCGCGCGCGCACCAGAACTCGCGACCAGACATCTGCGCCTTGCTCGGTGATGACATCGAACTCAACGCGCGGATATGCAGCATAGGGATGATCGCGCCGGCAGTCGATCTCCACCCCGGCAGCTCGGGCCACGGGCCCAACCAGGCCGGCCTCTTTGACCAAAGCGCGGTCGGCCACACCGACGCCGCGGGTGCGCTTCTGGATATTCTTGTCCTTGCTGACGGCGTCCACCAGGGGCCGCCACTCGGTTCCCAATTTGTCGAGTACACTGCGCAATTCGGTTTTGAGTTCGGGAGTTATGTCCCAGCGCACGCCGCCAATCAGGCATAACGCATAGCTCTTGCGGTTGCCGCTAATCTTTTCCGCGATCCACATGACCGGTTCGCGAATGCGGAAGCTCTGCATGAAAAGCGTGTCGAATCCCAGGATGTGACACGCTAGACCGACCCACAGCAGATGGCTATGCAGCCGCTCCAGCTCCAGCATGATGGTGCGAATATATTCGGCGCGGAGCGGGACTTTCAGTCCAACCGCGCTTTCTACCGCTTGCGCATAGGCCACGTTGTGCACGCAGCCGCAGATTCCGCAGATGCGCTCGGCCAGCATGGGAATGTCGTTATAGCTCATGACCGATTCGGCCAGCTTCTCGATCCCGCGATGCACCATGAAGCCGCGATACTCGCAGCCGCGCACCACTTCACCTTCGACGTAAAGGCGGAAGTGCGCGGGCTCGTCCAGCGTCGGATGAAAGGGGCCAAACGGAACAACCGTGCAACCTTCGGGCGGTTCGTCGAAGCTGAATTCGCGGTCGCTGTCGAAATCGGCGGGAACTTCATCCCAAGCCATATCCTTGCGCAGGGGATGGACACCTTCAGGCCAGCCATCGGGCAGCACCAGCCGCTTGAGGTACTGGTGACCAACCGGCTCGATCCCGACCAGATCGCGCATCTCCCGTTCTGCCCAACTCGCCGCGGGAACGATGTCGGAGATACTGGGGATTTTGGGATCCTCCGCGGGCAATTGCGTGAGCAGACTGCACAACACGTGATCCTTGTCAAAAGCGAAATTATGCGCGACCAAAAATTTGCCGGAGAACGGCCGGTCATCGGTGCCAATACTGATCACATAACGCGCATCGAGTTCACGGAAGATGTGTTGGCAGACCGGCCGGATGGAAGAAGTTTCTACGTAGACATAAATGCGGGCGTCGCTGGGCAGATCGGCACGCAGGATTTGCGGTCCGAACCTGTGCTTGAACTCCTCGAAGATTTCGCGCGCAATCATCTCAATGTGCTTTCAAAGCTGTTTGCCGATTCCCATTCGCGCCAGGACGACGGCCAGGCCACGAAAAATAGCGTTTAATCTCGCCATAAAAATTGTGCGCGATATAACGGTGGCACTCGGCCTCGCGCGCATACCCGCACAGCCATGGCGCCGCCGCGCGCCGTTGCGCACCACCTAATTTTGAAATGGCAAATGACAGCAATAGCGTCATGCCGAGCACCAGTGCAATGGCCAACGGCACAAAAGCGGCTGTCTGCATCACTTGGGATACACCGCTTAGTGCATCCATCGTCACCGGTATTTTGTCAGCAAGCGCTGTCCCAAAACCTTGCGGGCTGTGCGCGATCGCGCGTTGCACAAGACCGAAGCCAATGGCCGGAACAATTCCCAGCAGGACGCAGAAGAAAGCCAGTGATACTTGGGGCAGCTGCATTTGCCAGCCGACTTCGAGCTTGTGCGCATTATCGACGCGTGACCGCACCAAAGCGCTTGTGCGCGATAAGAAACTAGCGCCGAAGAACTTGATAAAAGATGCAAGAGTCAGAGCACTGGTGAGAATGGCAATCACCACACATACGGGCAGATATCGCGCGCTCGGGCTGCCCTGGACAGCGGCTACGTAAATTGTCCATTTACTAACGAAACCGTTGAAGAGGGGAACGCCCGCAATCGAGAAAGAGGCGATTAGAGCTGTCACGCCGGTCAGCGGCATGTATTTCATCAGACCACCGAGCTTATTCAAGTCTTGTGTACCGGTCGAATACAACATCGAGCCGGCATTGAGGAACAGCAGTCCCTTGAATAGTCCGTGATTAAGCACGTGCAGGACCGCGCCAAAAAGAGCAAGCGTGGCGAGACTCGCGACGCCAGGCGTCTTCGCCGAAAGTAGGGCGAGACACGCTCCTGCTCCGAGCAGGATGTATCCAATTTGGCCGATGCTGTGGAAAGCCAACAAGCGTTTCGATTGCTCTTGTTGAAGCGCCCGCATGGTGCCGGTAAACAACGTTACGGTGCCCAATACCGCAATAATGAATCCCCAGTCTGCAAGGGGATAATGGTCCCGGGCGCTGGCCGGCACCAGCCAGAGGAAGTACCGCAACAGGCCATAGACGCCGGTCTTAATCATCACTCCTGAAAGGAGTGCGCTGACCGGGGAGGGTGCCGCGGGATGTGCATCCGGTAACCACATCTGGCCAAAGGGCCACATCCCCATCTTGATTCCAAATCCAATCAGAAAAAGTGAGAACGCCGCAGCCACAGTTATCGGGCTGGTGATAAGCACATTCGGCAGATTGGCACTAACCGTATCAAAGTCGTACTTCAGGCCCGCACCAGTTCCCATTTGACCAGTGTGCCCCAGCAACCAGGCGCCGGCCATAGTCGCAACGCAAGCGATCTGCATCATGATCAGATACTTGTTGGCCGCACGCAGGCTTTCGCGCTTCTTATGTTCAAAGCGAATGAGCGCATATCCGGGCAGGGTCATCAACTGCCAAACGACAAAGAACAGCCACATCATGTCGGTCGTGCTGAGCAACGCGTAAATAGCAGCAATAAAGAGGAGAAAATAGGGATAGAAGCGCGCCACGCCATAATCTTTGTAATGGCGCATGTAGGAAATGGAATACAACGACGCAGGCACCCCAACGATGGCTGTCAGCAGTAAAAAAATGGCAGTAAGACCATCGACATATAGCCGCACGGCGAATCCGGCCCTCGGCACGCTCCAAAATTCAACTGCCTGCGGCGCGTGCCCTGCTGCCAGAACCTTCCAGACAGCGGCCAAGACGAGAACAGCGCTGGCGCTGGTGATCAGGAACGAAAGCCAACCGGCCACGGTCTTGCTGCGGGATACGAGGAGTGTCAGCAGTGCTCCGGCCATGCACAGTAGAATGGCTCCCAGCACGGCTTGTTCAGGACTCATCATTTCTCCACTTCCGTAATTCGAAACTCGGGCCTGCGATGACCTCCTCAGCGCGACGCAAGTCGATCAATAGCTCACTAATGGCGCTAAGCGTTGTTTCAACTGTCGGAGTAAGTTGGTCGCCCTGCGCAATCGACCTCGGCTGAACACCCAGCAAGAACGCCTTGGTTCTGTCCCGCGCCTCTACCCATTTCGCCAGCAGACCGAGCGAAATCTTGTGCGTAGAGATTTGCGGAAAGCGGGAGACGATCTCGTTTGCTTTAACAAATATGGCGGAGCCGTAAGCCCCTCCAAACTCGACCGCATCGAGGAAGACGACGTGTGCAAAGCTTTTTTCCGTGATCTCGCCCATGTGGCGGTCGGGAGATTTCCCGGCAATCACCACATTCGGTATGCCGGCTCTCCGCAGGCGTTCCGCCAAACGCACGCCGAATCCGTCGTCGCTGTAGTCCGTATTGCCTAAGCCAACCCAGCACACGTCTCCGTGCAGCTCGCTCTCTAATTGCTGACGAAGGTCCGGCATCAGATATCTTCCCCCAATCTCTTAATCTGTTCGTAGGTGAATACGGGGCCATCGACACAGACGTAGGCGACGCCGATGCAGCAGTGCCCACATTTGCCTACGCCGCATTTCATGTAACGTTCGAGAGTCGAAACGATGTTCCGTTCCTGAAATCCCATTTCCAGCAGGTCCTTGATGACGAAACGGAACATCACCGGCGGACCGCAGACAAAGGCGATGGTATTCTCGACCGGAATCTTCACACCGGGCTTCTTGAAGAGGCTGCCAACCACGCCGATGTTGCCGGTCCAACCATTGGCTGCTCGGTCGACTGTGATATGACACTCCACGCCCTGAGCACTCTGCCAAGTCTCCAGATTGGGGACGTACATCAGCTCGCCAGGAGTCTTTGCGCCATGAAAGATCTGGATCTGCTGGTAACGCGTGCGGTTTTCAAGCGCGTAGACAATGGCGGAGCGCAGCGGGATCAAGCCGATGCCGCCAGCGACAAATACCAGGTTCTTGCCGTGGTAGTCCTCCATGGGGAAGCCATTTCCGTAGGGACCACGCACGGCGAATTTGTCTCCCGGCTTCAGCTTGTGCAACGCGGATGTGCAACTGCCTACCTTGCGCACGGTGAAGAAGGTCTCGTGCTCGGTCGGGCTGGGCGGCAATGATGTGGGGAATTCGCCCACGCCAAACAGCGAAACCTGCGCAAACTGGCCCGGGCGGAAGCTGAGGAAGTGCCGCTGCTCCGCTTGGTCTTGGAAATGCCAGTGGAAAGTCTTAACTTCCGGAATCTCCGACTGCACGCGATCGAGCACCGCTACCTTCGGCAGATACACGTTTTCGGTGCCGTTGTTCATACCTTGGTGCTCTCGGTAGTGGCTTTACGAATCATCTCGACGACGGTGGGCATGCCGATGTCTCCATGACACACCGCGGCGCAGCGCCCGCAACCGACGCACGCCATGGACAGTTCGCGCTGAATAAAGTAGTGTGCCAGCTTGCGGAAGAAACGGCGGTTGCGGCGATCATGCACCGCGCGCCGTGGATTGAAACCGCCCGCCATGCGCGTAAAGCCACCCAGCGCGCAGGAGTCCCAGATGCGCACGCGTTCGATTTCTCCCGGCGCAACTTCCCGATCACTCACCGTAAAGCACGTGCATGCGGGACAAACGTAAGTGCAGCCGCCGCATTCGACGCAGCGCCTGCCGATTTCCTCCCAGGTTTTCTCCAAAACTGACTCGTGCGAGATATAGCGCACCGTGGCGGAAAACCAACTGGTGGTCTCCGGCTTGAAGCGTCTGCGTACACCGGCCAGGATGGCGCGCCGCCTCTCGACATGAGCATCACTGGCTTTGCGGAATATGGGATCGGAGAACAGCGCTTCGCCGGCGCTGCTGCCGGCCACAACCATGAATTCATCGCCAAGATCCATCAACTGCAGGTCAAAGTGGTCGCGCGCCGCCGGGCCCGTGTCGGTGCAAACACAGAAGCATTCAGCGCCGATGTCGCGCTCCGGGTCCGTGCAAACAACATTCACGAGGAAAAGGTTCTTGCGGCGATTCTCGTAGTAGATGTCGGGAAGGTCGCGTCCCAGATAGAAGCGGTCGAGGTGATAGATGCCTGCCACATCGCAGGAACGAATGCCGAACAGGGCGCGCTTGGGGCGATAGTAAGTAGGATCGACCTGCAAATCCCCGTTACTCTTGTGCACTTTCAGAAGACGCTCTACGTGAGGGAAAACATAACGTTTTGGGGGATAGTAGGAGTTGGGCAGATGCACTTGAACCTGGTCTCGATTGGCATCGCTCACTTTGTCGAAATAGGTGTCGCGTCCGCGGCCGTGAAAGGGCGCAATGACTTCATACCCGTGGGAGCGGAGCAGGTCGACGATCTTGAGCACGTCACCGCTATACAGCACCCGGGCTTTCATGCCGCCTCCTTACGGATGCGGCCGGCGACAGTTCTTTGGCCGTCCTTATCTCCGCCGAGGATCTGCCTCTCGAGTTGGTGCATGAAATAAGGGATATACACGGTGCCGCTCATCACTTCTGCCGTGACACGAGCCGTGGCGCATGCCGAGCCGCTCGCCGCCGAAAGGCAAATCTTGTCGCCATCCCGAATAGCGTTACTTTTCGCATCGGCGTCGTTAATTTCGACGAAACCATCGGGGTAATCGAGCCATAGCGCACGATATTCCCGTTTCAAGGTCTCGCTGTTGCGGATCAGCACATTGAGATTCCAGTAGTAAAGCGAATGTCCGAAAACGAGGGTAACCGGGAAGTCGGCCGGCATTTCCGGTAGCGCAGGTTTCGGGACGGGAGCAAAACTGAAATGGGTTCCGTTTCCCGCGAACAGGAACGGAGTACCTAGCGGCCGATCCTTGGTGCAGGGCCACTGACGGCCGTATTCGCGAGCGAGATTGTCGTACCTGGCTCCGCTATAGAAGGGAACCGCTTCGCCGATCTCGTCCATCACTGCGCTGGAGCTGGCGTACTTCCATTGCGCGCCCATCAAGTTGGCGATGGTGGAGAGTTGCTGCCATGCGGGAGTGAGTCCCGGGGGAGGTTCGACCACCTTTTCGGCCAACTGAATTCGTCGTTCCGTGCTGGTGAACGTGACCTCTTCTTCGCCGAAAGCCGTAGTGGGGAGAATTACGTCAGCAAGACGGGCGCTCTCAGTCATGAAGAGATGCTGCACAACCACGAATTCAAAGTTGGCCAGGGCGGAAGCGAGGTCGCGGAAAGCGGTGCTGATCGGGTCATAGCGCGCCAGCCACAGACCCTTGATCCTGCCGTGGCCATTTCCGTTGCCGAGAACGTTGCGAGCGCCCAACCCAGGCTGGGCGGGCAACTTGGAGCGCCATAGGTTCTCAAGACCATGGCGGGTGGCATCATCTGTGACCAGAGCGTAGCCCGGCAAGCGGTCGGGCAGCATGCCCATGTCGCAGACGCCTTGCAAGTTGTTCTGCTCGGCCAGGGCAAAAATTCCGCTGCCTGCCTTCCCTAGATTGCCCGTGAGCAGACACAAGTTCACCACGGCGCGGATGCTGTCCTTGGTGCGCTCTTCCATGCTGGTGGAGTACAGCAAGGCCGCAGTGCGCGCGTGAGCATAGGAGAGAGCAGCTTCTTCGATCGCCTGGGGCGAGGCGCCGCAGAATTCAGCCGCGGAGAGCAGATCGTAGCGGGGAAGTTCGCGCAGCAGACTTTCATACTCCCCGCAGCGCTCGCGGATGAAGGCCAGATTCATCAGCCCGCGATCGACGATGACCTTAGCCATGGCGCCATACAGCATGGCCTCGGTGTTGGGCCGAATCTGCACAAAGATGTCGGCATTTTCAGCGATGCGATGCCGGCGAGTGCCCACGACGATCAGCTTGGCGCCTCCCAGCTTGGCCCGAATTACGGCGCCGGCCATCGTGGGCATACGCCGGACCAGGTCGATGCCATCGACCAGAATGGCTTCACTCCCCGCCAGTTCGCTGATGGAATTTGTGCTGGCCGGCACTCCGATCATGTCTGTCAGAACGTTGATGGAGTTGTTGCAGTACACTCCCGTGCCGTGGTGAACATTGTTGGTGCCGATTACAGAGCGCGCCAGCTTCTGCAGGAGGTAGGATTCTTCGTTGGAGCAGCGGGGCGAATTCAGGAATGCAATAGCATCGGCGCCGTGACGCTGGCGGATTTCCTTCAGGCGCTGGACGACAAACGCAAAAGCTTGGTCCCAGCTCGCTTCCTGGAACTCGCCATTCCTTTTGATGAGAGGTTTCTTCAAGCGCTCGGGGGAATTGGCGATTTCATGCAGGTGCCAGCCGCGCAGACATATTCTTCCCGCGTTGGCGGGATGCGATACGCTGGGGTAAGTGCCCACGACCTGGTTGCCCGAGGTTTCCAGGTAAATACCGCATCCCACTCCGCAAAATGTGCAAGTGGTGAGCTTGTGAGCCACGTTTTCTTCTTCCGTAACACTACTGTGCCTCGCCGGATGGGCGGGGGCTGTGATGTCCGACACGTGAAGACGTGTCCTGCGTCCCAAATCGGGTCAGGGCTGCATCGGCTGGGCGAAGCGGTGTGACTCAGCGCACACGCTGATGTGATGCGAGGAGCGGACGGACCTGCATGGGAAAGGACAAGGGCGAAGTATGCGGGAAATGGCCAGGACGTGAGAAACTGTTGTCACGGAGAGGTGGCCGAGCGGTTGATGGCACCGGTCTTGAAAACCGGCATACGGGAAACCGTATCGGGGGTTCGAATCCCTCCCTCTCCGCCAGCATAGCGTGTCCTAGGCGGCTGGGGCTGCTTGGCTAACGGTATCATCAGGCGCATTCGTCGGCTGTTGAGCCTTGGCTAGTGGCAGAGTTGCAGTAACACAAGTGCCTGCACCGTTCGCGCTCTCAACCCTAAGATGGCCGCTTAGCTCTCTCACGCGCTGCTTCATGCCCCCCAAGCCCACCCCGACTCCCGCTCCTGTTTCGTGAAAGCTGTTGAGCTTTTCCGAAGGTATGCCTTTCCCGTAGTCTCTTATGGACAGAACCGCATTTTCACCTTCCGCAGTCAGAATGATGTCCACTGCTGTGCTGCCCGAATGACGGAGAACATTGGTCAGGCTCTCTTGCATAACGCGGAAGAACACCAGTTCCGCTTCTTTAGTCAGGCGCACAGCGGAAAGTTCGAGCTTCGTCTGAAAACCGCTGCGCTTAGCGAAGCCGTCTACATACCACTGGGCTGCTGATGAGAAGCCCACTTCGTCGAGCAGGGGGGGATGCAATAAGTGGGAAGTGGTGCGAATCTCTTGTAGGGCTTGGTCGGCCAGCGCATCAAGGTCACTTAGCAACTTGGGAGCATTCGGAATACCTGCTACCAACACTTCCAGCGATGCTAGGCTCATTTTCAAAGCGGTGAGAGTCTGGCCGGTACTGTCATGCAAATCACGTGCAACGCGGCGACGTTCTTCATCTTGCAGACGCAGCAGACGAGCCGAGAGTTCTCGTAATTGCTGTTCTGTTCTCTCGCGTACCTGCATCTCCGATTGCAAAGCTTCGACAGTCTCAGCTAGTTGGTGTGTGCGTTCCTCGACTTTTTGTTCCAGTTCATCATGCGCTTTGCGTAGTTCGGCCTCGCTTTTTCGAAGGGAATCTTCAATATCCTTGCGGTCGGTGATATCGGCATTCACACCCACAATTCGTTGTGCTTTGCCCTTTTCATCATAGAAAACTTGGCCGAACGATTCGACCCAACGCACGGCACCATCGGCGCGGGTAATGCGAAACTCGACGTGGTACTCGGTGAGGGTATCAATCGCATGTTGCAGCACCTTTTCGACATTCGCTAAGTCAGCCGGGTTTACCATTCGCCGCCACTGCTCAATATCGCCGCTGAATGTTCCCGGTTCTAATCCATATAGTGCTTCCTCTTCCGGCGACCAGATCACCTCACCTGTCTCTAGATTCCACTCCCAGATGCCGAAGTGCGCAGCCTTCTGAGCGATTTCCGCTCTCTCCTCGCTCTTGCGCAACGCTTCTTCTGACTGCTTTCGTTGTGAGATGTCTTCGGCGATTCCGAGGATTCGGTAAACTTGGCCTAGTTCGTTTTTGACGGGAAAGCCTCGGTCATGTATCCACTTGAAACCGCCATTCGGCATTAAGAGTCTGTATTCGACATCGAACGCGCCCGATGTGAGAGATTGCTGGAACGCCGCGTCCGCGCGTATACGATCTTCATCGTCGATTCGCTTTATCCACGCCAAAGGGTCTGCGCGCAGTTGCTCGGGGGTTATGCCAGCCACCTGCTGAACGGCTGGGCTGACGTATGCGATTTCTCGGCTGGGCCACTCTGTGACCCAGAACACAGAGGTGATATTTTCTGCCAGTTGTCGGAAGCGGCGGTTGCTCTGTCGCAAGCTTTGCTCAGCGTCTTGCGCCCTTCGAAGACTCCTGCGATGAGCTTCGGCCAGAGCGATGAGCAGAGCAGCAACAACCAGATAAAAGAACATCATGAACAGATAGCCGGGTTGGGCGAGGGAAAAGGCGTTTCTTGGCAGCATGAACCAATAGTTCACGCCAGCGAACCCCAGCATGGTGCAGGCTGTCGCAGGGCCGATTCCAAGGTAGAATGCGGAAAATGCGATGGCAGGATAAAGCGGTGTGAGCTCGCTAAGAATGCCAAAGTACGGATCAATAGCCCATCGAACCAACAAAGCAACAACGGTTGCCAGAATCGCAAGTAAATATTGCCCGAGCGTACTGGACGCAGATGAGGAAAAGCCGCGAACAACCGAATGAAGGTTAAATCGTGCCATCTTATGCCCCGCAGCCTGAGCGGTGGGATTATATCGCATCCAGTTCAACGTAAACCCACGTAACTTGCCTAATCGTTTTAATAGTTCAGGCACGAAACAAGTGGATTTCCTCCCATCTCTGGAGTACGCTATCGCGAGTTGGAACGCGTCATTCCAACTTCCCCTCGATTAGCCGCTCCGGAATCATGATTTTTCTTTTTGGGGTGCTCGACGATGTTAAAGCCCCATTGGTTAGTGCTGACGCTGCTTGTCGGCACGTTCACGAGCGCGCGCGACCATTCGGCTAACTGGATCGAAGTACGCAGTCCCGGGTTTACGGTCGTCACTAACTCCAGCGAGAAGCAGGGGCGGCGCATCGCTTTGCAGTTCGAGCGTATGCGGGCGTTCTTTCAGCAAGCTTACCCGGAAGCGGCGGACGATCCGGAGGCGCCCGTTTTCGTGTTGGCGGTCAAGAATAAAGATCAGTTTCGCGCGCTTGAGCCCAGCCAGTATGCTGCGAAGAAAGCCCTGCCCCTGCATGGAATGTTTGTCCGGGCTTCGGACAAGAACTACATCCTCATGCGGCTCGACTCCGAAGCTGGAAAGCCTTACCCGCTGGTTTTTCACGAATACACTCATCTATTTCTGCGCGAAGTGGATGAGCAACTACCCTTGTGGCTAAACGAAGGTTTGGCGGGGTTCTACCAGAATACCGAGATCTACAACGAAGAGGTGCTGCTCGGAGAACCGAATCAGCAGCAATTGTTGCTTCTGCGCCAGGAAAAACTGCTTCCTCTTTCGGTGCTGTTCTTGGTAGACGAAACGTCGCCCTACTATCTCGCGCAAAAGAAAGGTGCGGTTTTCCATGCCGAGTGTTGGGCCCTGACTCATTACCTGATGCTGAAAGACTATGGGGAGAAGACCTCAAGAGTTCAGGAATACATCAGCCTGGTGAAGCAGAACGTCGACCCCGTGGCTGCCGCGATTCGTGTGTTTGGGGATTTGCGCAAGCTGCAGCGGACACTGGAAGACTACATTGACCAAACCAACTTTGAACACTTCGAGACCAAGATCTCCAAGAAGGTCGATGATTCCAGATTCCAGGTAGAGCGAATCACCCCCGTGCAGGCGAAAGCCATGGAGGCTGATTATCTGGCGGCCAGCGGAAGGTTGGACGAGGCGCGGTCTCTTTTGGCTTCCATGGGGGAGAACGACGTTGCGGCATCAGGGGATAAGTTTGTCTTTCCATCCCTGCAAACAAAGCCGGAAATGAATTCAGCAGCTGCAGTTCAGGGCGACGTACCATGTCCATTGTCGGAAATCCTGCAAGGCGCCAGCGCGCGCGCGACGGAAATGGTGGACAATTTGCAGCGCTTTACCGCTACCGAGGAGATCGAGCAAACCGAGCTCAAGCGGGGGAAACGACGGCCATCCGCGAAGCAGCTGTTCAGCTACGTAGCGGAGGTTAAACAAGGTCCATCGGGCGCGTTCTGGATCGAGGAATACCGGCTGGCCAAAACAGAGGACGACTCTGCGCATATCTGGGACACAGGAACCGCCACTTTTGCTCTAATCTTCCATCCTCGAGAAATTGGCAACTTCCAATTCCGCTGCGAAGCGCGGACGGACTTGCAGGGAGTTTCGGCTTGGCAGCTAAGCTTCGAAGAGAGCCCCGACCCGCGAAAATCATTTCACCAGATCCGGATCGACCAATCGGTGTATCAACTCAGGTTCAAAGGTCGAGCCTGGATCGCCGCGGACGACCATCAAATCTTGCGCCTGCAGACCGACTTGGTAGCGCCGGTCCCACAGATTCGCTTGCAACTGGAGCATCTCGACATTGCTTATGCTCCGGTCGCGTTCGATAAACCCAAGTTTCGCGTGTGGCTGCCGGCGAGCGCTTCGATGCAACTCAAATACCGTGGCCGTTCCTATGAGCGGGTGCACACCTTCAAGCAGTTCCAACTGTTCCTCGTCGATACAGAACAAACGGTCAAGGACCCAAGTCCCGGGCCAGGCGCATAATTCAAAGCATGATTGAGTCCGAAGTCAGACGGCCGTCGCCCGCAGTTTAGTGCCGAAGTGATCACTAATGCGTAAGTCCATAGGCCGACCTCAAACAAACCCAGGCGAAGTGTCGCAGAATTTTATAATCCTGGTACTCTGATTTCTCGTCTTGTGGTAACTTCTCTGCCCGAACAGGCGGTCTTGGGTGATTTTCAAGCGCAACCAGAAAGCGCAGCCGCAGCTCGCACGCATTGCTGTGCCCACAATTAATGGCGCGGAAATCTCGGCCGTCTATCACGGCGAACGCATGGGCGGCGACTTCTATGACTTTTTGCGGGTGGCCCCGCACCTGGTGCTATTCGGGCTGCTGGATGTGGCCGGCCGCCGCCAGGAGAATCAGCCCATTGTGGCTGCGGCGCAGGGTACTTTCCGCGAGTTCGGACAGAGTCTCTTTTCACGAGATGACATCAATGAATCCGACGCGATGATCGAGCTTTCCTTACACCTGAACCATGCCATTATGCAGGCTGCCCATGCAGTGCGCTCGTGCCCGGCGTTTATCGGTTGCTACAACGAGCAAATCGGCACAATTTGCTACAGCAATGCCGGACACACTCCAGCCCTGCTGCGCGATCAGGCAGGAGTCACTCTGCTGCCGGCCACCGGACTTCCGCTGGGCCTGTTTTCTCATGTCACCCACGATGCCCCGACGGTTGCGCTGCCTCCGGGAGGGTGTCTGCTTCTTGTGTCTCGCGGCGTCACTGAGGCGACGTGCGACCGTGGAGAATTCGGTTTCGATCGGGTGCGAGAGGACCTAGAGCGAGCACGCTTCGAGACCGCCGAGCAGGTTTGCGGAGATTTGCTCCGGCAGCTTGACGAGTTCACTTGCCGGGCAGTAACGAACAATGATGTAACCGCGCTGGCCCTGCTTCGCGCCCAGGCGTCGCAAGCCAGCGTCACCGATTAGAGTTGCGGCAGTTCCGTAGCGGAGTCCGCAGTCGGTGCTTACTGCTTGCCGGGTGATTCAGAATCTGCTGCCGGCGGATTCGCAAGAGCCCCTTGAACGCTAACTCGATCTAGTTCGGGAATGGTTTTTTCAAGGCGTTCTAATAACCAGGATTTCAAAGATCCCGATATCGCAGCCGGGACTCGCTGGAACTGCACTCCCACCATCTGTTCCTTTGTCCAGCATACCTCGGCGTTTACCGCCATCGCTTGTGCTGTCCCAGGTAGCTGGAATTCGAGAGATACCTTTTCTCCAACCGCTGGACAAAGTTCGCATGCCAGAGCCATGCCGCCTTCGCTGATGTTGATCGATTTCGTCTTCATTTTCCCAGCGCGAGCCGAGTGCAAGATTACCGGGACGTCCAGGTTGGCACGAAAATAGCGTCTGCGTTCTTGAACCAGCAGGGGGAAGGCGGCGCGAAGGGTACGGCGAAGGCTCTTAGATTCAACCGGGCGGCTGAGAATGAAATGAAATCCGGCGCGAAACGCTTCCGTCCTTTGCTCCTCCACAACAATTGCGAACGTTATCGCCACGCGATGCGAGGTCGAGTTATGTACGGCAGTCACAATGCGAGAAGCATCCGGCTCGCCCTTGTAATCGATCACGATTCCTTCAAATTTCGATTTGCAGAGCCTTTGCAGTGCGGAGTGACCATCCCCGCAAGTTTCGCAAAAGATCCTCATTGGCTGCGCAAGATTGCAGATCTCATCGATTAGGCCAAAGTCCCGGCTAATCAGCAATATTCGAACCGGCACAGCCTTGAGGCCATTTTGTTCTGGCATGTTCACTATACAAACGCCTCCGGCAATTCCATCGCCCCGCTGGCGAATGCCTTGGCAAAAGCTTCCGTGACGGCGGGGTCAAAATTCGTTCCCGCGCCGGCCACTATGAGATCCTTTGCTTCAAACGGTGTTACGGCTCTGCGGTAAGGACGATCACTGGTAAGCGTGTCATAGGCATCGGCAACCGCGAGGATGCGAGCCTCGAGCGGTATGTCAGCTCCTTGAGCGGAGTAATACCCCGATCCATCGTAGCGGTCATGATGCGCCAGCACGATGGGAATCACTCGGCTGAGGGCACTACCCAGAGGCTCCAGGAACGCAGCCCCCTTGGAGACATGCCTTCGCATTTCTGCCATTTCCGGTGGCGTGAGGCTGGCCGCTTTGTAAAGCAGTTCCCGGCTTGTCTCCAGTTTGCCGATGTCATGTAGCAGCGCTGCCGCTCGAATATCATCGACACACGCCTCTTCGAGGCCCATTCGCATTGCAATGGTTGCGGCATAATGGGCGACGCGGTAGGAATGGTTGTGCGTGTACTTATCATTGGAAATAAACTGCTGAAGGATGGTCAAGATGCCAAAGTAGGTGCGGCGAAGTTCCTCGTACTGATTCTTTTGCCGCTCGTGTAAGGTCCCCATAGCATAGGCTGTGAGAATCAAAAGCCCTGCCCAGATGGCAAATTCTGCCCAAGTCTCGAAAATTGGTGTGCCTACCGCAAGCACTAAGAACTTGGGACTGGTTAACACCAGGGTTGTAACCAGCAATATGCTGGCCGTGGCCGTGAGGACGGCGTGCCGCCGACCATAGGTATATGCGGAGAACAGGGTGGGCAGCGTGTACAGGCCTAATATCATCTTTCCCGCGCCAAACAACCAATTGAGCAGACCGACTATGAGGAACAGGGAAAATATAAGCCAGAGTTCCTGGTTGACTTTGGCAAATCGTGACATCAACTTTGCCGCAGTTGTCGGCGGTGCGGCCATCGCCTTTGTGGTGTACATCAATCTTCCCCGCAATGCCGGACTCACTTGCGTCCAGCTGTCTGATCAAAGTATCGGCAGATGGAAACGGTTTGCTTAGGCTTGAGCCGGACCAGAATCGGACCCAAGCGACTTTTCCGCGCT
Organism: Terriglobales bacterium; assembly: GCA_035691825.1. GTDB lineage: Bacteria > Acidobacteriota > Terriglobia > Terriglobales > Acidobacteriaceae > Gp1-AA122. The sequence goes on along the minus strand of DASSIO010000085.1, from coordinate 13,414 downwards.
CGCCAAACCGTGCCCTTTCTGGAGGCACGCGGCACGAATTAAAGCTACGTTAAGCCCGTGCTGCCACGACACGATTCGCTGTGCACGAAAGTCGCAACTTCCCGGAAGAGGAATTTGCGGCAACCTAAGAAACCGGCTGTCACTTTCGTGACCCATCAGTCGCCGTTGCTGTTTCGAACGGCCAGGATGGTGCTCGGCCGCACGCGCCCTAGCCTTACCTCCAATCTTCAGGTGCAACCGTACCCGCGTTGCACTGGTCCAGCGCACCAGTGGGGCGGTGATTGCCGAGAAGCGGCCCTAAGTAGCTCTGCTTTGCTTTAGTTAAGAACAGCCGGGCAACATTAAACTTTTCTCATCCGCTGCCGATAACCTAAGTTGCCGAAGTTTAGGGTGAGGAAAATGAATGAGAATTGAATCTCAGCGCAGAAATCAGAGTGCCCAACCGAAAGAGAAGGCGATCGCTCTAAAGGGCAGGCGGCGTCGGGATGCAGACGGAAACGATATGTTGAAGGGACGGATCCACGTCCCAGAGATCCATCGCACGAAAGTCGATTCGCTTCAAAGAGCGGTACAAAACGGGGAATACAGGGTAAGCTCGGAGCAGATCGCCGAAGCCATGTTCCGGCAGATCTCCATCCGGAGATAGCCCATGCCATTGCTCCGAGCGGGGCCGTTTTTTAGAAGATACTCAGGGCCGGTCTCGCCCAAGATATATCGAAATGTTATTTCTCCAGCTTCGCATTCATTGTGATCTTCGCGTTCAGCACCTTCGATACCGGACAGCCCGACTTGGCGTTGTCAGCAGCCTTGTTGAAGGCGCCTTCATCGGCACTGGGGACGCGTGCGTTCACGTCGAGGTGAACCGCGGTAATGGTCCAGCCGGAGTCCAGTTTGTCCATGGTCAAGGTGGCGCTTGTACTGATGCTTTCCGGGGTCAGATTCGCAGCGCCCAGTTGTGCGGAGAGCGCCATGGAGAAGCATGCGGCGTGGGCCGCGGCTATGAGTTCTTCGGGATTGGTGCCAGGAGTGTTTTCAAACCTTGTAGTAAAAGAATACGGTGTGTTGGACAGCACGCCGCTAGTCGCCGAGACTGTCCCTTTGCCATCCTTCAACCCGCCCTTCCACACCGCGCTTGCTTTCCTCTGCATCGTTCTCTCCTAAATGAATATGGAATTGAATCTCGTTAATTCTAGTCTTTGCGGCCGGAGTTGTGGGGTTCGAGCGGTTGGCCGCGATACTTTGATTCCGCCCAGGGTTCGGTAATACAGGGGACTTTCGGAACCGAAATAAAAATGAATTGCTTTTTCACGGAGAGGACGTGGCCTGGCCTGTCATCGTTCGCCTCTGGCCATGCCCGAACAGGGAAACGATAAAAACCTGTGCCATCCTCTCCGGCAACGAAAGAGTAGGATTTTGGCGTCCTCAGGCACAATACGGTGCTTGCCGTATGCTTCAGTAGAAATCAGAACAGCTAAGGTAGAACCCGCAGCGGGAACAACTCAACTTGCAGCGATGCTCTTCGAGTTCCGCGGAACAGTTGGGACAGGTGCGCACCGCGCTCTGCGGCGAGGTCACGGTGGGCTCATTGGAGGGCGGCTCATCACCTCTATTAGCCCGGTTGTCTGTACCACGTATTCCAGTGTCCATCGAAATCTGACTGCTCACGCGGTCCGAGGAACCTGATCTTGCGACGCTACGACCGGCGGAGCATCGCTCGACCAGCAAACAGCCGTGATGCGCCATGCCCCAACTCTTCGCCACGAGGCAAGATACTTGCCGCGCTCCGGCAGGGCCCTGCTACCACCAGCCCGAACCGAGGCAGTATAGCGCCCCAGCTCTACGGCTAAATCTGCAGTGGCGTCGACGCTGATCGTCTCCCAGCGCCAGTCCTCATAACCATCGTCCGCCATCTGTTGCAAGGTTCGCTCAACCGCTTTGTGGCCCTGCACCGCCTGTCTGTACTGCGGGAACAAGAACCCATCGGGAGAGAAAAGACTTGCGCACTGATCGAAATTCCCAGTATTGAAGCTGGTACAGAAATCCTGCGCAAGTTCCCGGATCGTAGATTCCACGTCCTTCGAAGGACCTTGAGACGGACTACCGCCGTACGGCCGAAACTGGGACATCGAGCTACCTCCTGGGGGAAGGCTTACAAGCTTCGGCGCCATTTTCCCTCGGCCGAGGCTGGCGCTCCAGTTTGCGGGTATTCTAATTCAATTTGCGAATGTGCATCTCATCCGGTTGTGAAATTCTGGTCAGTCGTCGGCGATAGATAAGAACGCAATGAGTTTAGGCGCTCGTCAAAGACTCGGGCTTGGGTTGCTGTTGGCGTGTGCGGCCCTCCTGGCGTTATTCGCGGGTGACTACGTGGTCTTTCGAATGCAATCGAACCCGCAAAGGGCGGTCGTGGTGAGTCGCTACTACGCAGTGAAGCAAAAGAATGGGAAGGTCGAATTCATCTTCCAGCCGCCGCAGGCACAATCTTGCGTGAATGCTCTGTTCGCGCATGCTGGCTATCTGCCATGCTGGTATTTGGAGCGTCACCGCGAGCAAAGGATCGACATTTAGTGCCGGCAACTACATCCGGGGGCGCGGCGCTCGATCGAGGCGCTTCCTCTGACGCCGCCAATCGCGCCAGCCAACAAACGCCGACAACAATCCACCCCCAAACAAAACCGACACCACCCAAGCGATCGTCTGATCCCTGCTGGTCATAAAATCCCTTCCAGGAAGATAGGTCCTGGGCAGCCGTTGCGGGTCCGAGGATTCACCCCAATACGCCCCCGAATTGGGAACCTATCAGGCGCATCCGGCTGCCCAGGACGTGCCCCGCTCTGACCCGAGAAAAAGAGCAGAGCAAGCCTAAGCTTGTGGATCCGAATTTAAGGAGTAATAGGAACTGCGGCTAGCAAAGACGCGCGCACACCAGATCGAGCAGATCGGGGTGCATCTCCCGGCGGGCCAGGGAATCCCGCGATACTACGCGCGCAACGGGAAGCGGCAGGCTTTTCAACAGGGTGGCAAACAGGGTGAAAGAAATTGGACTATGTTTAGCGTGGAGCACCCCGGCAACGTCGTCGGAGGGGTCGGGGGTGATGAGGATGGTCGCGACCGCTACTACGACGAGCAGGATAACGGCGACCTTAAAGAAACGTTCCACAAACACCATCATATAGCCTGTCACATGCCCGGGTGTCAAGCGTCACAATAGAGTGTGCGAGGCATGCAGCACCGGTTGTGGAATCCGAGTGAAAGTCAAAGGAGCGGGCAGGACCCGCTCCCCAATTGTTTTTCTGGCTTCTTTACAGAAGCTGCACGTTCTCGGCTTGCCAGCCTTTCGGCCCTTGGACGACCTCGAACTGTACTGCCTGACCTTCCTGCAGGCTGCGAAACCCATTAGCCTGGATCGCCGAAAAATGCACGAAGACATCTCCCGCCCCCGAGTCGCGGCTGATAAAGCCGTATCCCTTGGCGTCGTTAAACCACTTTACTGTTCCTTTTTCCACTGAATTACCTTTTGCTTGAAATTGCTGAGGAGAATCGCTGCTGGTGAGAGAGGTACAGACCAACTTTCAACGGCGGGTGAATCTACGTTTCAGCTACTCCTTGGATGTTCCATTTGCCGGTCGCGACTCAACCTTTTTGGCTTTCTTGGCTGTGAGCGGCTGGTACCCGGCACAGTTCAGGACAGGTAACCGGGGATAGCGATCGAAGCTTGCATCCACCTTGGAAAGTTCGCAGCGCCAGAACTCGGAGCCGCGGTCGGACGTGATCCGGCGAGAGTGCCTGCACGTCGCACATAGACCGATGCGGGCGGCGCGCTCGGAATCTTTTGTGAAGGGTCCCATAGGCCCAAGCTACCAGTCTCCGCGTCCCGCTCACAGCCGAAATGGCGCCGCCAGCAGACGCGCCGGAAACAGAATGACGGCTTCCACCAACTTCAAGACGCCGTGCACCGCGATGCCGATGATTCGAAACGGAAGCAGAAAGAGCCAAACAATCGGGTACAACAGCAAAGCCAGCAGAGCAACCGGCCAGCAAAAGACGAAAAGAAAGCACCACAGCAAGAAGGTGAGCATGGTGAGACCTCTCGGGCTCCAATCTAGTGTACGAGGCCGCGCACGCCAGGGTTCCGAATTAAGCGAGTGCGGCGGGCCCCAAGTACCGATTCAGGAAATTGAGCGTGCGCTGGGCGGCATCCAACATGACTTCCGGGCCGAAGCCGTGCCCCACCCCCGGATAGATTTTCATTTCGTAGGGCACGTTCTTGCGCTCGGCAACCTCGCGGATGTAATGCGCCTCGGAGACGGGAACGGTCTCGTCCGCTTCGCCATGCAGGATCAGCACTGGACAGAACCGGCGCATGAAATATTTCATCTCTTTGGGAAACCCCCCAAAGAAGTCGACCACAGCTTTAATGCGGGAGTCGATGGCGGCGCTCGCCAGGGACAGATACGCCCCAAGCGAGAACCCCAGCAGTCCGACTCGTTCCGCATCCACGTGCGGTTGCTTGCTGACGAAGGTTACCGCGTCCCAGATGGTTTTCATCCAGGCAGGCGCATTGCGGATGATCGTGGCGCGATCTGATACCCACTGCGTGCCGGTCCGATCAAAATAATGCAGCACATAAACGGCAAATCCCTGTGCGGCCAGCATCTCTGCAGGACGCGCCACGACAGGGTATCCGCCTCCCGATCCATGCAGGCCGATTACTGCTGGAAATCGCTGTCCATTGGCCGCGGGCGCATAGCAGTCGAGCCGAATCGGCTCGCCCCCGCTCTCAAACGAGAGTTGAGATTGCTCTACGGAATACATCCCTGAATCTATTCTTGCATAGCCCGGTACGCTCGCGTCAGAGCGGCCTCTCCCGCCATTGCGGACGTGGCTTTCGTGGGCATTAAAGCTCAGGCAGCTTGCTCGGGTGCATCGGGGTCCTGTGGCACGCGCACGACGGACAGTTGGGGCTGCTGATATCCCGCCGCGTTCTGGATGGCCTCTTCGCGAGTGGACCCGACCGCGACCACTCGGCGCTCCTGAAGGGAAATTGCTGCCCAGCTCCCCGGCGGGAGGTTTGCCAGCAGGGCATCTTCTATGCTGGTGTTTGCTTCAGCCCGAGAAGTCTGGCCGGGGTCCGGAATGCTGGACGGAGGGTCACTAGTAGGAAAAGAGTCGGCAATGGTCTTGTCCATGCTCTTCTCTCGAATTTCATGCGGGTGATTGGCCGCTCTATCCTCGGGATCGCGCCAGCGTACATCCTCACCATCGTGCGGCGTGACTTGGGGACGCCCCGGTTGCTTGCCTTCCATGTTGCCCTCCCTCTAAAGGGTGTAACGAGGCAGCAGCGAAGGCTATCCGGTGATCTCTTTAGTTTTACGCTATCAGCTGTGTATCACCCGGTCGCTACCAACCAGGGGTGACATTATTTTTCGCGTTCTGCTCGTCCAGCCACTTCTGCAAGGGAGCAAAATATTCGAGGATGGCGGTCGCGTCCATCTTGCGCTCCCCGGTCATGGCATACAGAGCGTCAGGCCAGGGCTGACTGCGTCCCATTTCCAGCATCTTGTTCAAGCGATCGCCTGCCAGCTTGTTGTTGTAAATGGAGCAGCGATGCAGAGGGCCGTGATAATCGATGGCGCGGCAAAGGCCTCGCTGAAACTGGAACTGCAGAATGTGGGCGAGAAAATACCGCGCATAAGGAGTGTTGCCGGGCACATGATATTTCGCGCCGGGATCGAAATCGCTTTCCGAACGTTCAACGGGTGGCGCGACGCCCTGGTACTTCTCGCGCAGTCGCCACCAAGCCTTGTTGTAATCCTCGGGTTTGATCTGGCCTGAAAACACCCCCCAGCGCCACTGATCGATCAAGAGGCCAAACGGTAGGAACGCTACTTTCTCCAGCGCTTTATGCATGAGCAGAGCGAGATCGCCTTCCGGGCCGGGCACGTCGGCAAGCATATTGATCTGCTTGAGATATTCGGGGGTAATGGAGAGCGCGATGGTATCGCCAATAGCCTCGTGGAAACCGTCATTGGCGCTGTCTTCATACAGGAACGGCTGGTGGCTGTACGCGCGCTGGTAAAAGTTGTGGCCGAGTTCGTGGTGTATGGTTCGAAAGTCCTCATCCACGATGCGAATGCACATTTTCAGCCGAAGGTCCTGTTCATAGTCGATATCCCATGCACTGGCGTGACAGATCACGTCCCGATCCGCAGGCTTACGGAACAGGGAACGTTCCCAGAAGGTTTGCGGTAAGGGAGCAAAGCCGAGGGATTTGAAAAAATTCTCGCCATAGCGAACCATGCCGAGGTCATCGACCTTTTTCTCCTGCAGAATTGGCGTGAGGTCGAGCACGTTGCCGGGCACATTCAGCAAGTCGTAAATGTTGGTCCAATCCTGCGCCCAGATGTTACCCAGCAGATGTGCCGGAATAGGACCATGAGGAGGAACCGACTGCGGCCCGTATTTCTTAACAAGTTGCGAGCGCACGTAGGCATGTAGGGAGAGGTATAGAGGCCGTACCTGCTGCCATAGCCGGTCCAGTTCAGCACTGAACTGGTCAGGGGGCATGTCGTAGTTCGAGCGCCACAGCGCACCCAGATCCGCGAATCCCATCTCGCGTGCGCCTTTATCCGCGAGTTCCGCAAAACGCGCGTATTTTGGCCGCATCACCGGAGAAATCGTGTGCCAACCGACCCAGAGGTCGAGTAGAACCTGCGGATCCTTGGTCGTCGCCATGGCTCGTTCCATTTCGTTCTGGCCGAGACACTGGCCAGCAAATGGGCCGGACTTGGGACAGTACTTGCCTTTGCCGTAGGTGCCGTCCAGCCAGGTGCCAAGTTGAGCGAGCTCGGCGCGCTCTTTGGGATCGCTGGGCGCGGGCGCCGCAACCTGCAGTTTGAGCAGCATAAGCTTGCGCGCCTGGTCGGCGCTCATCGGCTTGCCTTCGAAGCGCTTGGCCTGTTTCGCGTACTCTGAAATTGCGGCGAGCACGTTCTCGTTCGCTGCCGCAGCAATTGCCTCGGTATCGTCCGTAATGTAAGTTTCCTGAACCCAGCCGGCGCGACTACCCTCGATGCTGAGTTGCTTCAGGTGGGCCTGCGCATCATTCAAGAATTTCTCGACTTCTGGCGACGGCTTGCTTGAGGGTTTTTGTGCAATGGATGAAATGGACAGCAGGATGAAGACGGCAATGCACTTCGAAACAGCGCGCATCGGGAATTCCTCCGCGCGCCATTGTAATGGAGGTTGCCTGATTGCGGCTGTGACAAGAGCACATTCTGTTCCGATTGGAGAACGAAGAATTCTCAGCCAGGGAACGCAGACACGATGCTCTTGGCGATGGGGTGCTTTGCTTCAAAAGCCCTGATTTCGTTTTCGTGTTGCAGGGTGAGGCCGATGTCGTCCAGGCCTTCCAGCAGGCAGTGCCGGGCAAACTCGTCGATGGCAAACTTTGCGGAAAATCCCCGGCTATCCGAGACAGTCTGCTTTTCAAGATCAACCGTGACTTGATAGCCATTCACTTCGCGGGCCCGGCGCAATAATTCGTCAACTTCAGGCTCGGTCAGTTGCACCGTCAAAAAGCCGTTCTTCAGGCTGTTGTTGGCGAAGATGTCGGCGAAGGAAGCAGCAATCACTGCACGAAAGCCGTAATCCGCCAGCGCCCAAACAGCATGCTCGCGGGATGACCCGCAACCGAAATTCTTTCCGGCGATCAGGATGCTAGCGCCCTGGTAACGGGGTTGGTTAAGCACGAACTCTGGGTTCTGCTCCCCGGACGGCCGGCGTGCCCAATCGAAAAACAGGAATTTGCCGAAGCCTGTGCGCTCAATTCGCTTCAGGAACTGCTTGGGGATTATCTGATCGGTATCGATGTTGGCCTGCTCCAGCGGAGCCGCAAGCCCAGTATGGATTCGAAATGGATGCATATCGTTCTCAAATCAAGAATTCACCACAAAGCACACAACGAAAAATTCACCACAGAGGACACGGAGGATCACAAAGGAATTTAAGGACCTTCGAATCCTTTGCGGTGAACAATTCCCGTTAACGAAAACGCCAGTTGCGAACGTTCCTCAAGTGCCGGCGACCACTGCTGCGGCGGCGCTCTGGCGAATTCACCACAGAGGACACAAAGAAAAAATTACCACAGAGGACACGAAGGATCACAAAGGAGAAACTCACACTCTGCGCAATCCCTCAGTCTTGTTTGTAATGAACTTTTACATAGTCTTCAGCCTTTGTGTACCTTTGTGCCCTTTGTGGTGAAAAACTTCACGTCAACGAAAACGCCAATTACGAACGTCGGTAAAGTGTCCGGCGATTGCCGCTGCCGCGGCCATGCTGGGGCTGACCAGGTGCGTGCGACCGCCGCGTCCCTGGCGTCCTTCGAAGTTGCGGTTGCTGGTCGACGCGCAGCGCTCGCCCGGCTGCAGGATGTCAGGATTCATGCCCAGGCACATGGAACAGCCTGATTCCCTCCACTCGAAGCCAGCGTTTCGAAAGATCTGATCAAGCCCTTCCTGCTCGGCGGCGCGCTTGACAGCTTGCGATCCCGGCACCACCATGGCGCGAACCTTGGGGCTCACCCGATATCCCTTCGCGACCCGAGCGGCAGCCCGCAAGTCCTCCAGGCGGGAATTGGTGCAGGAACCAATAAAGACCCGATCAATATTGATGTCCTCAATCCGCGCCCCGGGCTGAACCGCCATGTACTCGAACATGCGCTCGGCAGCGCGACGCTCGGCCTCAGTTTGAAATTGCGTCAACTCAGGAACGCGTTCGCTTACGGGGACGACCATGCCCGGATTCGTTCCCCAGGTCACGAAGGGCGCAAGTTCACTGGCATTAATGGTGACAACTTTGTCGTACTGCGCACCCGCATCCGAAGGCAACGTCCTCCATTGCTCAAGCGCTTCATTCCAATCTGCGCCGGAAGGAGCGAAGCGGCGGGCGCGAAGAAAGGCGAACGTGGTTTCGTCAGGCGCGACCATGCCGGCACGAGCTCCAGCTTCAATGCTCATGTTGCAGAGCGTCATGCGGGCTTCCATCGACAGCGCCCGAACCGCTTCGCCAGCGTACTCGATCACGTACCCGGTCGCGCCATCCGTGCCCATTTGGCCAATAATCCCAAGGGCAAGATCTTTGGCGGTCACACCGGAGGGCAAGGCGCCGCGTACGTCGATCAGCATTGTTTTCGGCTTTTTCTGCGGGAGGCATTGCGTTGCCAGCACATGCTCTACTTCCGAGGTTCCGATGCCAAACGCCAAGGCTCCAAAAGCACCATGAGTGCTGGTGTGGCTGTCGCCGCAGACGATGGTCATGCCCGGCTGGGTGAGGCCCAGTTCAGGTCCGATGACATGAACGATGCCTTGGTCAGGCGAGTCCGCATCGAACAGAGGAATCCCGAATTCCTGGCAATTCCTGTGCAGGGCTGAAATCTGAGCCGCCGCAAGTTCATCCAGGATTGGCAAGTTGCGCGGCGTTGTGGGAATGTTGTGGTCGACCGTGGCGAAGGTGCGCAGAGGTTGCCGTACACGGCGTCCGTTCGCGCGCAAGCCATCGAAAGCTTGCGGGGAGGTTACCTCATGAACAAGATGAAGATCAATGTACAGGAGCGGGAGTTGCCCTGCCGGTTCGCAGACGAGATGCCGTTCCCATATTTTCTCAAATAGCGTTTGCGGCATACTGATTTGGAGGCAGCGATCAATAGTGTATCAGCGCGTCACCCTCTTACTTGCTGGACAGAGGGATTTGATGTGGTCGCCCGCGGGCGGCGCGTCATCTTGTATAACCCACGCAGTCGTGGGTATCAATGGAGGTACGGCTGGAGCCCATTTCCTTTCTTTGGAAGCTCCGGAAATATTTTTCTCCAGAGCCGGAACGTTTTCTCTCCGAACCATGACCATTGCGGAACTGCGCTCTGGACGGCGGTTTTGGACGTTCGCTCATTTGACTGACGGTCATAAATCGCGCTAGCCTAGCAGCACACTTCGGCTAGGACCTCCACCTATCCAGCTGTGGGAGGTGCAGTATGCGATTCCTTCTTGCGTTTCTCGTTTCTGTGACCCTGCTCGCTACCGGATGTGGCGTCGGCAACGGTCGAGTTCCCCAAAAGTTTGTTGGCAGCGCTAGCTTTCCACCCGCGGTCACAATGTTAGCTCCGGCTAACGCCCCAGTCGGCAGCCCGGGATTTACCCTCACGGTGGTGGGCAGCAACTTTGGATCCGACACCGTGGTTTTCTGGAATGGGAACCCGGTAAGCACGACCATTGTGAACTCGAAGGAAGTTATGGCTCAGATTTCGACCACGAACCTGCAGGACGCAGGCTTTGTTCCTATCTTTGTCCGCACGGGAGGACAAAACTCCAACACGATCAACTTTGATGTGCTGATTCAGTAGCTGAGAGGCCGATTGTCAACTCGATCATGCGAGCCCGCTGTCGCGGAATAAAGCTGGCAAGCGTGTCTGTAGCAATACCGCTGCGCTGGTTGGGCATCCGCCGCATCCAACCCGTCGTATGCCCAGACCCACTCTGCTTGTGGCGGAACCAGAACCGAGCCAGGCTTTGTCCGTCCGGAAACTGGTGCTGGAAACGGCCAAGTTCAACGTCCTGACGGCGCATTCGACGCGCGAGGCCCTCGACTTGTTTCACATGTTCCCGAACGTATCGATGGTAGTGCTGGCCGGCGGTGAAAAGATTGACTGCGATGCGGTTGCAAAACGAATTAAGGGATCGGTGCCCAAAGTTCCGGTGATATTCCTGGCCACGAGAATCGGGGCTGTCTGCCGGGATTCGGATCACAACCTATCGAGTCTCGAGCCGGAGAAGCTGCTCGACCTGGTCCGATCGCTGTTGGGGGACCCGCGGGAGTACGAAGCTGCGACATAGCGTCGATTCAGGAGATTAAGCACACCACTCTGCTACGGTTATCAGGTCAGGGAACCTGTTCGCCGCCGGTAACATCCACCACCGACCCGGTAATGTAGCGAGCATCGTTCGAGGCAAGAAACACGTAAGCGGGAGCGAGTTCCGCCGGTTGCGCCGCCCGCCCGATCATGGTGTGTTTTCCAAACTCCTTCACCTTCTCTGCCGGCATGGTCGACGGGATCAGTGGCGTCCAGACAGGTCCGGGCGCGACTGCATTGGCACGAATCCCTTTCTTTATCGCCAGTTCCGCCAGGGCCTGAATGAAGGTTCGAATCGCGCCTTTGGTCGATGAATAGGCAAGCAGAGAGCCCGTCGGCTGAAATGCCTGAATAGAAGAAGTCGCGATGATCGAAGCTCCAGGCTGCATTTTGGCGATGGCTGCACGGCAGAGATAAAACATCGCATAGACATTGGTCTTGTAAGTACGATCGAATTCCTCGACACTCCACTCGTCCACCTGCTGATGAACCGTCTGCACCGCGGCGTTGCTGACGAGAATGTCGACCTTGCCAAACTCCTGGACAGCGCGGGCGACGAGCCGATCGCAATGTTTCTCGGATGTGATGTCCCCGGCGACAGTGACGCACTTCCGTCCAGCGTCGCGCACCCACTTCGCGCTTTCCTCGGCGTCGTCGTGTTCGTTCAGATAGGAGATGAGCACATCGGCGCCTTCGCGTGCGAAGGCCAGCGCCACGGCGCGGCCAATGCCACTATCGCCGCCTGTGATCAGCGCGGCCGTTCCTTGCAGCCGCCCGGAGCCTTTGTACGAGTGCTCGCCGTGATCGGCCTGAGGCTGCATCTGCTTCTCCGAGCCGGGCATGGACTGAGGTTTGGCGCCGTAAGGCGGCTTCGGTCCAGCTTCTCGGGGATCGATGAGGATGGAATTTTGATCGAGCGTAGCGGGCATGGGGCCTCCGGTGATTTGAGCAAGACCCTGTGATGCCGGGGTGGAGTCAGCGGTTTATTTGCGGAGTCGCGCTACACTATTCCGAGCGGCCCCATAGCTCAGTTGGATAGAGCGGCAGCCTTCGAAGCTGACGGTCGGGAGTTCGAGTCTCTCTGGGGCCGCCATTTGCAAGCTCCTCACAGTGCCATCCGATTACAACATGGAGCTAACCCGAACTTCCTCTTTTTTAAAAGCTCGTCAGAATGAACGCCCCTTAGGGGCCTCCGGTTTATAGATAATCTCTAGAGGTTTTCCGTTCCACATTCCGAGGTAGAAATCCTCAGCGCCCCGAACTCCTGCGTTTTCGTGGTACGTCGAAGTGAGAGCCACAAAGCGATCTCCCCACGCTTGCTCCACCTCAAGAGCGACAGCGTAAGGTAGATACTTTTCGTAGAGGCCCGCATGATCAGCCGGCCCCTCGCTGCGCTCCATCGGGAGTCGCTCGACGGATTCAAGAAACAAGCGGAAGCCCGCGATTTCAGTGAGGATCTGTCTGCCATCCCGGGTCGGCATGTTGACGAAACGAAGGAAAGAAGAATTCAAAACCGATAGGAAGAGGGTAGTAGCCAGGACCGGCCACCCGAAAGCTCCTCCCAGTGTTATGCCACCCAGAATAATGGCAGCGACACAAGGCAGCAACATTGCAATGAGCAGCAATTCGCGCCTAAGCAGCGCCCAATCGTATTTCTGTCTTACAGCGACGAGCACGTCCCAGATACGCATCGAAAGGAATGGGAGATAGAATGCGCCAGGAGCCGTTACCGCTAGTGCCAGTATGAGAGCAGCCCAATCTGCTGGCTTGCGCGGCCCGGCTGCAAAGCACAAAGCGATGGTTGACAGGAGAATGCCGGTGACGACGACACTCCGATTTTCTATGAACCACCGCCCCACGGCCTCGCGACGCAGTGATTCAGACATCCCGCGTACTGCGGCACTCGTTTTGCTGTTGAGCATATTGATCGCGAACTCGTTCTTCGTATGGCCACGTACTAATTCCCTGAACAAAATTTGTTCCTCGTTCGCTAACTTGTCGGCAGAATTTCCGGAGGGAGTCGCTCGGATCCGTGCTCCGTCACTCGCTGAGTGAAGCGTTGCGAATCCTTTAGCTACGAGATTTAGTACGCCAGCCCAAAACGTGCGATCATCAAACCTTCGCCTCCAAATGTAGCGAAGCATTGCAGGTGAAAGTTGGTGGGGAGGATCATACGATGGAACAATGGTTCCTAGCTTGCCACCTCTAGCAAGAAGAATCCATGCAAAAAGATAATAAGAGGCAATCGCAATATTCGCTGCGATCGCAAACTGGTTGTGAGAAGTCACAGTAGGCCTATGTTAGACGAAACCACACTGAAAGAGTGAAGAAGCCAATTGCTCGTCTGCTCCACAGACATGCACTTAATCCTCGCACGCGTAGAACGAATCCATGAGACCTTTGAAAGAAAGTGGCGGGACGCGCGCTTCCGAGACAATGATGCGCCGTCTTCTATGTGTGACGGCACACCCGGATGACGAGGCGGCAGGCTTTGGCGGGGCATTGCTT
>DASSIO010000084.1:0-5239 GCA_035691825.1 Terriglobales bacterium | reverse complement strand
CGTCCATGCGCTCCCGGCACAATGGCCCTGCCTTCGAGGTTCGGCGTGCGCCCCCCGCGCGATTCGGATCTCGAAAGTGATTGCACCTCCATCACCCCATGCCCACGGCGGCCGGGCCCCCCACCGGCCGCCTCTTTTTTTGCGAGACGCCCTGACCTGTTGAGTCCTCGACCGTTCGCTCTCTCACGCGTCGAATGCATATACACCCAAATTCTGTATATTTATTCCATTCTAAGTAGATTCCCTGTATTTCGCCGACCCGCCTCGTACGTGGATGTCCGTACCCAACCCGCTCATTCCCCGCCCTTTAATTTCTATTGACCTCGAATTACCGATTGTGGTACATCGCTTGCACGCTACGTCGCCAGCGATTGCCACGGGTGGGCTGGGTGGCGAGCGGGGGAAAAGTCCTGGTCAACTTGTTCGCTTACATCTTCACGCCCAATTGGACGCGCTTGCGCGTGCGTTTCACCCCTGCATCTTTACGAGTTCTGGATTCGCACTTCACCGGAGGCAGACCGTGAAAAAGATTTTTCAAGTTTTGTTTCTGACTGTCCTCAGCGCCGGATTGCTCTTCACCGCGCGTTCCTCATGGGCGCAGGTCAGCACCTCTGTCGTGCGTGGAACAATTACGGATCAACAGGGCAAAGCTGTGCCAGGGGCAAAAATCACGCTGACCAACGGTGCCACCGGGACCGTTCGCACCACAACCTCGAGTGACACTGGCTCCTACGTTTTTGACTTGATTGAGCCGGCCACTTATCAGCTTTCTGTCGAGGCCTCCGGGTTCAAGAAACAAGTCGTGAACAACGTTGTCGCTCTCGTTGCAAAGCCCACTATCGCTGACGTTAGCCTCCAATTGGGCGAGATTAACCAAACGGTTGAAGTGACGGCGTCGAGAGAAGCCACCCTTGTGAACACAAGGGATGCGACCTTGGGAAACAACTTTGACTCCACGGAGATCGGCCAACTCCCACTGGAGGCGCGAAGTGTTTCCGGTCTGCTGAGCCTGCAGCCAGGCACAACGCCTGATGGCTATGTCACAGGATCTCGCGCCGATCAGAGCAATGTTACTCTCGACGGCGTTGATATCAATAACGCCCAAACCGGCAATGCTGCTGACGCTACTGGCAACCAAATCGTCGGCGGCCTTGAAGCTGGCAACATTACCAATGGTCCAGTCCTTCGCCTCAACGCCGAGGCCATCGAGGAATTCAGAGTCACCACAGCAAACGGAAATGCGGATCAAGGGCGATCGGCCGGCGGGCAGATCAATTTCGTCACCAAGTCAGGCACGAACCAGTGGCACGGCGCCGCCTTTGAGTTCTACCGCGGTACGCTTTTCGAGGCCAACGATTGGTTCAGCAATCGTGACGGTGTGGCGCGCACTCCGCTCGTCAGAAATACTTTCGGAGGTGCTTTCGGAGGGCCGATTGTGAAGGATAAGGCCTTTTTCTTTTATAGCTACGAAGGCCGCCGTGACGCTACCGCTTCACCCGTCGTGGAAGTTGTGCCTCTCCCCAACCTTGGTCAAGGCACGATTAACTACACTTACTGTCCGGATGCAGCCTGCAACTCCCCGCAAGAGGCGTCGCTGAATTTGGCTCAACTGCAGCAGGCCTATCCAGACACAGGCATCAATCAAACGGCTCTCGATGCGCTGGCTGCGGCCGCCGCTAAGTATCCAGCCAATGATACTAGCGTCGGCGATGGTCTGAATACAGGTGGATTCCGTTTCAATTCTCCCACGCCTGTGACTCTGAATTCTCATGTGCTCAAGATGGATTTCAACCTTACCAGCGCTCAGCACTTGTTTATCCGAGGCAACTTTATCTACGACAAGCAAACCCTCCCGCGCCAATTTCCGGATACGGCTCCCCTCGGTGTATGGAGCCACCCACGAGGCCTCGCAGTCGGTCACACTTGGGCGATCGGAAATTGGGTGAATAGCTTCCGCTATGGATTGACTCGTCAGGCCTTCACCTCGCTTGGAGACAGCACAGGCAATGACATCGCTTTCCGCTTTGTTTTCTTCCCAACCAGTCAAACTCATCCGCTCTCCCGCATAACCCCGGTTCACAACTTTACTGACGACGTGGCGTGGACGCGCGGAAACCATACCTTCCAGTTCGGCGGGAACGTGCTGGTGATCGGCAATTCGCGCGTGTCATTTGCGAATGCTTTCGACAACGCCATCACCAATCCTTCGTTCTATACGGCTGCCGGCGATGTCGTGTCTGCCGCGTTCCAGAGTTATCTGGATGCCAATAGCTTACCCGGTGATGAAAATCAGGGGCAATCGTTGAATTCCGTTTCGGAAGTGCAAAATGCCGCTACCGCGGCAATTGGGCGGTTCTCCCAATACACCGCGAACTTTACCTTTGCAAAGGACGGCACTCTGCTGCCAGCCGGTTCGGCCGCCGATCGCAACTTTGCGACCCAGGCATACGAGGAATATTTTCAGGACTCTTGGAAGGCCCGGCCAGACCTGACGCTCACCTTGGGTGTGCGCTACAGTCTCGAACGCCCGGTTTACGAGACGCATGGGTTTGAGGTCCAGCCTACCGTTCCGCTCGGTACCTACTTCCACGAGCGGCTAGCGGCAGCGGCCCAGGGCCAAAACTTTAGTGATCCCATCGTGATTAACAAGTCTGGCCCCGCGAACGGTGGAAAGCCGATGTACAATTGGGACAAGAACAATTTCCAGCCTCGGATTGCCGCTGCTTGGTCTCCGACTTTTGAGAGCGGCATCGGACGGTTCTTCTTTCCTGGACAAGGCAAGGGCGTTCTTCGCGGCGGCTATGCTCTCACCAACGACTACTATGGCGAGGCGCTGGCCGTTGACTGGGACCTGAATAACACACTTGGGTTCACCTCCAATTTCACGACTCCGGCGAATACGTTCGATATTACGACGGCAAACGGAGGTCAGTTGGCGCCCCTATTTACCGGTTTCAATCAAGACGTTCGCTCTCTGCCCCTCGTTGTGGTTCCGGGTAGCTTGGTCTTCCCGCTTTCCCAGCCTTTGGATGAGGGCGAGCGTATCGAAACCAGCGTTGATTCTCAGCTCCATGCTCCTACCGAATACGTCTACAACATGACGTACGAGCGTCAGCTCCCGGCAGGCACACTGCTTTCTCTCTCATACATAGGCCGCATGGGCCGCAGCCTGTTGGCCCGCAGGGACGCCACCGCGTTTAATGACATCGTCGACCCCAAGACTGGAATGGACTGGTATACTGCAGCCACTCAGCTGGAAAAACAGCGCCAGCAGGGTGTGGATACCAGCCAGATCGCCACCATTCCCTTCTTTGAGGATCTCTGGCCCTCCGGCCTCGGCACGATTTTGAATAATACCTTCGGTCTTGACCCAGTGTGCAGCGCCTCCGATCCCGCACCAGGCTTCGATCCCACATGGTCCAATACGCAAGTCTGGTACGCCTTGCAGAGCCGCGGCGGCGGTTCAGTGCCAACGAATCCATGCTTCTTCTTTTCAGGAAATGATTGGACCGATACAGAAGCTTTGATCGATCAGGTCGGTGTTTTTGGTAGCCAACCTTTTCCGACTCGATTCATGCAACCTCAGTACGGTGCCCTTTCTGCATGGAGCACCATCGGCAACTCCAACTACAATGCTTTTGCTCTTTCTCTCCGACAGCGTCTAAATACCCTTACCTTGGATTTCAATTACACGTTCGCGCATTCGCTGGACGATGCCTCAGGTCTCCAGACGGCCGGTGGTTATGGCAGCAACAACAACAGCGGTCCATTTATTGAGAATCCCATCCGCCAGCGCTCAAACTATGGAAACTCTGATTTCGACATTCGCCACGAATTCAACTTTCTTGCTCTGTGGCAGATGCCCTTTGGACGCGGCAGGACGTTCTTCGGCAGCGCCCATGGGTTCGCGCAGGCGCTGATTGGAGGCTGGCAACTTTCGGGAATTCTCCGCTGGAACACCGGGCTGCCGGTCGTGTCCCCGTTCGATGATGCCCGCTGGTCCACGAACTGGAACGTCCAATCCAACGTCACGCCCCTGTCTCCTATTCACACCTGCCCCAGCAGGACAGGAGATCCGAAGATCTTCGGCAATTGTGACGTTAAAGCCATTTACCAGGGCTTCCGCAACGCCTACCCGGGCGAGACAGGGCCTCGCAACTACCTCTGGTACCCAGGATATACCAACATAGATATGGGTCTCGACAAGAATATGACCATGCCATGGAACGAGAAACAAACCCTTGAGCTTCGTTGGGAAGTCTTCAACGTTGCCAATTACCAGCCGTTTGGCTTGATTGATCTCAGCCGCACGGGCTGGGGTGTCGTACGTGATCCGGGGCTCCGCGGCTCAAACCCGCCGGGTAATTTTGCGAACTTCACCAATATCCAGGGTTCGCCCCGTGTCATGCAGATCGGCGCGCGTTTCTCGTTCTAGTTGGACGACCATTCGCCTCCGCTGGAAAAGGCCCCGAGCAATCGGGGCCTTTTCTTTTGCGCCAGTTGCGTTTTCGACCGTCTGTCGTCGCTGTCAGGACGGTTGGGCCTCGGCCCAACGGTAAACAAAAACGGGCAGCTTCTTCCTCTTGCGCGCATCACCCGCGCAACCAACCCCTTGTGCGTCGCAACTTTTTACCCTGAGGTACGAAGGGCAGCGGCGCCATGTCAGGGCTCCACAAGACGCCTTCCCAATCACGTGCTTTACCCGCGCGAAGTGCGCGCCGTCCCCTTGCAACCCGACGCCGCAGTGATCTCAACAGGCCCTCCCCCGGGCCCCGATCGGACATGTTTTGGGGTCAATTCGGACCATTTTTTCTTCCAGTAGAATGTCTAGGTGAATGGCCTGGTTCTATAACCACATTTTGAGCTATTTTTCGGAAATTGGCCTGGTCGCCTGCCCAAAAACAGCTCTAAACCCGCACGATACATGCACGAAACAGCGCAGTTTTGACTCGATTTTTCTCGATTGGACTGCTCTCCGGCTCTCTCTCGCCTCCCAGTCCGAGCGCCACTCATGTGCAGAATTTGCCCATTTTTTGGGCCTTTTTTGACGAATCGCAAATCGTCGCAGCGATCGAAAAATTCAGAAAAACGCAGCTAGCAGGCCAATTCTCCCGAATGGCCTGCTAAAATCGCCCGTTTTTTGCCTCCAAAAGAGACAATTTGTCTCTTTGTGGTTCTAGTACCGCTCTGGATTTTTCAAGAGATAGCGGTTAATGATAACGTATTGGTTATCTGTTGA
>DASSIO010000083.1:0-6412 GCA_035691825.1 Terriglobales bacterium | reverse complement strand
CCCGAGGAAGAGCCGCGGCCTCCCTCATGCAGGACGGCGATGACGTCGGTCCGGGCAGCACGCAGAGCCGGCATGATTCCAACCACCAAGCCGGTCAGCAAAACGGCGGTGAGCGCGAACAGATAAACCCGGGCATCCGGATGGAAATCGAATTGAATTGGAAGATCTGTGCCCAGGTGAATTGAGCCAAGCAGCCCAGCAGCCCAGGAACCAAGAAGTAGGCCGGCGCCACCTCCCAGGAATGCGAGCAGCAGGCTTTCGGTAAGATACTGGCGCACGAGACGGCCATGTCCGGCCCCAAGAGCGGCCCGTATAGCCATTTCGCGCTGGCGAACTGTAGCGCGCACCAACAATACATTTGCGATGTTGAAACAAGCGACGAGAAGGACCAGCCCAGCCATGGCCATGAACGCCATCGCGGCCACTGGAACAGGATTGTGAGGATCCGGCTCCGGCCGGGCCAATTTTTCCGGATAGAGTTGAACGGTAAGGCCTTTCTCTGTATCCGGATGCTGCTGGGCGATCCTCTGAGCGACAACTCCGAGAGCGGCTTCGGCGTGTCTAATGTCCACGCCCTGTTTGAGCCTGCCCATGAGCGTCAGAGTGCGAGAGCCCCGGCTCTGCCAGATTTTCTGTACAGTGGCGTCCGCATCCTCAGCCGTTTCCGCACTGAAAGGGATATAGGCGTCCATATCTAGCACGGAGTAGGTGCCATGAAAATCTTGCGCGGCCACTCCGACGACTGTGAACGGGCGGCCATTCACTTCGACTTTCTTTCCGACGACGCCGGGGTCATTTCCAAACCGTTTCCGCCAATAGGAATACCCAAGGACCATGATGGGATCGGCGCCAGGAGTAAGGCCCTCGGACGGTAGAATCAGGCGTCCGTAAGCGGGCTGTACCCCGAGCGCAGAGAAGAAATTGTTAGAGACGCGACTCACGATCGAGTGATCGGCCTTTTGATCCACGGAAATGGCCACGAGAGCCACGCGATAGGCAAAGATGTCGCTGAAGGCGTCGGTCTGCGCGCGCAAATCTTCGAAATCAGGATAGGAGAACCTATGAAAATCTGGTAGCGAGGCTTGCTGGAGCGAGAAGACAGTGATCTGTTCGGGGTGGGGAACAGGCAGGGGCCGAAGCAAAAATCCGTTGATGACACTGAACAGTGCTGTGTTTACAGCCATGCCTAGTGCCAGGGTGACGATTCCGATGATGGCAAAGTTTGGGTTCTTTGTGAGTGTGCGTAAGGCGTATCGGATGTCTGTCCAGAAGTTCGGCATTGGCTTCAGCTCCCTGAATCGGAAGTGACTCTATTAGGCATCCCGCATTCCTCCAAGTATAGGCATGTAACGCATTGAGAGGGGAGTGCTTAGGCTCAAATGTCCTACCGTGAAGACACCACATCTGTTCGTTATTGGGATTTTCCGTATCAGGATCGGACGGGATTACCGCAGCTGACGAGCTTGTTTGAGCTTGGCCGATTGCGCACGGAAAACCTGCAGGCTGCGCTCCAGGTAGTTGGAGATTATTTCAAGCTCTTTGGTAGATAAACTAGACGCCAGCCTCAAGGAAGCCCCGGCAAGGCCCTTGTACAAGCGCCCGAAGCGCTTAAGCGCTGCCGGGCGCGGACGCACGAAAACTTTGCGGCGATCGCTCGGTTCCCGAAAGCGCTCAACCAGCCCGGCTCTTTCAAGACGATCCAGAATGCCTGTAATGGCCCCGGTAGTGAGCCCGGTGGCGCGTGCGAGGTCGCCGGCGGTGAGGGGCTGCATCGCATAACGGGACATCAGCTCGAAGCATCTGGTATCAGTGACGTTGAGATCGAGCCTGCTGGCAATGGCCTGGTGGAAGAAGACAGCGCGGGTGCCGAGCTCGCGGCCGAGCTCCAGCCCAACTTTCTTGATCAGTTCGTTGCGTTTGAGCGGCAAAGTGGACCGGCCCTTTTATCTTGACAGCTAAATATCTCACAAACTAAGATAATTAGCGAACTCAAAGTATACATCAGCTCGGTCCCAGTGAGAAGCTCAGCAATCAGACAGCAGCCCGGGATAGGCGGAGAGTTTGCATTTGCGGCGGGCTGAATCTGAGACAACCTCATGTTTTCGGAGGAAGTTTCACCGGCGAACTTTTTAGGCCTTTTGTAACATCTAAACTAGTAGCTGCGTAATGGCAAGTGCAGGGGTCTGGACGCAACGACAAGGAATCGAGAAGGAATCGATGGCCGCTACGGAAATGCAAGCAAAGCCGGATCTGAGTTCGCTGCGGATCCAGGACAGCCATCGCTCGGGCAGCAAGACTGGGAAATTTCTCCGCTATGCTTCCGCCGCGCTTGGCGTTGTCGTCCTGATCGCCGGGGCTTCGTTCGCGCTGCGCAATCAGACGCCCGTCGTGGAGGTCGTCACGGCTGAGAAGCCGCAAGCAGGAGGCCTGGAGGCGATCCTGAACGCAAGCGGTTATGTCACTCCGCGAAGGAGGGCCACGATCGCCGCGAAAATCACAGGGCGGGTTACGGGTGTATTTTTCGACGAAGGCACTCACGTGCATCCAGGGCAATTGCTGGCCACTCTGGACGACTCGGACGCGAGACGCGCGCTGGATTCGGCGAAGGCCGACCGCAATGCTTCGCAAGCTGCGATCGCGGATCTTCAGGTGCAACTCCATCTCGCGCAAATCCAGCTCCGGAGGGCGCAGGAATTGCGCAAGGCCGGAGTGCAGTCCCAGGAGCAACTGGACACTTCAAGCTCCGCCGCCGACAGCCTGGCAGCCAAAATTGAGTTGGCCAAGGAGCAGGTGCAAGCGGCGGATGCGCGGATTCGTGAGGCGCAGCAGGCCGTGGATAATTGCGTGATCAACGCGCCGTATGACGGCATTGTCGTTTCCAAGGATGCGCAGGTGGGCGAGATGGTGTCCCCCAACTCGGCCGGAGGAGGGTTCACCCGCACCGGCATCGCTACCATCGTGGACATGAATTCGAACGAGATCGAAGTGGACGTCAACGAGTCCTACATCGCGCGCGTGAAAGACAGACAGCCGGTCACGGCCATTCTTGACGCTTATCCCAATTGGGAGATCCCCAGCCACGTCCGCACCGTGATTCCGACGGCGGATCGCCAAAAGGCAACCGTAAAGGTGCGCATCTCCTTCGACAAATTGGATCCGAGGATTTTGCCGGACATGGGCGTCAAAGTGACATTTCTCGAGGATGCGCCGGTGAAGAAGAAAGACGCTTCCGCACCGGTTGTTGCGGCGGTGCTTCCAAACGAAGCTTTGCATGATGAGAATGGCAAGAAGATTGTTTTCCTGGTGAAGAACGACAGGTTGGAACGGCGCGCCGTCGCCGTAGGAAACACACAGGGAACTCAGACGGAGATTTTGTCCGGACTGGTCGCGGGAGATGCGGTGGTGTTGAGAGGGCCTGCCAATTTGCAGGACGGGCAAGCGGTTCAGATCAAGAAATAGGAGCGCCGAACATGATTCGAGTGGATGGCCAAGGGAGTGCAAACAGTCTCATTTGCGTGCGCGGACTTTCTAAGACCTACCGCCGCGGCGGGGAAGAGATCCAGGTACTGCAGCGGCTGAATTTGGACGTGGACAAAGGAGACTTCGTCGGGTTCATGGGCCCCAGCGGCTCCGGAAAAACCACGCTGCTGAACTTGTTGGGCGGGCTGGATGTGCCGACTCACGGAAGCATCACTGTGGCCGGGGACGAGATCACTCACATGTCTGGGAGCAAGCTTACGCAGTGGCGAGCGCGTCATGTGGGATTCATTTTCCAGATGTACAACCTGATTCCCGTCCTTACCGCCTATCAGAACGTGGAATTGCCGCTGCTGCTGACAAAGCTTTCGAAGTCCGAGCGACGGAAACACGTTGAGACCGCGTTGAGCGTCGTGGGCCTTTCCGACCGGATGAATCATTACCCGCGGCAACTCTCCGGTGGTCAGGAGCAGCGCGTCACCATTGCACGCGCGATTGTCTCCGACCCAACCTTTCTACTCTGCGACGAGCCGACGGGCGACCTGGACCGGAAAAGCGCCGACGAAATCATGGCCCTGATCGAGGAACTTGTCGCTAAACATGGCAAAACCGTATTGATGGTGACGCACGACCCGGTCGTGGCGGCGAGAGCGCACACCACGCTGCATCTTGAGAAGGGTTTGCTGGTCGAGGCTTCGAAGCTCGAGCAAGGCGTGGTTGCGGGAGGTGTGGCTTGAAATTCCGCTCGCTGATCTTCGCCAATCTGTTTCGCAAGAAAATTCGCCTCATCCTTACCATAGGCTCGTTTGCCATTGCGCTTGTGTTGTTTACTTTCCTGGCGGTGGTGAATAGCGCCTTCAGCCGGGGTATCGATATTGCCGGTGCAGACCGGCTGGTGGTCGTCAATCGAATCGGACTAATTCAGGTCATGCCAATATCCTACGGCGATCAGATTCGGGCGATTCCAGGCGTGAAATGTGTGACGCAAGATCACTGGTTTGGTGGAGTTTATCAGGACGAGAAAAATTTCTTTCCCCAATTCGCCATCGACGTCGAAAATCACCGAAAGGTTTATCCGGAGTTTATCGTCCCGGACGATCAATGGAATGCTTTTGTGAAAGACCAGCAGGGGGCCATCGTGGGCGCACGGACCGCGAAGCGCTTCGGATGGAAGGTCGGGGACCGCATTCCCATTAAGAACTCGCTTTACGGTCCTACAAAAACATGGGAATTCAATCTCGACGGCATCTATCACACCGAAAAAGCCGACGGTGATGAAAGCCAATTCTGGTTTCAGTGGAAAAACTTTGACGAGAATGTTCCAGCCATTATGAAGAGTACGGCGGGGTGGTACATCCTCAGACTCGATAGCCCTGACGACGCCGTACGCGTCGCCAAGACGATTGATGCGAAATTTGCCAACTCCTCTTTCGAAACCAAGACTGAAACCGAGTCTGCCTTCGCAGCCGGTTTTGCCAAGCAATTCGGAAATATCGAGTTCCTCATTCTGACTATCGGAAGCGTCGTGTTCTTTACGCTTCTCTTGGTCACCGGAAACACCATGGCTATTTCCGTCCGCGAACGTACCAGCGAACTGGCTGTGTTGAAAGCCATCGGAGTAAGTGATCGCTCCGTGCTTTGGCTGGTGCTTGCTGAGTCGGTGATGATCGCCCTCTTTGGCGGGTTACTGGGCCTCTTGCTCGCGTGGGGCGCGATCCCCGTGCTAAGCGTTGCACTCAACGGCCTGCTGCCGCCGCTCCTTCTATCGAAAACGATGCTGTCACTCGGCCTCGTCTTCGCTATTTTCGTGGGCGTAGCCAGCGGGCTGCTTCCTGGAATTGGCGCGATGCGTATGCGAGTAGTCAACGCTCTGCGGAGGGTCTGAGATGGCTATTCCAATTGTCTACAACATTCGCAGCGTCCGGGCGCGGTGGACATCAACCATCGTTGCCGTATTGGGGATAGCCGGGACGGTGGGAGTGTTTGTTGCCATGCTGTCGCTCGCCCGCGGCTTCCAGGCCACTTTGGTTGCGTCAGGCTCGAAAGACAACGCGCTCATCGTGCGGGCCGGTGCAACCTCGGAAATGACCAGCGGTGTTCCACTCGCCTCCGTAAAGATTATCCAGGATGCCCCTGGAATTGCCCGTGGAACGGATGGCCCGCTGGTGACGCCGGAAGCCGTGCTCATGGCTCCAATCCCACTGTTTTCGACTGGCACTGACGCCAACGTTGAGCTTCGCGGCGTCTCGCCTAACGTGCTGGAAATTCGCAAGCAAATCAAAATCGCGCAAGGGCGCATGTTCAAGCCGGGTCTTGCCGAAATTGTGGTGGGCAAAAACGCGAACACCACCTACAAAGGATTGACAGTCGGCGACACCATTGCACTTGGCAACGTCCGCTGGCAGGTTGTGGGCGTCTTTGACGCGGGGGGCAGTTCATTCGACTCCGAGGTTTGGGGAGATGCGCATCTTCTCACTGCGGCGTACAATCGCCCGGATACTTCTTTCCAGTCGGTGACCGTTCACCTGACTTCTCCCGATGCACTGAATCAATTGAGAGATTCCCTCACATCGGATCCACGCCTGAACGTGGACGTCTCCCGCGAAATTGATTACTACGCCAAGCAATCCACGAACATGACCACGCTGATTACTCGTCTCGGCGGATTCGTCGCGATGATTATGGCCATCGGAGCGGTTTTTGGAGCTCTCAATACCATGTATTCGGCGGTTGCGGATCGAGGGCGTGAGATTGCGACCATGCGCGCTCTCGGTTTTGGCGGCCCTTCCGTAGTTTTCTCGTTCCTGATTGAGGCGCTCCTGATTTCCTTTGTCGGCGGGGTGTTGGGTTGCCTCGCAGTCCTCCGGCTGAACGGTTTGACCACCAGCACCATTAATTTTCAGACCTTCTCCAATCTTGCATTCGCCTTTAAGAT
>DASSIO010000082.1:0-81261 GCA_035691825.1 Terriglobales bacterium | reverse complement strand
TGTACCGATGTGCTCGCAGTCAGCGTGTGCACGGGAGTGGTGTTCGCCGGTAGTCGTGCGGGTTGCTGCGCAGATGTGAAAACGCTGCAGGCGCAGAGGAAGGCGGCAATGATTTTCCAAAAGTTCACGCGGATGCCTCCTACATCGGCCGTTCTTCTTTTCTGTGGAACCATAGGTAAGTGGCGGGGACCAGATAAACGGTCACCACCACTGACAATGTCAGACCTCCAATAATGGCCTGCGCGAGAGGCGCGTAGGCCTCGGCGCCAGTGCCCAGTTTCAGAGCCATTGGGATCAAGCCGATTACGGTTGCCAGCGAGGTCATCAACACGGGGCGTAAGCGGATTCGGCTGGCCAGCGCCACCGCTTCTTTCAATGGCTTGCCTTCCCGCCACAGAATGCGGGAGAAATCGACAATCAGAATGCTGTTGGACAAAACGATGCCTACCATCATCACCAAGCCCATGAGCGACATGATGTTCAATGTTGTCCCGCTGAACAGGAGAATCAGTAGGAC
Organism: Terriglobales bacterium; assembly: GCA_035691825.1. Lineage (GTDB taxonomy): Bacteria > Acidobacteriota > Terriglobia > Terriglobales > Acidobacteriaceae > Gp1-AA122. The sequence continues at coordinate 80,744 of DASSIO010000082.1, read as the reverse complement.
TCCGGCAACTCCCGGCGGGATTGCAAAAAGAATGATGAAGGGATCGAGGAAGGACTGAAACTGCGCAACCAGAATCAGGTAGACCAGAGCGATGGACAAAATCAGACCGATGCCAAAGCTCTTGAAGGAGGCCCGCATTCCCTGCACCGAGCCTCTTAGGTTCACGCGCACGTCCCCGGGAAGCTTGGCCTTGGCGATGATGTTTTCAATCGAGCTGGTCAGCTTGCCCAGGTCCTCAGTTTTCGGCGCGACATACACGTCGATCACGCGACGAAGTTGATAGTGATCGACCTCAGTGGGCGAGAGAATCGGCGCGATATTCGCAACCGAGTCAAGCTGGGTTGTTTCCTTACTGGACGCTGCCCGGATAGGAATTTCCTTCAGATCGTTCAAGGAGTGAACTTGCGTTTCCGGATACTGGACCGTCAGCATGTAGTCGTTGCCGCTCTTGGGATCGACCCAGTAACTGGGCGCAATCATCTGATTCGAGGTAAGCGCGGTGATGACGTTGTCGACGACCTCCTTCTGGCTTAGTCCGACCAGGCTCGCCCGTTCCCGGTCAATGTTGATCTGCAGCGCGGGATAGTTCACATCCTGGGGAATCAGGACATCGCTAACGCTGTGCAAACGTCGAATCTGATTGGCGATTCCGTTGGCTGCTGCATAAGTCTTGTCCAGATCCATGCCGCTGACCTGAACGTCGATAGGAGCAGGCAGCCCCAAATTGAGCACCGCATCGACCAGCCCCCCAGATTGGAAATACGCGCTCAATTGGGGCAAGTCGTTGCGCAACGCCAGGCGTGCACGCTTCATGTATTCGTAACTTCCTACCTTGTGCTCTTCTTTCAGGCTGACCTGTACGAATGCAGTGTGTTGCGCAGAATTGGGAGTGTAGATCGCCGAGAAGCCGGGAGTCACACCGATATTGGAGACAATCATGCCCAATTCATTGGGCGGCACCACATCACGGATTTCATCTTCCACCTGTTTCACATCCTGCTCGGTAAGCTCGAGCCGGGTTCCGGAGGGCGCTTTCAGGTTGATCACGAACTGGCCGGGGTCGGTACGCGGGAAGTAGGCAACTCCGAGCAGGGGGTAGAGAGAGAAGCTGAACAAGGCGATTCCCACCAAACCGATGCTCGTGGCGACCGGCCGTAGCAGAGCCCGATTGGCAGTGTGGTCGTAATAGCGAAGCAGCTTTTCGAAGTAGCGGTTGAAGGCGGAGATGATTCTTCCCGACAACGACGGTGGAACAACGTGCTCGTGAACGAGGTGAGGCGATTTGATCCATTTGGCGCAGAACAACGGGACCACGGTCATGGCTACGAAGAAGGACGCCAACATGGAGAGCACGACCGCGCTGGCCAGAGCGACAAACAGGAAGCGGCTCACGCCATATAAGAAGACCACCGGGAAGAACACGACAATGGTAGTCAAGGTCGCAGCCAGAACCGGCAGAGCCACTTCTTGACCGCCCTCTTCGGCCGCGACCTCAGGAGACTCGCCCATTTCCATGTGACGGAAAATGTTCTCCAGCACGACGACCGAGTTGTCGATCAAGCGCGAAAAGGCGAGGGCGAGACCGCCTAACACCATCGTGTTAACTGTTCCTCCCAGTCCACTGATAGCCAGAAAAGCGGCCAGCGCGGAAAGCGGAATTGACAGGAAAACTGCGGCAGTCGCGCGCATGCTCCCGAGAAACAGCAGGATCATGAGCCCGGTGAGGATCAAGCCAATGCCGCCTTCGTGCATCAGGTTCTCAATTGCTTTCTTGACGAAGATGGACTGGTCGAACACCACCTTGGCGACCAATTGCTTGGGAACATCGGTCAAGTCCGCGATGGCACTCTTGATGCCGTTCACCACGGCAATTGTGTTGGTATCGCCACCCTGCTTGAGGATCGGCAGGTACACCGAGGGCTGGCCGTCGACTCGAACCACATTCGTCTGGATGGAGTGCGCATCCATCGCCTTGCCCACGTCCTGGACAAGAACCGAAGCATTCCCGACTGTTTTCAGCGGCAGGTGATTGATTTCCTGAGTCGAGGGAAGCTGGCTGTTGGTGTATAGGTTGTAATCGATCGGGCCGATGCGCACGTCACCCGCGGGCAGAATCAGATTGCTGTCATTCACGGTGCGCACGACATCCATGATGCTGAGTTCATGCGCCTGTAGTTTCAGCGGATCGACGTAGACCATGATCTGCCGATAGCGTCCCCCGAAAGGTTGTGGGACGGATGCGCCCGGCACGTTCGCGACCTGGTTGCGCACGTTGTACTGCCCAAGATCTCGCAGTTGGGTTTCGTTCAGGCCTTGGCCTTTCAGAGTGATCAGGCACACCGGCAGGCTCGAAGCATCGAATTTGAGAACTACCGGCGGGAGCGTTCCCGGAGGAAGCTTGCGCAGGTCGGCCATGGCCAGATTCGAAATCTCGCTGAGGTCGGCGTCCGGATCGGTGCCCGGCTGAAAATAGATTTTGATAAGGCTTACGCCGGGCAACGAACGTGACTCGATGTGGTCAATATTGGAGCCCAGGGTAAAGAAGCGCTCGAAGCGGCCGGTGATGTCAGTCTCAATCTGCTCGGGCGGCATTCCTGAGTAAAACGTGGCGACGACCACGACAGGAATATTGATTGGAGGGAACAGATCAACCGGCATCCGGGACAGCACGGTTGTGCCCACAATTGCGATCACCAGACAACACACGATGATGAAATAGGGATTTCGGATAGCGAAACGCGACATCTAGATCCCTGCTCCCCTCTGCCCGGCGTTGTTGTCGATGAGTTTGGGCAGGACCTTTTCGCCCGGCCTCAACTGGGTGCGATCGCCAATGACAACCCTGTCGTTTTCCGAAATGCCCGACAGGATTTCCACGCGGTCCTCGCCTTCCTCGCCCAACTTGACCGCTTCTTCTTTAATGCGGCCATCCGGGTCAACCACCATGACACTGGCACCGGCACTATCCCTTTGCACCGCCTGGATCGGCACAGTAAGGGCATGTTGTTTTTGGTTGAGCAGGAGATTGGCTTCGGCGTACATGCCGTCCACCAGCGACCCGTTGTGATTCTCCACGTCAATTTCCGTGTCCATCGTCCTGGTCTGCGGATCGAGCGCGTCAGCGAAGCGCGCCACATGACCTTCAAATGCACGATTGAGGGCAGCTACGTGGACCTGCGCAACTGAACCCAGGTGAATTCCGGGCACAGCGGACTCGGGGACGGGCACGACCAGCCGCAACCTTGACCATTCCGCCAATTGCACGACCGGCATCGCCTGAGTATTGGAAGCGGTGCCCGCCTGAATCAGCGCTCCAGTATCGGCATAGCGTTTTGTAACCACACCCGTGAAAGGCGCGCGGATATAGGAATACGACTCCAGGGCCTGCAAGCGGTCGAGATCGGCCTCTGCCACGGAAAGCTGGCTGCGCGATTCGGCCAGAGCCGCCTCCGAGCTGGCTACCTGAGCCTCCGATTCTTTGTCTTTTGCCATTGCGTCGTCGAGTTCCTGTTGAGCGATCAAGCCGGAACGCGATTCCGATGCCTGCTTCAGGCGGGCGTATGCTGCGTGATAGGCCGAGTGCATGGACTCGGCGCGATGAATCTCGCTTTCTGAGCGGCGGACCGCGTCCTGGCTGCGCTGGATGTCTGCTTTCGCGCCCTTAACCTGCGCGCTCAATTCCGGGACTTCCAGAATGGCCAGCACCTGGCCAGTTTTCACGTGGTCACCTACATCAACATAGATTTCGCGGATGTAGCCTGCGACCTTGGCGTGAACATCGACCTGCTGATACGGCCGAAAGGATCCCGAAAGCGTAAGCGAATTCCGCATGGGTGTTCGCGTGGCAAGTGCAACCGCGACAGGCGGCAAGGCAGTCTCTTCCGGCTGGTCCGCTTTGGCGCTCTTGCTGGAAAAGCGCAAGAATCCGATCAGGCAAGCGGCAATGGCGATTCCGTAGATCGCCAGATATTTCTTGTTGTAGTTCATGCCCCAACCTTCGATTAGTTTCGTCCTAGCGGACACTAAGGGTCCGCAGTATACGACTGGCAAAAAGAGAGCTGATTTCACACGCTCCCCAAGAGAGCGGTGTTGAAAATCAGGGAAGCTTTCAACTCTCGGTTTTAGAAAATCGTTGAAGGCATTCGAGCAGCCGCGACCGATTTCAAGCCCAGTTAGCGAGTGCCGAGCTGGAATATGGCCAGAAATTCAACAAGCAGGAGGCGGACGATTATAGAGGCTGTCTGCAAGAAGGAGAACGTGGAGAGGTGGGCCGGCGGGCGCTACGTAAGGATAAAAAGTTGGCGCCTGGAGCGCGACTACCCGCAAAACTGGAACTGGAAGCTGCGCCGCATCTCCATCCATGTGCTGCCGCGAGGCGTGCGATGCGTTCGCGGTGATGGTTACGCCATGCGGTATTGTGACGTGGAAGGTTCGGCCTGCAACTGTGGCAATTAGCGCCAAAGCAGCCACGAACACAAAGACACGACACCAGAAGGGAAACTGGCGTGGCGCTGTGAATTGTGTTGGTGCTTCCAGAACCATCCCCGCAAAGATTATAGCAAACAGCTATTTGCTCCCTTCACCAATCGCTCGGGTACTTTTGTCACGTCATTAGATGGAGGCTTTCGCGTGCTCATTCAACGCTGGAGGGATTGGCAGTCCCGGTGAGATTTTGTTTCGTATTGCAGCTAACGATTTCTGCGAGGTGCGCGGCTGCTGGGAGCAATTGCGAGTTCGTGCCCTTCAGTAACATGCGCATCACGGACAAGGTCTGGTGAAATGGTTGGGCGCACCTTCAATCTTGTCTAAAGGATTTACGCGATATGCGCTCGTTCCAATCTACTGGGTTCCTGATACTGTTGCTGACCATCATTGCGGCCTCGACCATCTTCGTGGGTTGTGGTTCCAGCGGCGGGACTGCAACTGTGGCTACCTCGCTTAGTGATCCCGCTACCTGTGGTCCTCCCCAGGGCGCGTTCAGTCACATCTATGTCACTGTTACGGACGTCGAGATCAGCCAGAGCGCAACGGCAGGCGCTAACGACTCCAGCTGGGTCGACCTCACACCCAAGCTCAAAAATAACCCGGTGCAGGTAGACCTGCTTGGCGTGGCGAACCAATGCTTTCTGGCAACGCTGGGGTCCACGGGCATCCCCGCCGGCAACTATCAGCAGATACGAGTCATTCTGGCCAGCAACGGAGTTGGCGTAAGCAACAACAAGTGCGGACCCGGCGCTGCGAACTGCGTCATGCTGACCAACGACCCCTCCCAGACGCCATTCGCGTTGCAGTTGTCGTCTGAAGCGAGGACCGGAATCAAAATCCCATCGGGCCAAATTGCCGGCGGTCAGTTCACGGTCAAAGCCGGAGATAAAAAGGATTTCAATATCGACTTCAACGCCTGCGCTTCGATTGTCACGCAAGGCAATGGCCAGTACCGCCTGAAGCCGGTTCTGCATGCCGGCGAAGTTCAACTGCAATCGACGAGCACGGCAATCAGCGGCATCGTTGTGAACGCCGCTAACGGGCTTCCGATCACGGGTGGCACAACCGTCATCGCACTCGAGCAGATGGACGCAGGGAAAGTCGACCGGGTGATCATGGAAACAGTTGCGGCATCGGACGGCAGTTTCTCGTTTTGCCCCGTTGCTGCGGGGAGTTACGACGTAGTGGTGTCGGCGGTAGATGGAAGCGGAAATGTGTTTGCCGCGAGTGTGATTACGGGTGTACAGCCTGGGGACAATCTGGCGAACATTCCTGTTACCAGCGCCGGAGCCGCAGCTTCGCTGCAGGGCCAAGTCACTACAAGCACGGGAACGGGTGCAACATCGGCTGACGTTGAACTTGCGGCGCTGCAGCAGATCAGCGAAATAATCAATAACACGCCGACCACGGTGATGATAACGACGCCGTTGGCATCGCAATCGGCAGCAACGGCGAATTTCGCTACTCAGTCGCTTGGCTCATGCCCGGTAAACACAGATTGCATGAGCTACACGCTCGCGCTTCCGGCATCGACGCCCGGAGTTGGAGCGTTCAAAGCGAATCAAAACCAGCAAATTACAACGTTGCCCATCCTCGGCTCGGCGAACTACACCCTGGATGCGACCACGTTCGTTCCAGGTGCTGCGACGCAAACCGGCGATTGCAGTCCTTCGGAAATGCAGTCCGGCGGCATAGCGGTGAACACGGGGCAGACCGTTCAGGTGCCCGCGATACAGTTCTCCGGTTGCCAATAGCCAGATAGCTTTGGGGGACGGCCGCCCGGCCGTCCCGGCTCTTTCGACCACTGGTTCCCTCAGATCCCACTAACCTTATCTTCTTGTATTTCTGCCAGAGCTGACGTATGGTCGCGCGCTATATGTTCGTTGGCCACTTTGCTGTCGGGTTTGCCGCAAAACCGGCCGCTCCCAAAACATCATTGGGTACACTCTTCCTCGCTGCTCTTCTGGCTGACGTGCTTTGGATCGCATTCGCGTTTATCGGCCTTGAACACGTAGCCATTAAACCTGGCATTACCGCCGTAAACGCACTGGATCTGGTGGACATCGGTTTCAGCCACAGCCTGGCGATGGACACCGTGTGGGCAGCACTTCTGGCGGGAATCTATTTCTTGCTACGGCGCTATCGCCGGGGGGCGTGGATTGTCTTTGCGCTTGTCCTCAGCCATTGGCTGCTGGATTTCGTAAGCCATCGTCCTGATATGCCGCTTGTGCCTGGAGGACATCACGTTTTCGGCCTGGGCCTGTGGAACTCCCGGCTTGCGACATTCCTTGCGGAAGGCGGATTGTGGGTTGCCGGGATTATTCTTTACGTCCGCGCTACGCGGCCCGTGAACCGCGCGGGAACTTATGTTTTCTGGATTATGGCAGCGCTTCTTACAGCCCTGTGGCTCCTGAGTCTCAACGGAGCTCCCCCGCCAAGCCTGGCCGCGGTCAGAATGGTGAATCTGATTCTGTTCACTATCGTCCTGGCATGGGCCTACTGGATGGAGCGGCTTCGCCCGGCAACATCATCCGAATCCGGTCAGACGAGAGCTGCACAGCAAAACCAATAGGTCACGATCGGGGTACAAGCAAGATCAAATGACCGAGGAAAGTTTCTTTCGCCTGAAGAAGGCATACATCTGTCTTCCCGCAGCGTGGGACACGGGGATGCCATCATTGTCGACATAATCGAGATGCAGCAGGACATCAGCCATACTCGCGGGCTGTCGGGCAAGCGCAGTCGGGCTACAATCAGGAAATCGGCTCTTGAAGAATCATCCCAAACTGAAAAGCCTGGCAGTTCTGCTGTTGATGACGACTCTCGCCATGCTGGTGCAGGGCTATCATCCGGGGCTGGAGGACGATGCCTTCTACCTCGCGGCGATTAAGCGGGATCTGAATCCTGCGCTGTTTCCCCACGACGCGGATTTCTTTCGTCTGCAGTTTCAGGCAACAGTTTTTGATAAGCTCATCGCCGCCTCCATACATCTGACCCGCATCCCGCTGGAGTGGGCAATCTTTCTCTGGCAGTTTGCTTCGATTTTTCTGATTCTGGGGGCCTGCTATCAGATTGCGCGACGATGCTTCCTGGAGTCTCATGCGCAATGGGCGGCGGTCGCTGCAGTGGCGGCAGTGCTTGCCATTCCAGTAGCCGGTACCGCAATCAGTCTGACCGACCAGTACCTGCATCCGCGGGCTTTGGCCACGGCGGCGATAGTGGGTGCCATTGTCGCTGTTCTGAAACGACGTCCGGCAATGGCAGCCATTTTCCTCGTGCTGGCATTTGCGCTGCACGCCATTATGGCGGCGTTTGGCGTCTCGTATTGCTTGTTCCTTGCGGCCAGACGCAGTGAATCTGTACGTCTGCCGCGAGCCATCGCGGCCGCGACCCTGTTTCCGTTGAGTTGGATCTTCGAACCGGCTTCACCGGCGTGGCGCGCGGCGGCCTCGACACGTTCCTTCTACTTTCTTCGCTCTTGGCACTGGTATGAGTGGCTCGGGGTTGTTGGCCCCCTGCTCATTGTGTGGGCAATGGCGGGACTGGCACGGCGCCGCAGCTTGCCCACTCTGTACTACCTTTCAGCAAGGCTGCTCTACTTCGCGATTTTTCAACTGGCAGTGGCGCTGGCGATCATGCTTCCCTCGCAGTTCGAGCGGCTAAGGCCGTTCGAGCCGATGCGTTACCTCCAGCTGGTCTATCTACTAATGTTCCTCTTCGCCGGCGGCCTGATTGGGCAATTCTTTTTGCGAAAGCGTGTGTTCCTCTGGCTGGCGCTGTTTCTTCCACTCGGATTGGGTATGTTCTACGCGCAACGGCAGATGTATCCTGCGAGCCCGCACCTGGAATTGCCCGGTGTGCACTCGACTAATCCCTGGCTTGCCACCTTTGCCTGGATTCGGAGCAACACGCCTGTCAATAGCTATTTCGCGCTCGACCCCGATTACATGAAGCTGCCAGGAGAAGATTTCCATGGATTCCGGGCACTTGCCGAGCGCAGCGTCTTGTCGGATTACACGAAAGATGCCGGCATGGCTGCGCGAGTCCCGGAGCTGGCTCCAAGATGGCAGAAGGAAGTTGCTGCGGAAGCGGGCTGGCAGCATTTTAAGGTTTCAGACTTCCATAGATTGAAAGAGGAGTTCGGCGTGAACTGGGTTGTCCTGGCCGCGCCTTCTCCTGCCGGGATGGATTGCCCTCATCGCGAGCAGGGCCTCTCGGTGTGCCGGGTTGAGTAGATCAGCCACACCCGCGCCCAGGGTCTAAATAGAATGCGGTTAGGAGATCGAATGCACGAGAGCTCGCACAGCCAGCCTCTCCCGCCTTATCTGTGGATGGTTTTAGTCGCGCTAGCAATTCGGCTGGCCATCATCCCTTTTCTCTACCACGAGTGGCTCGATCCGTTTGTGCTGGAACACTGGGCGTTTGGCAGGGTTGCACGTTCCATCGCTTCGGGTCACGGTTTTGGCAGTCCCTTCGCCGACACCGGTGCGACGGCTTTGCTCCCGCCGGTATATCCGTACATCCTGGCGAGCATTTTCAAAGTGTTTGGAATTTACACAAAGACTTCGATCGTTGCGGCGCTCGCCCTGAACAGTGTGTTTTCGGCATTGACCTGTATTCCTGCATTCTTCGTCGCCAGGAAGAGTTTTGGCCAGCGGGCGGCAAAGTGGGCGGGATGGGGCTGGGCATTGTCGCCGTACGGAATTTATTACGGGGCAGATTGGGCATGGTCGACTTGCCTGGTGACGCTCTTGCTATGCGTGCTGTTCCTGATCGCCTTCGAATTGGAATCATCAACCCGTACACGGTCCTGGCTCGGCTTTGGATTGCTCTGCGGTTTTGCCGCGCTCACCGAGCCGGTGGTGCTAAGCGTTGTTCCGCTTCTCGGGGGATGGAGTTGCTACCGCCTCTATCGGCGAGGCGAGAGATGGTTCGTGCCGGGCGCCGTTGCCGCACTGGCATTCGTGGCGGTGATGTCGCCCTGGATAGTGCGCAACTACCGGATTTTCCAGCGTTTGATCCCCGTCCGCAGCGGATTCGGCCTGGAGCTCTATCTGGGCAACAATGGCTACTCCGGAAGTTGGGTGACACGGAGCGTTCATCCCAATCACAGCGACGCGGAGCTTGCGGAGTATGAGCGGGTCGGCGAGTTGGCGTACATGGAACATAAGCAGCAGCAGGCCATGAGCTACATCCGAAGCCACCCTGGGTGGTTTGTCTGGATGACCATGCGCCGGGTGCTCTATATGTGGACAGGCTTCTGGAGTTTCGATCGGGCTTACCTGAAAGAAGAGCCGCTAGATCCACCCAACATCATCCTGTCCACGGTTTTGACTGTGTTGGCGGTAATGGGCTTACGGCGCGCCTTCCGGACTGATGTTAGGGTTGCGGTGCGCTATGCGATTGTGTTGTTGTTTTTCCCGCTGGTCTACTACATCTCGCACCCAGAAACGTACTACTTCCGCCCGGTTGATCCCATTATTGTCGTTCTGGGAGCTTATGCGGTGAGTGCATGCCTAGACTCGAAGAACACTCACCAGGAGCACACGATCGCCCGATCCCAACGGGTATGAGCGTGTACGCGTTGAATGGTTCGTGGTCGTGCACGCAAACGAGGGGGGGCGTCATTCCGCGATTGTGAGGCGAAGGACCTGGGATTAACATCTAAGTAACATGAGTACGGTCACCACCTCGCCGCCAGCTGTGATACCTAAGCCCAAGGTGGTGGTTGGCGAGATTCTCAGTTTTGCCTACGACACTTTTTGCAGCAACAAAGTGCGTTTTCTGCTTACCGCGCTGGGCATGGTGATCGGCACGGCTTCCCTCATTCTAGTTGTCACCATCGGAATGACGGGCAAGCAGTATGTTTTGAACCAGATTCAGGCCATCGGCGCCAACATGATCTCGGCCGACTACCAGGGCGGCGCACAGCGAATCAACGCCTCCGCGCCCGATCCCTTGACCGTGGACGATATGCGGGCGGTGCAGCAGCAGGTTCCGAGCGTGGTAGTGGCTTCGCCCGTCATCACGTTGAATGACCGAATCAGCGTCGGAGGGGGAAAACAGCGCGACATCCTCGTGCTGGGTGTGGCTCCTGAATACCGGCAGGTGCGCAACCTCGTCGTACTCTCCGGCCGCTTCTTCGACACACAAGACGCCCAAGCCCGCAATAAAGTTGGCGTGATCACGGAGAAGCTCGCCATTAAGCTTTATGGCTCAACCGACGCGGCGGTCGGCAACGTGATTAAGCTCAGCGGATTGCCCTTCACGATCATTGGGAGCTTCAAAGAGAGCGTCGACACCTTTGGCCAGTCGGAGGTCCAGGAAGACACGATGGCGATTCCCTACACGGTGAGCCGCTATTTCACACCGACGGGAGAAGTGCACCAGCTCTACTTTTCAGTGGCCAGCCCGGATGATGTGATCCCCGCGACCGCGGAAATCAAGCGGGTGCTGCAGTCGCGGCACCGGGCGGAATCCGTCTACAACGTGCAGAATCTCACGGAATTGGTTACAGTCGCGGAGAAGACCGCCAACGCTCTCACCATCGTGCTGCTCTTGATCTCGCTGGTCACATTGCTGGTGAGCGGGATCGGCATCATGAATATCATGCTGGCCACGGTCACTTCTCGAATACGGGAAATAGGCATTCGCAAGGCGATCGGCGCGACGAAACGCGAAATTCAACTTCAGTTTCTGTCAGAAGCCATCCTGATATCGCTGTTCGGCGGGTTGATTGGGATTGTGATTGGGTTGCTCCTGCCCTTCTCGGTGCGGTTTCTGACGCAGTACCGCATTCCAATTTCCGGCTTATCGGCGATTGTGGCGCTCGTAGTCTCGTCAGCCGTAGGTATCTTGTTTGGAACTGTGCCCGCATCTCGAGCGGCGCAACTGGACCCCGTGGAAAGTCTGCGGTACGAGTAAGCCTTAGAAAGAAATCACCACAAAGGACACAAAGGTTCACAAAGCGGTACTACAAAATTTGCACCCGTGTCCGATGTCGCCCCGCAGTCCGGTTGTTCGCAGTGGTTGCACCAATAACCTGATTCTCCTTCGTGTCCTTTGTGGTGAAAACGCGTTAACCACAAAGGACACGAAGGTCCGCAAAGTGGAACTACAGAATTTTCTTGCCGAAGGCAGAGAGCGCCAACTCGACCGCGAGGTCAGCGGTCCGGTTGTGCTCGTCGATGACCGGATTTACTTCCACGATTTCGAAGCTCAACATGCGGCCGTGGTCGGCGATGATTTCCATGGCCAGGTGCGCCTCGCGGTAGGTAGCGCCGCCGCGCACCGGAGTTCCCACGCCGGGAGCATCCTCAGGATCGATCCAATCCATATCAAGCGAGACGTGGTATCCGGCCGTGCCCCGCCCGGCCATGCGCAATGCTTCTTCCATCACAGCCCGCATGCCTCGCTCGTCGATGTCACGCATAGTGAAGACTTCCACGCCAGCACGGCGAATATTCTCCTTCTCGATGGCGTCGATATCGCGCACGCCGACCAAAACGCAGTTTTCAGGATTCACCTTGGGATGAAAATTGAAGATATTCGCCAGTTCCGTGGGGCCGAGGGCCATGATGGCCGCAAGCGGCATGCCGTGCACGTTGCCGCTTGGCGAGGAATCGGGAGTATTGATGTCGCTGTGAGCATCAATCCACAGCAATCCGATTCTCTGATTTTGTCGCCGATAGTATTCCGCTGCCCCCGCCACTGTGCCCGCTGCCACAGAATGATCGCCGCCCAAGACCAACGGCACCTTGCCCGCCTCCAAAGTTTTCACGACCAGTTCGGCATGCTTGGTGCAGGTTGCAGTGATTTCTTTGAGGTATTTGGCATTCGGGTCGCCGGCCTTTTTCTGCTCGGCAATGGCCACGGCAACATTGCCGCCATCTTCGACGACATGGCCAAGTTCTTCCAAACGGGCTTCGAGGCCGGCGACGCGAACTGCGGATGGGCCCATGTCGACGCCGCGGCGCGATTGGCCAAGATCAAGGGGAACTCCGATGACCCGAATCTTTCGGGGCGCGATGTTGGTGAACGGAACCTGTGTTGTGCTTGCCATAAATTAGATTTCACCGTCATTCACCGCCGAGCACGCCGAGCCAGACGAACCTCGGCACCAGCACCGATGATGCCGCATGCGATTAAAGTCGAGCTGGTCGTTTCGGGTCATGAAAGTTCTCTGCGATCTCGGCGTGCTCCGCGGTTGATGGTTCACGGATATAAGCGATGAAGCATTCTCGGGAACGGAATCGTTTCCCGCACGTGTTCCAGGCCGCAGATCCACGCGACGGCACGCTCAATGCCCATACCGAAGCCGCTGTGCGGCACACTGCCGTACTTGCGCAAATCCAGGTACCACTTGAACGCCGATTCCGGCAGATCGTGTTCCCGGATTCGCTTGACCAGCAGATCGTAAGATGCCATGCGCTGCGATCCGCCAATGATTTCGCCATAGCCTTCCGGGGCGAGCACGTCCACGCACAACGCGAGCTCCGGCCGCTCGGGATCAGGCTCCATATAGAAGGCCTTCACTGTGGCAGGATATCTATGAATCATGACCGGCTTGTCGAACTGCGCCGAAAGGTAAGTTTCGTCGGGAGAGCCCAGGTCGCCGCCCCACTCGAACTTGGTTTCGATCGCTCCCTTTGCATGCCCTTCCTGAAGCATCTTCACGGCTTCGTCATAGCTGATGCGTGGGAACGGCGGCTCGACTTTCTCCAGTTTCGAAATGTCGCGGCCAATGGTCTGAAGGTCAGCTTTGCGCTTTTCCAGGCAGCGTTTCACGATGAAACTGATCAGCCCTTCACCCACTTCCATGATGTCGTCGAGCGTGGCATATGCGATCTCCGGCTCGACCATCCAGAATTCGGTGAGGTGCCGCCGAGTCTTTGACTTTTCAGCGCGGAAGGTCGGCCCAAACGAGTAGACCTTGCCTAACGCCATCGCTGTGGCTTCGATATAGAGCTGTCCAGACTGCGTGAGATAAGCCTGCTCCTCGAAATAATCGACGGGAAACAGCGTTGTGGTGCCTTCGCACGCAGCCGGCGTCAGGATTGGCGGATCGGTGAGCGTAAATCCCCGGTCATCGAAGAAGTCGCGCGCGGCCTTGATGATCTCGGCTCTGACCCGCAGGATCGCTGCCTGGCGCGGACTACGCACCCAAAGATGGCGATGTTCCATCAGGAAATCGACGCCATGCTCCTTGGGAGTGATCGGATAAGGATCTGATTCCGACACACGCTGCAACACCTGCACATTGCTGACATCGAGCTCGTAGCCGCCGGGAGCGCGTTTATCGGCGCGAATCTTGCCTTCTACGATCACACTGGATTCTTGAGTAAGGCCTTTGATGCTGTCGAAGACTTCTGCTGGAACCGCGTTCTTCGCTACAACGCCCTGGATCAGGCCGCTTCCGTCGCGGAAGATGGGAAACAGCAGCTTGCCACTTTCGCGCAGGTTGTAAAGCCAGCCACGAATGGTGACCGTTTCACCTTCGTGCTTGCCCGCCTGGGCAATCGTCGTTACCGGTGCTTGGGTCGCAATACCTTCCATAAGGACTGTTCACCGCAGAGTACACAGAGAGCGCCGAGTTGCTAACGCTTCTATTAGGGCGCTTCGCGATCTCGGCGTTTAATGTTTTTCTAAGTTCTCAAAAGCCTCGGTCATCCGTTCCACAGGGCTGACTTTCTCTTCGCCTTCGATCTCCAGCAACAACGGCGGGACCTGGGGAGCGGAGCGCAGCAGTTCCATGGTTCCAGGCCAGTCGATGTTGCCCTTGCCAGGCCAAAGATGAGAGTCCTTATCCTTGGCATTGTCATGGACATGGGTGGAGCGAATATGTTGCTTCAGGACCTCGAACGCTTCGGGAACACTGCTCATCATGTGCGCATGGCCGACATCGAAACATACGCCAACATCGTCGAAATGACTTGTAGTAATGAAGTCAATGAGCTTGTCGGGCGTCGACATCTCGTTGGGAATGTTCTCCAGCAGAATGCGAACCCCAAGCGGCTTAGCAAACGCGCGCAAATGCTCGATCGACGTCATGGCCGCCTCAAACTTGCGATCATCGAATTCTTCGTTTCCTGTGCCCAGATGCTGCACGAGAAAGCGAAAAGGAATCTGTTCGGCAATCTCCAGCGCGCGCTTGATCTCGTCCATCGCTTCAATACGCGATGCGCGGTCGGTGGAAGTCACGTTGATCGGTGGCGCACCCGTCCGGCCCCACTCGTAGTCCGCAAACATAGGGGAATGCACCGAATTCAGGGGAATGCCGCTGGAGCGAAACCAATCGGCGATCTCGCGCACATGTTGCTTGCGGTTGGCGTAATCCAGATGCTGTCGTGCCGCGAAGATCTCGATGGCCTGCGCGCCGCCGCGGACCAGTCCGTCCAGCAGCCCGGGGTGCAAGCGCTCCTTCACATAAACGTATGTCGACATCGCTCTGATCATCAGTAGCCGACTGCCTTTCCGTTATTCCTTCCGTCACTGGCGCCAAGGCGCTCGCCGGAATGAGCATCAACCTGGATGCACTCGCCGTCACCCCAAGAGTGGCGGGCTTCAATTTTGTGTCCCTTGGACTGGAGCAGGTGCACGGTGTCCGGCGAAATGCGATCTTCCAGCAGAATATCGTCGGGTTCCCATTGATTGTGAAAGCGGGGAGCATTGACGGCCTGCTGAATGTCGAGCCCATAGTCCACGACACCGGTCACGATGTTTGCCACGGTGGTGATGATGGTTGGCCCGCCGGGAGAGCCCAGGACCAGAAACAATTTCCCGTCCTTGAGAACGATCGTCGGAGTCATCGCCGATAAGGGCCGTTTGCCGGGACCAATAGCGTTTGCCGGTCCCTGGATCAAGCCATAAAGATTCGGGGCACCGGGCTTGGAGGAAAAGTCGTCCATCTCATCGTTCAGCAGGAAACCAAGACCTTCAGCGGTAACGCGCGATCCGAACTCGTCGTTCAGCGTAGTAGTAACGGCAACCGCGTTGCCCTGAGCATCCACGACCGAGTAATGCGTGGTGTTCTGCGATTCGCGTCCGGCAAACGGTTGCGGGTGGGCCGCTGCATACTGCTCTAATTCGCTGAAAATCTCCGGCCGCTTCAGGTCTTTGCTGATGCTGGCGTGCTCAGGGTTAATGGATTCCCGCCATGCTGCTCCATACTTCTTGTCGATCAGCGGAGCGACAGGGATCTTGGAGAAATCCGGATCACCCAGGAACTCTGCGCGGTCATAAAACGCTCGCCGAAACGCTTCTGAAATCAGGTGGATCGACTCCGCCGACCGGTTTCCGTACTGGCGAAGATCGTAGCCCTCCAGAATGTTGAGGATCTCGACCAGCGCAATTCCGCCAGATGACGGAGGCGGAGCGCTGATCACCTCATGTCTACGATACGTCCCAGTGATCGGCTCGCGCTCTTTGACATCGTAATTCGCCAAGTCGTCAGCGGTAACCAGGCCGCCGCCTTTCTGGATTGCCGCAGCGATCTCGCGTGCCATGGCTCCGTGATAGAAGTCATCGGGATTTTGCGCGATTCGCTCCAAGGTGCGTGCTAACTCCGGCTGGCGAAGAACTTCTCCTGGTTTGTAGTAGTTGCCGTTGCGCTGAAAAATGCGGCGGGAACCCGCAAACTTTGCCAGATCTTGGTCGCGCAGATCCTCGGCGTCTTCCCAAGCGAGCGCATAGCCATTCCGCGCCAAGGTGATAGCCGGAGCTATGACGCGAGCGAGCCCGAGTTTTCCATAGTTTTTTTCCGCATGGACCATGCCGGCGACCGAACCCGGGACGCCGATGGCCTTATAGCCAACAAGGCTGGCATCAGGGATAACGTTGCCCTGAGCATCGAGATACATGTTGGCGGTTGCTCTGGCGGGCGCTTTTTCCCGGTAGTCGATGAAGTGAGTGCGTCCGTCCGCCAGCCGAATCAGCATGAATCCGCCGCCGCCCAGGTTTCCCGCCTGCGGATGAACTACGGCGAGGGCGAAACCAGTGGCAACTGCCGCGTCGACCGCGTTGCCACCAGCCTGCATCATTTCGACTCCGGCCCGCGACGCCAGTTCGTGCACACTGGCCACGATGGCATGACTGGCATGCACCGGCTGCATGGGTGCGCACCACGCCGGGAATGCAGTCGCAACCAGGAAAAACCATGCGAGAATGCGGGTTTGGTACGGCTGTTTCATCAGGATGCAGCGGCTCGCCGCGGAATCGAACGGCAACTTAAGCGGACCTTTGAGGCTAGCTTAGCCCCGCAGCACGCGTCAAATCTGCGGAAACGGCTTCACCAAGGTCGCTTTACTGTACGCCACACGGAAGCCGAGTCGTTCGCAATTCCGCTGGGAAACGGTTCCACCTTGAGTTACGACGACGGCTATCTCGCAGCCTGCCTCAGCTCCAGCGCGCAGGCGAAGGTCCAGCATGGCGGCTTGAATACCGCGGCGCCGGTGTTCGGGCAGCGTTCCCGCGCCGAACAAGGCCAGCACCTTGTGCTCCGGAATAACCAGTCCCGCCGCGACGGCGATCACTTGATTCGCGTCGCTTGCAACAAAGGTCATGACTCCCGGCATTTCGTACAGAGGCGCCAGCATCAGCTCGAAGCCCTCAGCAGGATTCATATACTCCTGGAAGCACCGGGCGAGAATAGCCGCAAATTGTCGGGATTCTTCCGCACGCCCGCGGCGGAAAGAAACTCCGGCCGAATACGATTGCTCGCGATCCAGCGGTTCCAATTGGCGCCAGAGCACGTTATTCAACTCGGCGATGGCATAGCCACGCTGCTTGAACATCTCGAAAATAGCGGGTTCGTGGAGGGGCGTGAGATCCACCTGACTTGGTGCTCCGTGGCGCCGATAAAAGGCTTCCACACGATCCAAGTCTTCGGGCGTGAAGGGGCGATCCAGGCCGATACCGGCGGCATGGCCGATGGGTGAACCCAATCCGGCGAACATGGCATGGCCTCCGCCGACTTCTTCCACCGCCGCCCCGGTCTCGGGGTGGGACTTCTCGTATACGCGTGCATGGTGTACTTGTGGCATTTCCTCCGCCGACTCGAGCCGGCGCGCGAGTGCTCTATCAACAAATTGCATACAGAATCCTTTCCGCTTTTGGAGTGCGCTTAGTTCAGCCGAAACCGACAGCGCAAGCATGGGCGCTGCATGGGGAGTGCCGGATGCGGATTAAAGAACGGCAGTCATAGGCGGCGGATTCGCAGTCAGACAATTTGAAATTGGTACTCTAGCACACCAAACTTATTGCAGCACCGCTGAAGCCAAATTACAAAATTACAAATTCCTCGACTACATATTCCTACACCTGTTGTCTGGCCTCACCCAGGACGACATCGGCTTCCATCTTGCGCTTTCCCCGGTAAAAGGTGATGTGCACCGAATCTCCCGCGCGATGGCGATTCATGACGTGAGCAAGATCCTGCTGATCGGTCACACTTTGTCCGTCGATCGCGACGATCAGGTCGCCGCCCAAGGCGATGCGAGTGTTGCCCAGGTAGGCTGGCTCTGTGCCTCCGCGCATACCGGCGCGATCTGCCGCGCCGCCCGGCGCCACGCGAACGATCAGCAGACCGTAGTCTGCAGCCAATCCCATCTGGTCGGCAAGTTCGGGCGTGATCGGAATGGTGGCAATACCCAGCGCGGGCCGGCGCACGCGGCCTAATGTAACCAGGTCGTTGAGCACGGCTTTTGCGGTGTTGATGGGGATCGCGAAGCCGATTCCCGCGCTTTGTCCAACGCTCGACAGGATCATGGTGTTGATAGCGATGACCTCGCCATGCCAGTTCATGAGTGGCCCGCCGGAGTTGCCGGGATTGATGGCGGCATCCGTCTGGATGGCTTCATCGATGACCATGCCATCGGGTTCCTGAACGGGGCGAATCGAGCTGACGATACCGGTGGTCAGCGTCCCGCTCAAGCCAAAAGGATTTCCGATGGCGTAAACCTTCTGCCCAACCTGCAGGCTGTGGGAATCCCCCAAAACCGCCGGGCTTAGGTCGGGCGCCTGGATCTGGACGACAGCCAGGTCATGGGAACGATCGGTGCCCACGATGGTCGCACGGTACTTTTTGCGGTTGTGCAGCGTTACTTCCACCTGCCGCGCGTCGGCAATGACGTGGTAGTTCGTCAGGATGTGCCCTTCCTTGTCGATGATGAACCCCGAGCCTTGGCCTTCCTGAGGAACCAGACCGTAGAAGAAGTCAAAAGTGACTGCTTTCGACGTGATGTTGACGACGGAAGGAATGTTCTTGCGATACACCGCGATGTTGTTCTGTTCTTCAGCGTCCAATGGCGCGGTGCTAGCCGCTTCGGAGATCTCGAGCTTCTGCGGACGGCCAAACCAGTTGATGGTACGGAATGCATTCGGCCGGTAGGTGGTGACGTAGAAGAAGGCTGCGGCAATAACTACGGCCAGCAGGATCGGTCGTATCAGCTTCATAGAAACGGTTCCCAGTTACTGGTTCTTGGTTCTTGGTTCCTGGTTCGTCTTCGGTCCTGATCCCTTTAGCGCCGCGCATTCTTTCAGAGCGGCAAAAACCGTTCTGACTTGGCGCTCGGTGTCGTCCAGAGAACCGGAATTGTCGATCACGTAATCGGCGGCTTTTACCTTTTCCTCATCCCGAATTTGCGCGGCCATTCGGCGGGTGACTTCATGGCGGGCGCTTAGCTCGTCCGCATGGGTGCGACGCGCCCAACGTTCGATTCTCTGTTCGGGATGGCAAGTCACAACCACGAGCCGGTCAAAACGGTTTTTTGCTCCGGCTTCCAGAATCAGCGCCGCTTCCACCATTGCGACGGCCTCGGGATCGCGCTCCCCGATGTCGCGCATCCACTCGTCCTGCCTGTCAATTACGGCGGGGTGCACAATGCGGTTCAATTCTTCTACCCGCGAGCCCCCTTCTGCCGGTTCGAAAGCCGCCGCGGCCAGTTTAGGCCGATTGATGATCCCGTCGGGGTTCAGAATACTCCTTCCAAAATGGCGAAGCACTTCGTCATAGACCGCCTCTCCCGGTTGCATCAGTTGGTGAGCAATGAGATCGGCCTGGATGACATGAGCCCCCAGCCGTGCAAACATCTCCCCAACAACCGATTTGCCGGAGGCGATTCCGCCCGTTAACCCAACTTTCAACATGTATTTGGAGTGCTAGTCCCGATTAAGTCTTCGACATCTCCGCGAGCCCGGTGCCACGCCGCAACTGCATGGCACGAACTGTATTAGCCATGAGCATGGCAATGGTCAGCGGGCCAACGCCCCCCGGAACTGGCGTGATCGCGCCGGCAACCTCGCCGACCTCGGGGTGGACGTCTCCGGCCAGGGTTGATCCCTTGCTCGCAAACGTCTCTTCACGTTTCACATTGCCCTTAAACAGCCGGTCGAACTCAGCCCTGTCAGTTACCTTGTTCATGCCCACATCAATGACAGTTGCGCCTTGCTTTACGAAGTCGCGAGTAATCATGCCGGCGCGTCCGATCGCTGCCACCAGAATGTCGGCGCGGCGGCATACTGCCGGCAAGTCGCGTGTTTTGGAATGGCAAACGCTCACAGTAGCGTTGGCATTGATCAGGAGCATGGAGGTGGGCTTGCCAACAATGTCGCTGCGCCCCACGACTACGGCCTCTTGTCCCAAAACCGGAATATTGCTTCGTTTCAGGATTTCCATAATGCCGGCTGGTGTGCACGGGACTAATCCCGGGCGCTGGGTCGACAAAAATCCGACATTCATCGGGTGAAACCCGTCCACGTCTTTAGCCGGATCCACAGCCATCAGCACTCGCTTGGAATCAACCTGCGCCGGTAGCGGGAGTTGCACCAGGATGCCATCAATCTCGTCGCGTCGATTTAGGCTGTAAACCAGATCAAGCAGGTCCTCGGTCGAGACGTCCGGCGGAGGAGTGTGCTTCTCGCTATAAATACCTACTTCTTCGGAATTCTTCACCTTTCCGCGAACGTAGATTTCGGAGGCGGGATTGTTTCCGGCTAGCACCACGGCGAGGCCAGGCTGCACTCCGGCGCTCTTGCAGGAGGCCACCTGTGCCGCTACTTCGGCGCGAATCTGAGTGGCGATCTTATTGCCGTCCAATATGCGGGCTGACATTCGGTTGTGCGGTGAACAGAAATCTTATCCTAAAGCAGTTCAACAGGGGCTTGAGAGACAGCCGTTGATTCATTTTGAGACGCGTCCCAATCGCGCTCGATGATGTGGGACAGGAGCACGCAATCCTGTAAAATGCGCCCATGATCGACAAGGAATTGCTCGATATATTGGTGTGCCCGCTCTGTAAAACTCCTGTAGTGCCAAAAGGGGATGCGCTCAAATGCACGCAGTGCCGGCGCGTATACCCGATCAAAGATGATATCCCCATTATGCTGATCGATCAGGCGACGATCGACCCAGCGTGATTCGGGTGAGCCGCTTCGCTCATCACTGCGTCTTTCGTCCCAAAACGACACAAAGTGTCAAGTTCGAGACGGTACGGTAGTTACCTGCGCGTCACCTTCCCTCCAGCTTAATACCTGCAACTTGCCGAAGAAGAAGGTGTTTATGAATCTAGGGGGTTTCCCCCGGGGTGCCTGCAGATGTTCAGGGAGTTGCGGCAGCTAAATTGCATGCAACGAAGGTGGCACCCGGTGAGTCTAATACACAAGAAGTCAGGGGTCGGAGGTGATGCCGTGAAAGAAAGATTCTCCAGTACGGAACTGGCGGCCCTGCGCAACGATCTGCTTCAGAGCGGTATGATCGACTCGCGGGAAGCTGCCGAGCTTTTGCAAGTCTTTCTCATGGGCAGGGGCTACGGAGTGTCGCCACAAGCTGCCCTGGATGCGGCATTCCGAGTCGAAAGTGCGGGGTGCTCGATGCCCATTCTTCAACAGGAGTTGGAGAACCTCGCGTTAGTCATGTAAGGGGGTTCAGGCTGCCGGCAGTCGCGGTGACCAGTCAGGCAGCCTACAAAGATCTTCCGGGGACTACCGAACCAAGTCGTACCCCGAAAGCTGATGAGACAACAAGAAAGCCGGGCCAACCAGCCCGGCGTTGTTGTTTTTGTAGCCGGAAAGAAACGTCAATCGAATTCGTCCAAGGCGATTTGCCATTCTGGCTATGCCTGTCGGGTTCTTCTTTTGCCCCACATTCGGTACTATATTGCCGCTATCGATAAGGGGCCACCATGGCAGATATCTCGTTACGGGTTAATGGGAGCGAGCGCAAGGTCAACGTTTCCCCCGATACTCCTCTCCTTTGGGTCTTACGCGATTCGCTGAACATGACGGGAACGAAATTCGGCTGCGGCGCCGGCTTATGCGGCGCCTGTACCGTGCATCTGGAGGGCGCGGCTGTGCGGTCATGTTCGATGCCTGTATCCCAGGCGGCCGGGAAAAGTATCACGACGATCGAAGGTCTCTCGGCCAATGGACTCCACGAACTGCAGAAAGCCTGGATTGCCGAGGACGTGCCGCAGTGCGGATATTGCCAGACCGGACAAATTATGTCGGCCGCCGCTCTTCTCGCCAAGAACCCCCACCCCTCGGATAATGACATTACCCAGGCGATGAACGGCAACATCTGCCGCTGTGGAACTTATGACCGGATTCGCCGTGCGATTCATCGCGCTGCCAACGGCGGAGGTGGACGATGACTCCTGTGTCACGTCGCGAATTTATCGTTGCCGGCGTTGCCGCCGGAACCGGGCTGGTCATCGGGTTCTCTCTCCCCCATGGTTCCTCTGGCAAATCGAATGGAAGTTTCGAACCCAACGCGTATCTGCGCATCAGTCCGGATAACAAGATTACCGTTGTGGTGGCGCGCTCGGAGATGGGCCAGGGAGTTCGCACGGCCCTGCCGATGATTCTCGCCGAAGAACTGGAAGCCGACCTGAACCAGATCACGATTGAGCAGGCAGGCGCCAGCACGCTTTTCGGAGATCAGACGACCGGCGGCAGCGCCAGCGTACGCACGACGTGGGATCCAATGCGCAAGGCCGGAGCCGCTGCGCGCGAGATGCTGATCAGCGCCGCCGCCCTCAGGTGGGGCGTTCCGCGGTCCGCCTGCAAAGCCGAGCATGGGGCGGTCTCTCACACTGGGTCGAACCGAAAGCTCACTTATGGGGAACTGGCAAATGACGCTTCGGCTCTGCCCATTCCTTCCGACCCTCCCCTCAAGCAGGCGAAGGACTACAAGCTGGTCGGCACGCGGCTACCGCGAGTTGACACCGAGGTCAAAGTCACGGGAAGGGCTGAATACGGGATCGACTTCCGTCTGCCCAACATGAAATACGCCATGCTGGCGCGGTGCACTGTCTGCGGCGGCAAAGTGGGAACTTTCGATGACAAGGAGGCAAGGAAAGTCCCAGGCGTGAGCTACGTCGGCAAGGTCAATGACGCTGCCGTGGTGGTGGTCGCCGACTCGGTTTGGGGGGCGATGGAAGGCAAGCGCGTGTTGAATGTCAACTGGGAAGAGGGCGCGAATAAGGACCTGACTTCAAGCTTGATCACAAATGGTCTGAAAGAGGCAGCTTCCAAAAAGGGTGTCGCTTTGTACGCTACCGGCGATGTTTCGAAGGTGAGCGGGAGGCGCGTGGAGGCGGTTTATGAGCTTCCATTCATGGCTCACGCGCCCATGGAGCCGGGCAACTGCACTGCGCATTTCCAAGGGTCGAAGTGCGAGCTGTGGGCGCCGACCCAGGTGCCGCAGGATGTGCGCGACTCGGTGGCCACTGCCATCGGCCTTGATCCTGATCAGGTGAAGGTCAATGTCACCCTGATGGGCGGCGGATTTGGACGCCGGCTCGAGCACGACTATGCCGTCGAGGCCGCCCTTGTCTCCAAGGCGGTCAACGCTCCCATCAAGGTGATCTGGAGCCGCGAGGACGATATGCGCTGTTCCACCTACCGCCCAGCCAGTTACCATAAAATGAGTGCCGTACTGGATCAGCACGGCTGGCCCGCAGCGTTTACCCACACGATTGTTTCTCCTTCCATCAACGCACAGAAAGGAACCACGCTGGATGGCGGCGTTGATCCTGACATGAAGGATGAAGTCGCGCTCGTCTATTCGTTTCCCAATTCCCTGTTGCAATGGGTGCAAACGGAAACACCGGTCCCGCTAGGGTGGATGCGCTCGGTTTACGCGCTCCAGGCGGCCTTCGCGAACGAGTCGTTTATCGATGAATTGGCTGCGGCAGCGGGCAAAGATCCTCTGGAATACCGTCTTCACCTGTTGGCAAAAGATGAGGACATCAAATTCTTCGATGCAACTTGGAAGACGGCTCGGATGCGTGGCGTACTGCAGCTCGCCGCCGAGAAGGCAGGATGGGGAAAGCCACTGCCCGCAGGGCATTACCGGGGTATTGCTTGTTTTGGTTGCTTCAGCACCTATATGGCTGAGGTGGTGGAGCTTTCGCCTGACGAGGATCAGCCCAAATTACATCGAGTCGTAGCCGCAATCGACTGTGGGCAGGTGATCAATCCCAACATCCTGGAGCAGCAGATTCAGGGTGGCGTCATTTACGCACTGACCAATGCTATGCGCGCCCAGATCACGATCGACAAAGGCCGTGTCGTACAAGGCAATTTTGACGACTACCAGCCGGTCCGCATGAACGAAGCTCCGGTTGTGGAAGCCTACTTCGTCGACAGCCACGAACCGCCCAGCGGGTCGGGAGAACCGCCCGTCCCTCCGCTCGCCCCGGCGCTTTGCAATGCGATCTACGCCGCCAGCAAAAAGCGGGTGCGAAGCCTGCCCATTTTGACGTGAGGAGAAGAAACGGGAATAGCGCTTTAAACCGCACCCAGCCACTTTACAGGGAGGTAGGCGGCGACAGCATTGGCGAGGCGCTCATCCGCGGTGATCAGATCGCAGTTCGCTTGTACAGCTAAGGCGAGATAAAGACTGTCGTACACGGATCGATCGTGATTGATGGCGATTTCAAGGGCATCGTGCAAGAGCTCTGAGGAGGATACGGTCGGGAACGCGCGGCTGCGTGTGGCTGTCGCCGCGATTCTTGCTGCATCTCTGGACCACCTTTCCCGCCGCACTCCTTTCCAAAGCACATTGCCAACTTCGGCCCAAAATATGTCTGGCACAATGATGCGCAGAGCGCCAAAAACGTATTTTTGAAGAAGGTCCACCGCTTCAGACGTAAGTTGCTCATTGATCTCGGGAAAGGTCCACTTCATCGCCACGCTGGCGTCAATCACCACTTTGTTCACCGCTCCCGATCCTCACGTATCATTTCTTCCAAGGTGGGAAAGGGACCTGTTCCTTGCGGTTTCGTGGACCGCAAACGCTCCATCTGCTCAAAGTAACGGCGCCGCGCCCTTAGTTCCTCCTCAGTTGGCACCTCCTCCCTTAGCAGCGAGATCACCTCGGTCGAAATGGAATTGCCACGTTCTTTAGCCCGCTTTCTGAGTGCCTTGTAAAGATCATCGGGCACATTCTCGACATGGAGGGTAGCCATAGTAATTTCCTAGCATTATCCTAGCATATTGCTATGTACGTCCAATACGCGGAGTCCTTGACACGCGGGAAAACAGAACCTTATCTTGGATATTGCTCCCTTGAGAGTTGATACTTGGCTGGGTTCCGCAGCCTTCGCAGTTTCAATGGTGGGCGGCGGATATATCCATGTTCATCGACGTGCACGAGTTGGAAGTTCATCCCATTGATTTCAGGGAAGAAATCCGCCCCCAGACGTTCGAACTTGGCCCTGATGTGCGACAGAGCTCAGTGCTGACGGCGGCAGGACACGCCGATCTGGTCGAGGAGCATCACGGCAAGCACCGGGTAATCAAAGACATTCGAGTGAAGGGCGACCTTTCGACCCGGTTGGAATTCAACTGCGCGCGGTGCCTGGAACCAGTCGAGCAAGTGCTGGCACGCAGTTTCGACCTGCTTTACCGTCCGCAGGGCAGCGATGCTCGCGCGGAAGAGCTTTCGGTAACGGACGCGGAAGCAGAGATCGGTTATTATCGGGGCGACGGACTTGAGCTCGAAGACCTGCTTCGCGAACAAATTTTGCTGGCTCTTCCGCTGAAAACCGTTTGCCGGGACAATTGCAAGGGACTATGCCCGCACTGCGGGACGAATCTGAACTTTCAGCAATGCTCGTGTGAGGAACCCCTGGAAGATCCACGCTGGGCGGCTCTGAAAGAAATTCGAAAGAAACTCGAGTAGTCGTTGGTCGTTGGCTGTTGGCGGTTCAACATCAGGGCAAGTTACTGGCTGACCGCGAACATCAACTAAGGCTCAAAGGCAAACGGCGAAAGACGAACGACTAAGGACGAAATTATGGCAAACCCGAAACGGCGACATTCCAAAGCGCGAACCAGCACTCGTCGCGCGCACGATGCTCTCAAAGGCCACTCTCTATCGGAGTGCCCCAACTGCCACGAGAAGAAAATGCCTCACCGCGCCTGCCCCAAATGCGGTTACTACAAGGGACGTGAAGTTCTGGAAGTCGAGGAAGCCAGCTAGAAGTCAAAGCCCCCATGGCAAGCGTCATAGCGCTCGACGCGATGGGTTCGGATCGGGCGCCCCGCCCCGAGGTGGATGGCGCTATTCAAGCCTCGCGGCAGTACGGCGTCCGCGTATTGCTGGTGGGCCTTGAGCAGCAGATCAGGGCCGAACTGGGACGCCACACCAATGTGGCCGGCCTCCCGCTCGAGATCGTGCCCGCATCAGAAGTCATTACCATGGAAGACAAGGCGGCGCAGGCGGTTCGTGCCAAGCGCGATTCCTCCATGCGCGTGGGATTGCGCCTGGTTCGCGAGCATCGCGCGGCAGGTTTTGTTACGGCGGGCAATACGGGCGCGGCAATGGCGACCGCCAAAATGGTACTCGGCACGCTGCCGGGCGTTGATCGACCCGCGCTGGCGGCCGTTTTTCCTACCGCCCTGGGAACAGCTGCCATTCTTCTCGATGTGGGGGCGAATGTGGACTGCACGCCGGAGAACCTGGAGCAGTTCGCCATCATGGGAGAGATTTACGCCCGCACCATCCTGGGGACGCGGCGTCCGCGTATCGGCCTGCTCTCCATTGGCGAAGAGGAGGGCAAGGGCAATGAGTTAACGCGGGAAGCGTTTCAGCGGCTCAAGCGCCTGCCGCTGAATTTCTTGGGCAACGTGGAGGGACGCGACCTCTACAGCGGCGAGGTGGATGTTATCGTCAGTGACGGATTTGTGGGCAACGTGGCTTTGAAAGTCTCCGAGGGTGTGGCCAGCCTGGTGCGCTATGTGCTTAAGGAGTCGCTGCGCGCTACCATCACGCGCCAGGTCGGCTACTTGCTGTCCCGCAGCGCGTTTGCTGATTTCAAGAAAAGACTGGATTACTCCGAGTACGGTGGAGCCCCCTTGTTGGGATTAAGGGACGTATGTATCGTGGCCCACGGGTCGTCGAATTCCAATGCGATCAAGAACGCCATCCGGGTAGCGGCGGAATTCTCGGATCGCAAAATCAATCACAAAATTGAAAAAGGACTGGCTTCCCTGAGCGCGCACGCCATGGTCTTAAGCTGACGAGAAAGGGGAGGCCAAGAGAAGAACAGAATGGGTTCAACAGCATTTCTGTTTCCGGGACAAGGATCTCAGGCCGTTGGTATGGGAAAAGAGCTGGCCGATAACTATCCGGCCGCTCGCCGAACCTTCGAGGAAGCCGACGCTGCGCTCGGTTACAGCCTTTCTGAGGTTTGCTTTAATGGACCGGAAGATCAGCTGCGCTTAACCGAAATCACGCAGCCTGCAATTCTGGCGGCCTCAATTGCCGCCTGGCGGGTGCTGCGGGATAAGGGTGTGCAGGCAGATTTTGTCGCGGGGCACAGCCTGGGCGAGTACTCGGCGCATGTGGCGGCGGGCACGTTGAGTTTCGCCGACGCACTCAAAACCGTGCGCAATCGCGGCAAGTACATGCAGGAGGCGGTGCCGGTCGGCGTGGGCGGAATGGCGGCGATTTTAGGCATGGAAGCGGAGAAGGTGCATAAAGTTTGTGTCGATGCCGCCCATGGCCAGGTTTGTGAAGCTGCCAACATCAATTCTCCTGAACAGATCGTGATTTCCGGACACGCCGAAGCGGTGGAGCGCGCGGTCAAATTGGCGGAAGAGCGTGGCGCGAAAAAGGCCAAGCTGCTGCCGGTCAGCGCCCCCTTCCACTGCTCCTTGATGAAGCCGGCGCAGGACCGTCTGGCTGCGGATCTGCGGGCACTCAACTTCAACGATCCCGGCGTGCCGGTTGCCTGCAATGTCGACGCGCGCCTCTTGAGTGACGCGGCTCAGAGCCGGGACGCCCTGGTTCGCCAGGTCACCGGATCGGTGAAGTGGGAGCAATCCATTCGCGCTCTCATTTCAAATGGGGCCAAAACATTTGTCGAAGTCGGTCCCGGCAAGGTTCTGTGGGGCCTGATGCGTCAGATCGACCGCGCTCCAAACGCCCTCTACGTCAATGACCCATCATCTCTGGAGAAGACTTTGCAGCACTTTGCCAAGGTGACCGCATAAGAAGCTGACGAGTGGCACTCGTACGAGGCGCTCGTACGAGTAAATGATCTGCAGCTGCCTGCGAACCCTTAGGACAAAATGTATGGACTATCTGCTGAAGACTGAGCCCTCCACGTATTCGTTCGCTGATCTACAACGGGAGAAGAGCACAATATGGGATGGTGTCACGAACCCTGTCGCGCTGAAGCATCTGCGCGCAATGAAGGCCGGCGATCGCCTGGTCATCTACCACACTGGCGATGAAAAGACAGCGGTGGGAACCGCGACAGTGGTCTCAGTGGATGCTTCGGACCCAAAAAATCCGCAGGTCCGGATCAAGGCGGGCAGCAACGTTAGTCAACCCAAATCACTAACTGACATCAAGGCAAGCAGGCACTTCGCCGATTCGCCGCTGGTCAGGCAAGGCCGGCTCTCGGTTGTACCCCTGACCGCCGAGCAATACAAGTTCCTGGCCGGATGAGTAAAGTAAGCCTCAGCCCATGCTCATAGTTTCTGTGCAGCCCGGTTCGGCGCAGGCATAGCGGATTTTCAGGATTCGCTGCCGGTCGACGCTGATAATGAACATCGGCCTGCCGTGCATTTCACAGCGGGGCTGGTTGGCAGAAACAATGGGCGGTTCGCCTCGCCGGGGAGTTACATATCCAACCCGTTCTCCGAAACAGCGTCCGCAGAATTTGTCGGTGCAGCGGAAGAAATCGATCGAATAATCTGCGTTGAACGGCGCCACACAGGGTTCCATGGCACGATAGTGCTTATCGCAGAGGGGCAGGAGATCCGCGCGCATCGAGGCCGAGTCTAGCACCACATGAGGCAGTGACGCAGTATTCAGCGGGTTGCCGTGCGCAGCGCTTGCAGGACAGTCGACGCCTGCCACAAATGCCGCCGTTCGTGCCCCGTAAACACCGAGAACAGCGCCAACAAGTTCATGCGAACGAAGCTCGCGAATGGTGATTGGAAGCGCGTGCGTACAAGATCCAAACCATCGGCTCGCTCCACACGTTCGAGCATAAGGCGCTGGGAAGCAACAAATTCGGGTAAGACGTGCGTCGCCGAGCCTGTCAGAAGTGGTTTGAGCTGTTTGGGCGCGGGTAGTTTTATTACGGGTGGGGGTTCGACGTACCAGACGAAAAACCTGCCCATTAGCCCCAGAGAAAACGGCCCCCTACTGTACAAACCGTTCTGCCTTGCCACTTCAATCGCGTGATCGGTACTGGGCAAAACTGCCGCGGTGGTCACAGTCAAATGGAGGAGGTTCTCAGCAACTGACCACTTGTTAGGTGCGGGACGCCAGGCAAGTTGAGCCTCGTCGAGTCCTTCGCAGAGCCTTAGTGCCTCAGCCGTGTTCAGGTCGATCTCGCGCCGAATTTGTTCCAGCTCCACAACCATACAGCCGACCACGAGGCTGCATTGTACGTGATGCGGGGTGGACCGACGCCGTTAGCCGGCATGGGCGTCGCGCCGAACCAAGGCCGAGTCGACGAAGCACCCCACCCCGATCGCGAATGGAATGATGGCGAACGTGGCGGCTACCCAGGCATCTGGGTCCACTCGGGCGATGAGGGCAAACGTGATGGCGTACCCGATCGCTCCGCTCACCAACAGGATCCCAGATCGGCGGGAACGTGCAGCGTGCGGAAGTTCGGGCTCCATGGGGACACTGACTCCACGAGCTATGGCAGCGAGCCGCTCTTCGCTACGCAGCTTGCGAACGGCGTAATAGGTATACATCGCGGCCATCGGGATGCCCAGAGCCATGACCACTGCTGCCAACCCGACAATGTTTCCGTCCATAACGGCGCTCCTTTCACCTCTATCGGCTGACAATCCGAGATACGGAAATTGACGGAGGTTTGTTCCCCGGGACTGTTAAGCTGTTCGCCTGCGGGGAGGTCCATTGGTGAGCGGAGAAACCGGGCGCGTCGAGGCATTTTCCGATGGGGTCTTTGCAATTGCGATTACGCTGCTGATTCTGGAAATCAAGATTCCAACCGCAGGAGGCGGGCTTGGGTCACAGTTGCTGAAGCAATGGCCATCGTACGTCTCGTTTTTTATCAGTTTTGCCTTCATAGGCATTATGTGGATCAATCACCACCGGCTGTTTACCCATATCAGACGATCCAACAGCACTTTGCTGCTCCTGAACTTGCTTCTGCTGCTGGGTGTCACGTTTGTTCCATTTCCCACCGCAGTGCTGGCGGCGCACCTGGGCCAACCCGGACAGCGGACTGCAGTACTGCTCTACAACGGCACTTATGTCTTCATCGCAATCTTTTTCAATGTGCTTTGGCGATACGCCTCTTCGCAGAAGCGCCGATTACTGGGATCTGAGGTGAACCAGGAGGCCGTGGATCACATTACGCGGCAGTATGCATTCGGGCCGCTCGTGTACTTGATTTGTTTCGGATTGGCTTACTTGAGCGTTGCGGGGAGCCTTATCCTCAACGCTGTACTCGCCTGCTTCTTTGCGCTCCCGCCAGAGCTGGCCCGAAGAAAAAGCCACCTCGAGGGTACCGGCGCGTCGAGAGCTGAACTCTAATCAGCTACTTTCCGCAGAAACTCGCGTTCGTCCATGTGGTACTTGAAAGCCTTGCGCCCATCGATGAAGACGACGGGAACCTCGTCACTGAAGCGCCGCCGGAGTTCTTCGTCGGAGTCTACGTCAATTTCTCGCCACTGAAACCCGCCACGGCGCTGCAGCTTCGTCAGGCTCTCTTTGACGATCTCGCAAAGATGGCAGCCTTTCCGAGAGTAGACGACGACATCTCGCGCGGCAGGCATGCGCCCGATTTTACAGATTCCGAATTCACGACACCAGTTGGACGGCAGCTTTGATCGGCCCGCTGAGAAGGTCTACGCGTCGCACAATGTACAATCCAAGCCGTGCGACACAGAGCCTTGCGGGGCAAAGTGGTTCTCATCACTGGGGGCGCTCGACGCCTGGGCAGGGCATTTGCTCTCGCCCTGGGCGAGGAGGGTGCGGACGTTGCGATCACGTTTCTCGCGTCAGCTCGCGAGGCACAGCACACGGTTATTGACGTGGGCGGCTTCGGTGTACGCTCCGTCGCCCTGCGATGCGATGTGCGGGATGAAAAGAATGTCAAAGCGGCTTTGAAGCAGGTTGTCAAAGAACTGGGCGGGATCGATATTCTGATCAACAACGCCGCTGTCTATGGCACCGTCGAGTTCGAGAAGATCAGCGTAAAGCAATGGGACGAAATGTTCGCCACGAACGCTCGCGGCCCCTTCCTGATGACGCGGGAAGCGCTGAAGCATCTGCGAGAACGCAAGGGCAAGATCATCAACCTGGGGTCTCTTGGCGGGTTGAAGCCGTGGGCCAGCCACGCCCATTACTGTTCCTCGAAGGCCGCTTTGATCATGCTCACCCGAGTTATGGCCAAGGCGCTGGCGCCCGAGATTGCGGTCAACTGCATTGCTCCCGGTATGATCGATTTGGGCAGCAAAACGCAAAACGCCTTTATGAAGAAAATGGCGTCGAGGGCGCCCATGAAGCGCAACGGCACAGCCGATGACGTCGTAGCAGCTGTCCGCTTTTTTGCCACGGCCCCCCACTTCATTACGGGACAGGTTTTGGCCGTCGATGGCGGCCTGGAGTTGGGCTGAACCAGCTCAACCGCAGGGGACACAGAGAATGAGACTTCTACTTACGGGGATTGTCTGCCTTTTGTGCAGCATAGCGGCTCTAGGCCAAGATGTGCCGCAGAAGGGTGGCCATGAGATTCAAGTCTGGGCGGGAGGGGGGCACTCGGTTTCGGGTGGAACCAGCAACACCGGCTTGTTTAACGCCGGTTTGCGCTATGGATGGGTGCTTACGGGCGTGCATGGTCCGGGTTTCCTGAAAGGAAATTTCGAATACGCCATCGATGCCATTCCGCTGTTGCTGGTATTTCAGCCTGCCAATACAGCTTATGGAGTTGGCCTAAATCCGCTTGGACTGAAGTGGAACTTCGTACCGCACCGGAGTTTTGCCCCTTACTTCGAGATTGGTGGCGGGACTTTGTTCACCACCCATGAAGTTCCTGCGGGAAGTTCCAATGTGAATTTCACGTCAGGCGCCGCACTCGGCATCCATCATTTAGGCGAGAGCAAAACCTGGAGCCTGGATGTGCGTTACATCCACATATCGAACGCCGGGCTGACCACGCCCAATCCCGGCATCAACACCGTACAGGTCCGGCTGGGATTGGGAGTGTTTCGGAAATAGAAACGCCTTTGAAAGAGTCGATTACTTCTTTGCCGTAACGGTACGTTGTTCCATGTCTTTGAAGGACAGGGCAAGAGCAACGTTCGAGTGCTCCTGGTTGCCGACTTCCACATACGGGTAGACGAAATAATTCAGTGGCGGCCCTGCTTGCGGCGGATTCAGACGCAGATCACGCCCCATGGTGAACTGCACACGATTCGGATCTTGAGCTCCGAAGTAGTAATCGTGCAGCTGCTGATGTTTCCACGCTTCTGAAATATCCACGGGTATCCAGCCCATCTGTTGGTCAAAAAACTCCGCCCAGCAGTGGTAAGCGACCGTGTCCGATGAATGCTTGTCGGGAGGGAACTGAAACCCGATCTCGAAACGGGCCGGAATATGCTGCGAGCGGGCCATGGAAATGAAAAGCGAGTGAAAATCAGTACAGTTGCCTCGTTTGGAATCGCAGGCCCACAGCGTGTCGCCATGCCCCCAACCCGCGCCGGTTTTGTCGTAACGCAAGGTGTGGAACACATAATCGTAAAGCGCATGGGCTTTGGTCAGAGTGGTAGTCGCGCCTCCGGCTTGCTGGGCAGCTAGTTCCGCCGGCAAGCCGGTGATTGGAACCAGCTTGTCGGGCTCACTAAAACGGGCCAACATCACGCGGCTGGCGCGGCGGTCGGCGGCTCCGGGGACGAGCTTGTCATGCGCGAGGACAATTTTCTCTCGACGGAGAACGTCGTAGTCAACGGCAAACCGGTATTCGGATTTTGCCGCTTTCGGAGTCTCGCCATAAAGCATCCAGTTGCCGTATTCCGATTCCCGCGTTTTTCGCAGAGAAACATCGCCCTGTTGCGAGACGACGCGCACGTCCTGAAATCGATCGGAGTGCGCCAGCGGAATCCAGACGCGAAGCGGCTGTCCAGGCTCGACGTTTCTGACCGTGAACGAATAGTGCAGATTGAAATGGCGTTCTTTTTGCGCGAAAGCAGCGAGCGAAATGAAGGCGACGGCAATCGTCGCGATGGCACGACGTAACATAACAATCCTTTCTGTCTGTTAAGAAATTACCGGGAAACGACCGACGGGCGTTTTGGCGGGATTACATTCAAGTGAAGCCGCGGCCGAAGATAAGACGTTGTGCCACCCTGCAACCAATGTGCGACGCGGGAGTGGGGATTGTCAAATCGGCTGTCTTGTTTCTAAAACTCCGCCCGAGCCACCCAGTTGCTAGCGTTGGAAGTCCCTTATATCCTGCTCGGTAATGTCCACATTGGTTGAATGCGTTCCAAATTTTTCGGAAGGCCGCGATAAGGCGAAAGTAGACGCCGTTGTCGACGCGATGAAAATCGATGGTGTCTACCTGCTCGACCGCGAGATGGATGCGGACCACAACCGCTGTGTCATTACCCTGGTCGGGGAGCGGGAGGCGATCCAGGAGGCGGCTATTCGCGGCGTAGGCAAGGCCGCCGAACTCATCGACTTGAATAAGCATCAGGGCGCGCACCCGCGCATGGGGGCGGCCGATGTTGTGCCCTTCATTCCCATCGAAGGCGTCTCGATCGAGGACTGCGTCGCTATGGCGCGGCACGTCGGCGAGCAGATCTGGAAACGCTACCAAATTCCTGTGTATCTCTACGAGGCGGCAGCGACCAGCCCGGAGCGTCAGAATCTGGAGAACATACGACGCGGCCAGTTCGAGGGCATTCGCGAGGACATCGCGACCAATCCCGCGCGCAGGCCGGATTTTGGCGACCCCCGCGTGCACCCCACCGCAGGAGCAACCGTGGTCGGGGCGCGCAAGTTTCTGATCGCTTATAACGTCTTCTTGAACACGCCGGATGTGGAGATCGCTAAGAAAGTGGCTAAGGCCGTCCGGTTCTCCAGTGGCGGACTGCGGTACGTCAAAGGCGCAGGCTTTCTCGTGCGCGGCCTGGCCCAGGTCTCCATGAATCTCACGGACTTCGAGCAGACCCCGATCCACCGGGTTTTCGAATTCGTAAAGCGGGAGGCAGCGCGATACGGAGTCAGCCCGATCAGCAGTGAGGTGGTCGGCTTAATTCCCAAGAAGGCGCTGGAGCAGGCGGCAGAATGGTTCCTGCAGGTGGAAAATTTCGACTCGTCGCTGATCCTGGAGAACCGGCTCTCGGCAGTAATGGGCGGCAAGATGGCTGTCGGCGGGCTCCGGGCGGGTGTGGAGCCCTTTGTCGAGCAACTCGCCGCTCCCACTGCCGTTCCGGGAGGAGGCAGTGCCGCTGCCGCAAGCGGCGCCATGGCGGCAGGACTGGCTCACATGGTAGCGGCCATGTCGCGCGGCAAGAAAGCCTATCTTCAATATGAAAAAGAATTGAGCGGCGCGATTGCGCGCTTATCCGTCTTGCGAGAGAAATTGAAAGCCTCGATCGATGCCGACGCGGAGTCGTTCAATTCCGTAATGAAAGCCTACAAGCAGGCTAAGGAGTCGGCAAATGGCGACGGCATCATTGATGCCGCGTTGCGCCAAGCCACAAGCGTGCCTCTCAGTGTGGCCGAGAAGGCTAGAGAAGTCATTGCCATAGCCGAGTCGCTCAAACCAATCACCAATCCGAATATGAAGTCGGATCTAACTACGGCGATTGCCCTGGCGCGCGCCGCTATGGAAGGCGCGCTGGCTAATGTGGAAATCAACTTGGAATCCATCAAGGACCAAACCTTTGTGGGCGAGACAAGGCAGCGAGCCGCCGCAGTGAAGAGCTGACCATAGTCATGGGCCGAAGATTCCCGATCTGGAGAATGCGATCCTGCTATGCGGCAGTATTATCGCCGGCCGGGGAAGCCTGAGACCGAACTCACCACGCAAGAACTACAGCCGCCATCGTTCCTGGCTTGTGGGTAGGCCTGCACTTTCGTTCGTTCCAGGACCCATCGAAGTAGCTTAGAATTGAGGAAAGCGGGTCACTATACAGCCCCGCTCCGCATCGAACTGAATACCTCATGAGGATGTTTATGAAGAATTTCGCGCGGATTGCCGGTTCCTTGTTCTTGCTGATGGCATGTTCCTGGGCCACGCCCCTTGGCACCAGCGCGCTCTCTGTCATTCCTGCTGACATCCAGCAGATCATTTCCGTCGATTACCGGTCGCTGCGTAGTTCCGATACCGCAATGGCTCTCAAGCAGCAGGTTCTGCCGGAAGCCCTGAAGCAATTTGAGGGCGCCCTGAAGGGGGTGGCGATTGATCCGGACAAGGACGTCGATCAACTTACCTTCGCCTCTTATCGCGTTCCCAAGCAGGGAGTAAGAGTCATTGGCATTGCGCAAGGCCTTTTTCCTGTGAAGTCGTTCACGCGCAAGATGGCATTGAAGAAGATCAAACCGACTAAGTATCACACCACTCTGCTGTACCCGATGGCGGGCGGCATGTCGATGACATTTCTTGATCCCAACACGCTGCTGTTTGGCGATTTATCTGCCGTTCAAGGCGCATTGGACGCGCGGGATGGCTACGCGTCTGGTTTGGATTCGAACTCGCAGATTGGCGACATGATTCCATCCGTGGATTCAGGCACCGTGTGGAGCGTGCTCGATCAAGAGGGAACCCAGAACATGATGCGCTCGGCGCTGGGCGATGCCGCTAGATTGGCCGATTATGAGACGGTGAAGAAGCGGCTGCTGGGATCGCGCTATACCATGGATTTCGCAAATGGGGTCAACTTCAATCTGGACGTACTGACATCGGATTCGATGACCGCCGCCACACTCTCTTCCTTGGTCAAAGCGGGCATGCTCTACAAAAAAATGAACGCTTCGCCCATCGAAAAGGTGGCGATGGATAGCTTAACCGTCGACTCTGACAGCTCCAACCTGCAACTTCACTTCAAAACTGACGATAAGAAGTTCCAATCGCTGATGCACTCGGACCTGTTCGCGGCGGTCTCGCGATAACGCCTTAACCGAGGAGAGCGCAGAGGCCGCAGAGTAGGTCTCGTGGTTCCTGGCTCCGGCGTAGAAAATGCGGGCTCCGAAATAAGGCAGCAATAAGTCCGTGCGTTAAGCATGAGGTCCCTCCACTTCGCCTTCTTACCGGATGACATGAAGGCGTCTAGCGATGGAGCATGCTGGCAAACAGGCTCTCGTACTTCTCCACCACCTGCTCCCACCCATAATTCTGCCGCGCAACTTGCTGTGCCTGTTGCTGTAGCTCCACAATTTTGGCCGGCGATCCGAGTAAGGTTTCCAGTTTGCAAGCCAGGTCCTGATCGTTGTGTTCGAAGGCCACACCGCAGCCGCTGGCGGTTTCGCGATTGGCAGGGGTATCGAGATATAGGATTGCGTTACCCGCCGACATCGCTTCAACGAGTGCGGGATGAATTCCCCCAATCTCTCCTGCAAAAATGAAAACTCCCGCATTCTTCTGCAGGCTCCAGTAGCCGTCACCGTAGACCGGCCCAGTAAAGATCACACGTCCGTCAGCGAGTGACCGAAGTTTCCGAACATAGTCAGGCTTATACGGATTGCCGCCGACGATAACCAACGGCCAATCAGTCGAGAGGCGAAGATAAGCTCGGATCACCAGTTCCGGGTTGTTCTCGGGCTCCAGCCGCGCCACGTAGAGAACATATCGCCGGCTGGACAGCCCGAACTGGCTGAAGTCGTCGTTCCCTGGCGCAGGCTCGGCGCCATACGCGATCATCTCCGTTTCCTTCCTGTACTTGCTCCGGTAGTAGTCCTGAACTGCACGGGCATCAGTGATGACTCGCGTCGGCGTGAAGGCGGAGAGCGCCTCGCAGAAATGTAGAAATACCTGGCCGAGCGCGTTCCACTTGCGGCGCTTGCGATCGAGGCCATCCACATTCAGAGCGGTGGGTTTGTCCCTCAAGCGCGGCATCCATGCGAAGGGGCTATTGGCGACGTTGCAAATGAGGAGGACTTCAGCGTCAGTAAAGAGAACGTGCAAAGTTGCCAGGAAGGTGTGAAACAACGTGTCCAAATGCTTTTCGGAAATGGTTGGAAGGATGACCCGGCGAATACGATGATCGTAAACATCGTCCGGAGTTGTGAAAGGCTTGCGGCAGTAGACCGTGACTTGATGCCCGCGCGCGACCAGACGCTTGGAAAGCTCATCGGCGAGGGTTTCGAAGCCGCCATAGCGGGCGGGAATGCCGCGAGTCCCGACAATCGCGATCTTCAAAGGTGGAATTCGTGTGGTCAAGGAAAGCGAATCTTAGGTGCCCGGCTGCAGCGCTCGGCGGCGTTCCGCTTCGTCCCGCCCGGAATCGTGTCTGATAGCAAAATTCCACGCCACGTGCCAGTAGGCAGAAAGGGCTTGCCGCACACTTACCCCTGCAGGTCTGAGCCCAGCCCATGATAGCAGTGAGCGGAGAAGCAGCCCGAACAGGATGCCAACGCGTAGGGAGAAAAGCTGCCAGGCCGCGTGATGCTTCGCAAAGTACCGCAGAAGATTTGTGTACCAGAACGCCTGCCGATCCAAAAAACTCAATTTGCTGACACTGTGTCCACCGGCGTGAGTGAAAACTGCATCTGGGCGGTAGAGGATCTTCCAGCCGCGGTCCTGCAGACGGCGGCAGAAGTCGACGTCCTCAAACCAGACTGGAAAGAAATTCTCGTCGAAGCCTCCGATGTCATCGAAGGCCGCGCGCCGGACTGCTAAACAAGCGCCCGCCGGCTGGTCCACCTCCTGCTCTTTGGCGTAGTCCATGTTCAGACAGCGGTAACGCCGGTTCCAGGGATTGCCGTGCCAAAGGCGGTTGAGCAACAGCACTTCCGCCAGCATGCTCGCCAGCGTGGGAAAACGTCGCACTGTGAAACCGGCATCCGTACTTGCGTCGGCGTGGACCAGTTTTCCGCCGGCCGCGCCCACCCTCGGGTCGGCAAACGCTCGCATCAGGTTGTCCAGTGAGCTTCGCGTCACAAGGACATCGGGGTTGAGGATCACGACGGTCTCTGTGTCGGCGCTCCTAAGGCCCTGATTCACCGCCGCAGCAAAGCCTACATTTTGTGGATTTGCCAGAAAGCGAATGCCGCTCCCCGCACGCCGGACGGCCGGAAGCGTGCCATCGGTCGAGGCATTGTCGATGACGATAACTCTGCAGTCAGTGCCACAGGCGGCCCGCAGACACGCATCCACGCAGTCGGCGGAATTGTGCGAGATGATGAGCAGCGACGCAGACATGTAGCCAGAGCGCATTATAGCCGCGCAGCGAGGGCTGCTGAAGGAATGCTGAGTCAATTAACGCTGAAACGGGAGGAATCTCGTGCCGTGAAATATTTTCTGCTGTAGCTGGAAGATGCATTATATCACGCGCATTTACTAGATTGTTTCTGCGTGCGCGCCACCGCATAATGCGCGCCGTATGACATCTAATGTTGATCTTTCGGATCTGCCATCGCGCAATGTTCCCGATCCAGTTTCCTATGCCGTAATCGCTCCCCAGGATCACGGGGTAGTTCCAGTCCCGCTCTGTCTTCTGCTGATGGGCGGCGGAGGCAGCCGACAGAGCCTGGTTGACTGCAAACCGTTGTTCGATGCGTGGTGGTCTGAAGGAACTTTAACGCCCATGGTGCTCGCGACGCCCAGTGCGGGAATGAGTTACTACGTTGAAGATCCCGACGACGGAGTACGTTGGGACTCTTTTCTGCTGCAAGATTTTCTGCCCCACCTTCGCCGTACATATGACGTGCGCCAGGAAAGTGCGTTTACCGCAATCGCAGGGATATCGATGGGTGGATACGGCGCGCTGAAGACCGCGTTCTGTCATCCGCGGGCGTTTGCTGCTGTTGCCGCAATGAATCCCATGCTGGAACCGGGGTACGAGGACAAGCAAATTGGTTCCCGCAATCGTCTTCACCACAATGCCGGAGGACCTGAGCGGCTTATAGGGCCGGGTCGCGACGCCAGGCTTTTCGCCGTCAACAATCCCGCCAACCGGGCGCGCAGCAATGCAAGCCAAATCCGCGAGTCGGGATTAGCGATTTACTTTGAAGCCGGCGACAACGATTTCGTCAATGCGCATGACGGAACCGAATTTCTGCACCGCGTCCTCTGGGATCTGGACATTTCGCATGACTACCGACTGGTGCGCGGCGGCGACCATGGCGGACCGACGTTTCGTCCACGCATGCGCGCGATGTTCGGCTGGCTGAGCACGGTGCTGACGGCCCCGACAGGAGCCGAAACCAGCGCCGAGGAGCGCGCCTTGATCGCTATGCGGGCGCAACTTCAGCCATTACGGGAACGGGCCGCGATGGAAGATCCCAGCGCCAACCGTCGACTGGGCATCCTGCCGACAACTACTCTTCCATAGCAGCTTACAGGGGTTACCTGCGCGCACCGGAAAAGTCGCCTTGTGGTGGGCTAGCGCACATTCACCATGTGCATGCGTCACGAGTTGATGTGATTCGACTCACTGCCGCCCGGTGTCAAAGCCAACAGAATCAGACGACCCCATATCGCGGCAGTCGCAGGAGATCCTTATGGCTGGCCAGACGCTTACCATTACCGACAATCGCACGCAGAAAACCTATACGCTTCCCATTGACCGTGGCACCGTCCGCGCCATGGATTTTCGTCAAATCAAGACCAACGATCAAGACTTCGGTCTGATCAGTTACGACCCCGCTTTTATAAATACGGCGTCTTGTCGCAGCAGTGTCACCTTTATTGATGGCGATCGCGGCATCCTGCGTTATCGCGGGTACCCTATCGAGGTACTGGCCGAACACTGCAGCTTCCTCGAAGTTGCCTATCTCTTGCTGCTCGGTGAGCTGCCCAATGACGCCGAATTACAGGCATGGGTTCACCGGGTCACTCACCACACCATGCTGCACGAGACTACGAAGCACTTCATGGAGCACTTCCGTTACAACGCCCATCCGATGGCCATGTTGGTCAGCAGCGTGGCGGCTCTGTCGACGCTCTACCCCGAAGCCAAAAACGTGCACGATCCGCAAGTACGCATGGCGCACATCGTTCGCCTGATCGCCAAGATGCCATCAATTGCGGCCATGGCCTACCGCCACAGCCTTGGATTCCCCTACGTTTATCCCGACAACGACCTGGGCTATGCCGAAAATTTCATGAACATGCTGTGGAAGATGGTCGAGCCCAAGTATTCAGCGAATCCAGTTCTTGCCAGGGCACTGGACATTCTGTTCATCCTGCACGCCGATCACGAACAGAATTGCAGCGCGAACACGATGCGATGCGTGGGCAGTGCCAACACCGATCCGTATCTGGCGACCGCGGCAGCGGCAGCAGCGTTGGCCGGGCCTCTCCACGGGGGCGCGAACGAGGAAGTGCTGAACATGTTGCGCGAGATCGGATCAAAGGACAATGTTGCGGCTTACGTGAAGAAAGTCAAAGAAGGCCACGGCAAGCTGATGGGCTTTGGCCATCGGGTCTACAAGAACTACGATCCTCGCGCAAAAATCATCAAGTGGACCGCCGAACAGGTGTTTGAAGTTACTGGCCGCAATCCCCTGCTCGACATCGCCCTGGAGTTAGAGCGTATCGCTCTGGAGGATGAGTACTTCATCAAGCGCAAACTCTATCCGAATGTCGACTTCTACTCGGGGATCATTTACCAGGCGATGGGCTTCCGGCCGGAAATGTTCACAGTCCTGTTCGCCATCCCACGAACTGCGGGCTGGCTGGCGCAGTGGCAGGAGATGCTGACCGACAGCGAGCAGAAGATTGCGCGTCCTCGGCAGGTTTGGGTAGGCAGTGAAGCTCGTGAATTCGTGCCCCTCAACAGGCGGGGGCTTCTGGCTGCCGCCGACTAGAAGCTAAATACGCCCTCCGTGGCCAAGTCGTTGGTGGCTGGCACCGGGATCGAATTGCTGACGACCAGCCGCCGACAGCTAACGACTATGCTCCAGCCTGATGGTCTGATTTAGCTTTCCACGCGTTTTCGTCTCGTTTGTCGATCGGGTAGAGGTAATGGCCAAACCGCTCCCCTTTGAGCATGTATCGATTAACATAGTGGGTCAGCTTTATCGACGTTTCGCACTACTACGACGGAGTGATGACCCAGATCGAGATTCGTGCCGCCGTTCCCGCCGATATCCCCATCCTGGTGCGGCACCGGCGAATGATGTGGTGGGATATGGGGCGGCGCGATGAGGCGGCGCTCGCATTAATGGAGGAAGCGGCTAGCATGTACTTCGCAACAGCCGTTCCCGAGGGTTCGTACCGTGGCTTCCTGGCTGTAAGTGGGACCGGCGAAGTCATTGGGGGCGGAGGCATTGTCATCAGTGCCTGGCCCGGTATTCTCGGGCAGCCGCAACCCCGGAGGGCGATGATCCTGAACTTATACGTGGAACGCGAATACCGGCGCCGCGGGGTTGCACGTTCTTTAATGCTGGCCATGATCGACTGGTGCCGCAACAACCAATTCACTCAGGTAGGGCTGCACGCAAGCGACGAAGGCCGCAGTTTATACGAGCAACTTGGGTTCAAGCCCACCAATGAGATGAGCCTGGCGTTGAAGTAGCGGAGCTTATCAGGGAGCGCTTATGGAAATAAAGAAAGTCGGTGTACTCGGCGCGGGAACCATGGGCAATGGCATTGCCCACGTGTTCGCCCGCTGCGGATATCAGGTGGTGTTGTGTGATGTCGAGCAGCGCTTTTTGGACCGCGCTCTGCAGACGATCGGCAAGAATCTTGACCGCGAAGCCGCGAAGAACAAGATCACCGCCGATCAGAAGTCCGCCGCTCTCGCCCGGATCGAGCCGGTAACCGATCGCAGCAAGCTGGCAGGCTGCGACTTCGTGGTCGAAGCTGCGACTGAGAAATTCGAGATCAAAGCACAACTATTTCGCGAGCTGGATAAGCTCTGCCGCCCGGAAATCATCATTTCTTCAAACACTTCCTCCATTTCCATCACCAAGCTCGCTGCTTTGACAGGACGGCCCGACCGGGTCATCGGAATGCACTTCTTCAATCCTGTTCCGGTGATGAAACTGGTGGAGGTCATCCGCGGCCTGGCCACCTCGAACGAAACTTTTCAGATTGTGCGCGACCTGGCCATCAAACTGGAGAAGACCCCAATTGAGGTCAACGATGCCCCCGGATTCGTCTCCAACCGCGTGCTCATGCCGCTGCTCAACGAGGCCATGTACGCGGTGATGGAAGGGGTCGCAAAACCGGATGCAGTCGACGAAATTTTTAAGCTGGGTATGGCGCATCCTATCGGGCCGCTGGCGCTGGCGGATTTTATCGGGCTCGACGTATGTCTGGACATCATGCGAGTGCTGCACGACGGACTCGGCGATCCCAAGTACAGGCCTTGTCCGCTCCTGATCAAGATGGTTGACGCTGGCTGGCTGGGACGGAAGAGCGGAAAAGGATTTTATCAGTATTAGTTCCTGGTTCTTGGTTACTGGCCCGGGCATAACCTTGCACACCTTCGCATTCGAAAGACACGCGCTACAGAACGCGCATTCATGAAACCGGGCGAACGGTCAAGGACTAACGACAGCATTTACTACATTCTCGCCATCGCGCTCGGCATCTTTGCCGGATGGGTCGACGTAAAAATTGGCGATCTCCTCTTTACGGCCTTGCTGGTGCTGGCGCCCTGCATTCTGCTGGGAGCATTGCGCCCCCGCGAGCCCTGGCGCTGGGCTGTGTCGGTTGGAATTTTCGTTCCCACGGCGGATTTGCTCGCCTATGTGTTCTTCACCCAGAAACCGTCTCGCGCTCAGGTCTACGAATCATTCTTAGTGTTTCTGCCGGGTATTGTCGGCGCCTACGGTGGCTCGTTCATGCGTGGCGTGATCAACAACATCGTGCGAGGGAACTGAGGCCTGCTCCACCAAGTTGCGCCACATGCAGGTCCATCTACAAGAGAGACCGGCCCTGCCTAGCCGCAGCCGTTGTCGATTCTAGGCCGCTATTTTTGCCGCAACCAGAAAGCGCGTTCACACCAAAGTCCCGGCTTAACCAGCAAGTTATTTCTTTTTCACAGAAGATCGGGGTATGCTGCCCCGCATGGGAGTCTCTGTCTCGGTGCTGGCCAGCGGCAGTAATGGCAACAGCGCCGTGATTGCCAGTTCAACCACTCGCATTCTCGTCGATGCCGGGCTTTCCTGCCGCGAGTTGTGGAAGCGCATGAAGCGTGCCGGTGAGGACCCACGTTCACTCTCCGCGGTTCTCATCACTCATGAGCATTCCGACCACGTCACCGGACTCCGTGTTCTGGCAAAGAAACTGAATCTTCCCGTCTTTATAACAGGGGCTACACATCAGGCCTGGTCACGTGCCATGCGCGATGAACAGGGCGAATGTCCGCAGTTGCAGAAGCTGGAAACATTCTCCTCCGGGCACAGCTTCCAGGTTGGCGACATCGCGGTAAC
The DNA here is from genome assembly GCA_035691825.1 of Terriglobales bacterium. Taxonomy (GTDB): domain Bacteria; phylum Acidobacteriota; class Terriglobia; order Terriglobales; family Acidobacteriaceae; genus Gp1-AA122. Next base: position 37,210 of record DASSIO010000082.1, on the reverse strand, counting down.
GCCGTTCACGATCCCGCATGATGCTGCCGATCCGGTCGGCTTCACCTTTCGCACGGAAGGCGTGAAGCTTGCCATTGCTACCGACCTGGGGTACCTTCCCGCCAGTGTGATCGATCACCTGCGCGGGTGTGATGTCCTGGTTATTGAATCGAATCATGACCTCGAAATGCTCCGCGGAGGCCCCTATCCCTGGTCGGTAAAGCAGCGGGTCATGAGCCGTGTGGGCCATCTCTCCAACGAAGCGCTCGCAGATTTCTTCTGCAGAGACTATGATGGGCGGGCGGCATATGTGGTGCTTGCGCACCTCTCCGAACAGAATAATCATCCCGAAGTAGCGCGGAGGGCGGCCGAGCACGCATTAGGGGCGCGCCGGACCCTGCTCCAAAACCGCGTGCTGTTGGCAATGCAATCGGAGCCAATGGAACCCATCCGGCTGTAATTCTGGATATGGCAGATCAGTGCGTGGATCCGCTCGTAGGTAAGATCCTGGCTGGTTGGCGCTATGACATTTCGGGTATCGCCCCAGAAATGCGAGGCGACTACGAGCATCACTTCTCCGTGTGCGCATATTGCCGGGCGCGCCAGCATCTGCACCGCAGCATTGATATCGGCCTGATTGCGCTGGCATCCGTCTCCGCCGCGGTTTTTCTCCTTGCCTTCTTTGTCATCCGTCATTACGGACCGCGACATGCCTTTTGGCTCGAGGTCGGATCGCTGGGTGGATTCGCGCTCTCCGCCCTTACCTGGCTGGTTGTGGCGGTAGCTACCCCGGCGCCGCTGGTCGTCGTCGACGCAGCAAAACTGGGAGCCCGCCATGTTCACGACCGCCTTCCAGCGGAAATCCGCGAACGCTTGCCGGAAGAACTTCGTCTCAAGATCACTGGGCAGTCTTAGTTTCCTGTGTAATCCCAAGCTAGTTACAAACGGGGATACCCGCTGGAAGTTTTTCTGTTAGTGGAACATAAGCCAGGGGCAGAATAACTATATGGAAACTGCGGTGCGTCAGCTAACGGCCGTGTGGGGAGCGCTACTGGCTTCTATCATTCTCTATGTTTTCATCGGCGAACGGATAACTCACACCGCCCCGCGCATGGGGGCGCTGTTTTTCCAGGTAATTGCTGCCGTTGCCTTGTTGACCGTCGCCATGATTTTTGTGCTGAGACGAGTGATGATTGCGAAGGCGGTGGAGATTTTAGCTGCTCAACCCAATGAGGCGCACGCTGTCGGACGCTGGCGCGGTGGTTACATGGCAACTTTCGCCTTGTGCGAAGCGATCGCGCTCTACGGCTTTCTATTGCGAGTGCAGGGCTTTACCTTGAAAGAAGTGTTCCCCTTTTATCTTGCGGGTGGAATTCTGCTGCTCTTTTTTGCGCCCCGACGCCCGCGCACGGCAAGCGCATAATCCAGGGGCCATTTAGTTCGTGCCGCACTGTTGTCTTCTCCTCGATACCATTTGTCCTGCAAGTACTGCTATCCTCAAAGGACCCGGGCGATGCCGATTAAGGGGGGCAGATTGTCGATTACCACCGAAGAGGAACTGCGAGGCATGCAGGAGGCTGGGAGGATTGTTCGTCGCGTGCTGGACGCCATGAAGGCCGCAGTGCGTCCCGGCATCACCACCCTTCAGCTGGATGAAGTCGGCGCTCAGGTTATTCGCGACAATAAGGCACGTTCCGCGCCAGCCATGGTGTACGCCTTCCCCGGCCAGAACTGCATCAGCTTGAATGACGAGGCGGTTCATGGGATTCCTGGCGATCGTGCCCTGCAAGCAGGAGACCTGATCAAGCTCGATGTCACCGTCGAGAAAGATGGCTACATGGCCGATGCCGCTGAAAGTGTTCCGGTGGGCGAGGTTTCCGAAGAAAGCCGGCGTTTATGCGCGTGCGCGGAAGAGGCATTCGCCAAAGCTATGCTGGTAGCCCGAGCCGGCTTTCGCGTATTTGAAATCGGTCGCACCGTCGAACGCGAAGTGCGCCGCAATGGCTTTTCCGTGATTCGCGATCTGGGAGGCCACGGTATTGGCCGCACGATTCACGAGGAACCGCGTATTCCTAACTACGCCGACCGCACCGCCAACCAAATTCTCAGCGAGGGCCTGGTGATCACTATCGAGCCCATTATCGCGGCAGGTTCGGGGGAAATCTTTACCGATCAGGATGGCTGGACGGTCCGTACCGTGGACGGAAACCGCTCTGCCCACTACGAGCACACCATTGTGATCACCAAGGGGCGGCCGCTGGTGCTGACCGCAACCTAGACCTCAGTACTTGATGTGGCAGGACGCCGCCCCACGCTTCTCCAGGTATTGCTGGTGATAGTCTTCGGCCTGGTAAAAGGTTGTGGCGGGGACGATCTCGGTGACGATCGGCTTGCGATACCGCCCGGATTTCTCCAGAGCTGCCTTGGAAGCCTTCGCTGCTGCCTCCTGCTCGGGCGAATGAAAAAAGATCGCAGAGCGATACTGCGACCCAAAATCCGGGCCCTGGCGGTTCGGCGTAGTCGGGTCGTGATTTTCCCAGAACGCGTCCAACAGCTGGTTGTAACCAATCTTGCCGGGATCGAACTCGACCTCCACAGCCTCCGCGTGCCCCGTTCGATCCGTGCAAACGTCTTCGTAGGTCGGATTGGGAGAATTTCCGCCAGTGTAGCCCACGCGGGTTGACGTAACCCCAGGCAGTTGCCGGAACAATGCTTCTACTCCCCAAAAACAACCCGCCGCAAAAGTCGCCTTGGACATATTCGCCCCCTAAGCATTCGATGCCGACGCCGGCACAAGGTAGCAGCCGAATAAAGCGGGATTACCAGCTACTCTTTGCAATCTTATGCCAATGCGCCAACTAAGGCGGGAATCGCAGGTGTCACTTTGTTTGCTCCCCCCGCACGATTAACATGCGGCCAAACCGTTCGTGAGAGGCGTGCATGTACATGCTGACTATTCCCATCATTCCCGTGCTGGTGGCGGCAGTCTCCACCCTGGTGATCGGATTCATCTGGTACTCTCCAATGCTCTTCGCCAGGCCATGGATGCTGGCCATGGGGTACGATCCCGAAGACAAAGCCAAATTGGCAGAAATGCGGAAGGGCGCCGGCATGATGTACGCGATCGCATTCATCGCCAGCGTGGTGTCGGCCTTCGTGCTGGCAAAATTTATTCTTGTCACGACGGTGAACACCGCCGCCTACGGCATGAAGGTGGCCTTTGCCATTTGGTTGGGATTCGTTACCACCGTACAGCTAACCTCAAAACTCTTCGAGAGGAAACCCTTCAAGCTGTATCTCATCAACACAGGCTACCAGCTGGTCTGTTATCTCGTGATGGGGATTATTCTGGCAGTCTGGCGTTAGCGGAGCCGAAGCGCTAACGTCCGTCGCCTGCGTAGAGCTCTAAGCTCCTTCGCTCGTATCGCTGACGACTGCTCCGATCAGTTCGGAAATCTTGTGCACACGATGCTCGGCGCACCATCGTGCCAGCTCGTCTACAATTTTCTCTGTGGCGCACGGGTCCCAATAGCTCGCGGTCCCGACCTGCACCGCCACGGCCCCGGCCAGCATGAATTCGATCACGTCCGCGGCCGTACTGATTCCTCCCATGCCGATGACAGGAATCTTTACCGCGTGTGCCGCTTCGTAGACCATGCGCACCGCAATTGGCCTGATCGCCGGTCCCGACAGCCCCGCGGTCACATTAGAAATGCGGGGCTTGCGGGTTTCCACGTCGATGGCCATCGCCACAAATGTATTCACAAGCGAAATCGCGTCCGCCCCCGCGGCTTCGGCGACCTGCGCCATTTGCGCAATGCTGGTGACGTTGGGCGAAAGCTTGACGATCAGAGGCCGCCGCGAAGCCCGTTTTGCGGTCAGCACCACATCTTCCAGCATTAGCGGCGCCGTGCCAAACACGATTCCGCCATGGGCGGTGTTGGGGCACGAGACGTTGAGTTCGTAGGCGGCAATGCCTTCGCCTTCATTCAGGATGTGAATCGTCCGTTCATAGTCCTCGCGCGTGTAGCCGAACACGTTGGCGATGACAACTATGTCCTTCATTTCCCGGAGCAGGGGCAATTTCTCATCGACGAACGCGCGCGCGCCGATGTTCTGCAGTCCAATCGCGTTCAACATCCCCGCCGGCGTCTCAAACAACCGCGGCGGCGGATTGCCTATCATCGGTTCTTTCGACAGGCCCTTGACCACAAAGCCGCCCAGCTTGCTAAGCTCGACGACATCCTCGAACTCAATTCCGTAGCCGAAAGTGCCGCTGGCCGCGATAACCGGATTCTTCAGTTGAATACCAGCAAAGCTGACCGAAAGATCAGATTGGGCACTCGAGGGCAGCGTCACCGGGCACCTCCAGTCGCGGTTCGTGGGCGGGATGCACGATCAGCCAAAGCTTCTGTCAGCACCCGTCCGACTGCATGACTCGGAGCATTGATCCCAAGCAGAGATGCGAGAGTGACGGCGAGGTCCACTGGCTCAGAGTGCGCGCGGTACGTGCCGGGTTGAAATGGGACACCGTAAAGCGCGAGCGGCACGTGCGTGTCGTAGCTGTAGGGCGTCCCGTGGCTGGTACCGGAAGGGCTGCCTACGTAATACGGTGGAGGCACTCCGATTACATACCAGCCCCCGTGAGGTGAATAGCTATTGAGAAACTTGTGGCCAAACGGCGTGTTCGGCGCTTCGCCGCGCGCCAGTTGTGTACGAGTGAAGTAGCTGCGGAGACCGGCTGCCAGCAAAGCATCACCGACTGCCTGCTCTGCCTCTTGCTCCCGGACATGAACCCCGGCAAACGCGGAATCATTCAGCCAGGCTACGGGATAATCGACTTCGGCAACATACTCAGCTCTGTGACCTGGCGAAAACTTTGTCGTAAGCGAGTCGTTGATCTGGGCGCGTAATCTGGCGTCATCCATGTTGGCGGCCGGGATACGGAGCTTGGAGGCGACGCTTGGTAGCGCTGCCACTCCGTGATCCGCAGAAAGTGCAATCCATATGTTAGCCAGCCCGATCTGACGGCCAAGAAAGGCAAAGAAGTCGGCTAATTGCTTATCCATGGCAAGCGCCATTGCCTGCATCTCGGGCGCATCGGGTCCCACGCGATGACCAAGAATGTCGTTTGCTGACAAACTAATCGCCATAAGGTCGGTGGCAGGGCCGGAGCCCAGATGCTCCTGCACAATCAGTTCTCGCGCCAAATTAAATTCTTCATCGTTGGCGGCCGGGGTTGCCGCAAGTTCGCGCGGGCTCTTGCCGGGCAGCGCCTTACCCGTGCTGTCCTTGCCAGTCGCGACTTCTTTCTGGAGGCGGCTGTTGATGTCTTGCACCCAGGGCGGAAGCGCAGCCCGATAGTAGGTGGAGGTAATCCAGTTCCCGGTGTTTGGGTCAACCCAATAGACGCCGTCTGCAGAAAAGCCGCCGGGCAGAATAGCCGCCCTGTCCTTCAGGGAAATTGAAAACACCCGCGACTTGCCTTGGGTGGAGAGTTTCAGCACGTCGCCCAGAGTCTCGGACAAGAGATTGTGAGGCGATGCGCCGGGCTGGGGGCTGGCACTACCGACCAAGGTTGTGGTGTCGTCCTCAACCGAGGTAACCATGCGCTGTTTCTGCGGATCCCACCACTCGTTCGCCATAATCCCATGACCCGCCGAGTAGGTTCCCGTAAACAGGGTCGCGTGCCCGGGGCCAGTGTAAGTATTGGCGTAGTTGTAATTGCAATCGGTGAAGTATGCTCCGTGGTCGAGAAACAGGCGGAATCCCCCTTCGCCAAACTGGTCGCGGTATCTTTCCAGGTAATCCCCGCGGAACTGATCGATAACGATAACCACGACAAGCCTGGGATGGGCGTCATACGCGGAAGCCAAGCCGCCTGTCGTCGCCAAAAATAAAACCAGCAAAACGGCCGCAATTCGCAAAGAAGAAGTTTTCATTGCGGCTGTAGTTTACAGGCGCAAGGCGGCGGGAGCCAATCGTCCATACGCAGCCTTCTCCCCATCTGGGACAATGAAGCATTGCACGAAGCGAGGCTCGGAGGTTGCGTTTACACTGTGACAGGAAAATCGCCATGGCTTCTTCTGCCCCTGTGCGTGCAAATGAGTCCCGCCCAGCGGCTGCTGCCGACTTAGCCATCGTGTTGGTTGTTTTCGGGCTCGGCTCGCTCGCCGTGCCTCTGTTGAATCCTCTTCTGCGGCACGGAAACAGCTTGGGTGCAGCATTTGAAGCAGCTGGATTTCAGTTCTTCCTCGAAGGCCTGGCGCCGCTCGTGCTCATGGCTCTCAGGCACGAATCGTTCTCCACGTACGGGTTCACTCGATCCAGGATGGTGCGATCCCTGGTTTTTGCTGTTGCGCTCGCTATCATTTACGACCTGGCGCTTTCGTTGCATGCCGGCAGCTGGCTTTGGATTCCGCTACGCCGGCAGCCTGCGGTTCGCATGTCGCTTGCTGCCGGGATGCCGCTCGGCTTGCTCGGACTGGCCGTTACCATACTGGTTTGGGGATTTCTGGAAGGTTTTTTCGGGGTTTATTTTGCCCGGAAGGTGAATCTGGTCGTTCGCCACCACGGACGCGGTTGGCTTGCTCCCGGGGTGCTCGCCTTCGCGCTATTCAATGGCGGTGTTCACTTGATCGTGGGCCAAGGCCTGGAGGGATTCCTTACCAGCTTCGCGTCGGGTTACGCGATCGCAGTGGTTCCGGCGATAACCGGAAACGCCTGGGGAAGTGCGCTGGTGCAAACGCTGACCAATGCCGTGGGTCGACTTTAGGCGCAAGATCGGGCTGGACAGAGCCATGGACTTCGGAAAATGCTGAGTCGTTAACTAGAGGAGAGCCGCTTACGTGAAATTTCTGGTTACAGGCAGCGCAGGCCATCTCGGAGAAGCGTTAGTTCGCACGCTTCAGGACTCAAAGCACGAGGCGGTTGGACTTGACCTCATCGACTCGGCGTTTACTACGCATTCTGGCTCGGTATGTGACCGGCTTTTGGTCCGCAAATGCATGCAAGGTGTTCAGACTGTGTTCCACTGCGCGACGTTGCACAAGCCTCATATTGCTACCCACAGCCGCCAGGATTTTGTCGACACGAACATCACCGGGACACTCAACCTCCTTGAGGAGGCGGTTTGGGCAGGAGTCGAGTCATTCATTTACACAAGTACGACCAGCGTGTTCGGGGAAGCCCTGACGCCGCCTCCGGGAGCGCCTGCGGCATGGATTACGGAAGAGGTGACGCCTGTTCCCAAGAACATCTATGGTGTCACCAAAGCGGCAGCGGAAGACTTGTGTCACCTGTTCCATCGCAACCAGAAGCTGCCCTGCATTGTGCTCAGGACATCCCGCTTTTTCCCTGAAGAAGACGACAACCGGGGAATACGACAGGCATACTCGGACGCGAATGCCAAAGCCAACGAGTACCTCTATCGCCGCGCCGATCTCGAAGATGTCGTCACCGCCCATCTGCTCGCGGCAAAAGAGGCGGCCGCCATTGGATTTCGCAAATACATCATCAGCGCAACCACGCCGTTTCAGCCCCAGGACCTTGCCGCACTACGAAGCGATGCGCCCCGGATTGTACGCGAGCGCGTACCGGGTTACGAACCCGAGTACGAACGGCGGGGCTGGAAAATGTTTCCCGGGATCGGGAGGGTATACGTAAATGATCGTGCCCGGAAGGAACTCGGTTGGAAACCTCGATACGACTTTGCGTACGTGATTGAATGTCTTCGTGTGCGTGGCGATTTCAGAAGTCCGCTCGCAGTAAGCATCGGATCAAAGGGGTACCACGCCGAAGTGTTTTCCGAAGGGCCATACCCGGTGGAATAGAACCGGCGACACTGGCGGGCCAACTTTCTTGCGGCGCGCTCCCGTGCAATCAGTCGCTACTTTCCGGTACATTAGTAGCTTCCATGCTGGACTTAGCTTTTGTTCGCGACAATCTGCCGCTGGTCGAAGAAAAACTGCGCCAGCGCGGCATGAATCCTGGCGAGATCCTCAAGGATTTCCGCCAGATCGACGCCGAGCGGCGGCAAGTGATCACTGCCACAGAAACGCTGAAAGCGCAGCGCAATCGCGCGTCGGAAGAAATCGCCCAGCTTAAGAAAAACAAGCAGGACGCAACCACGCAAATCGCGGAAACCAAGGAGCTGCGCGAGAAAATCCAGGAGCGGGAGAAGTGCGCGGAAGATCTGGACAACCGTCTTCGCCAGCTGCTGGCCGGAATTCCCAACCTGCCGCATGCCAGCGTACCTGTTGGTAGCAGCGAAGCCGATAATGTGGAAGTTCGCCGCTGGGGCTCTCCGCCAAAGTTCGATTTCACTCCCAAGCCGCACTGGGAATTGGGAGAGCAGCTAGGTGTGCTTGACCTGGAACGCGCCGTCAAACTGACCGGCGCGCGTTTTGCTGTCTATTGGGATTTAGGGGCAAAGCTGGAGCGTGCGTTGGCCAATTTCATGTTGGACCTCCACACGCGTGCGCATGGGTACACCGAAGTTTTGCCTCCCTACCTGGTGAATTCCGATTCTATGTACGGAACCGGGCAGCTGCCGAAATTTGCGGCCGATTCTTTTCGTGTGCCGCACGGTGAAAAAGATCTATGGCTGATTCCGACCGCGGAAGTGCCAGTCACCAATCTTTATCGTGACGAGGTTCTCGACGAAAGCCGTCTGCCCGTTTCCCTCACCGCCTACACTGCCTGTTTTCGCAGTGAGGCCGGATCGTACGGCAAAGACGTCCGCGGCATCATTCGCCAGCACCAGTTCCAAAAAGTCGAATTGGTGAAGTTTGGGCGTCCCGATCAGTCGTATGAGGAACTGGAAAAGCTGACGCACCACGCAGAGACGGTTCTGCAAAAGCTTGGGATTCATTACCGGGTGGTCGCACTGTGCACTGCCGACATGGGCTTCTCGTCTGCGAAGACCTACGATATCGAGGTTTGGCTTCCCGGACAGCAGGTCTTTCGCGAGATCTCTTCCTGCTCAAATTTCGAGAGCTTTCAGGCGCGGCGTGCCAATATCCGCTACCGCCCTGAGGGGAAAAACAAGACCGAACTGGTGCATACTTTGAATGGCAGCGGATTGGCGATTGGGCGCACTTGGGTGGCGGTCGTTGAAAACTATCAGCAACCCGACGGCAGCGTTGTCATACCCGAAGCACTGCGGCCCTACATCGGGGCTGAGCGAATTACGCCCCAAAAATTCTAGCCTGGGAAGAAAATAGCGCCGCCTGTGTCCAAACCAGCATCAACAAAGGCTGCGAGGATTGCTTATCGCAGGAGCCGACACTAGACTTGAATCGCACTGAAGCAACGCCGATCCCGGAAGCTCCGGCCCTGCCGATGAACGCCATCTGGCGTACAATTCGCGGCTATATCTTGTGGTCCTACGAACGTGGCTCATTTCACTATGACGTGATGGTCACGCTCATTCTTCTCTTTGTCTTTTTGACGCCGTACTGGATCAACTACAAGGACAAACCGATCGAGCGCAACCCGCATCCAACCGGCGTTGCAGTATTGCCCGATACCCAAGGTGGTTTTTTGTATCAGATAGAAGGGTCGGCAATTTCGGGCAAAGATGACGCGACCATTCAAGAGCAATTGCTGGGCATCATCGAGCCCATTGCGGGCGGCGCCGTCACCATTATGAAGTACGAGGCAGTGAAAGACGCCAAGGGCCGCATCCAAAGCTATAAGGTCTGGATTCAGCGTTAACGAAAGGCACTCGTGCAGAGGAATTCTTCACTTCTGGTTTGCGGCTTTTTGTTCTTGAGCATTGCCGCGTTCGCCTGGTTAGGCAGGCAGCAGGCTGAGAACAGTTCGGTAGGTTCAGACACCGGAGAATCGGGTGCGGCCGGACTGAGCCTCGACAAAATACTTAACCAGATGGATGCGACCGCGGCCAACTTTCGTTCTGCCGAGGCCAATGTGGTCTGGGAACAGTATCAAAAAGTAGTGAACGATACCGATGTTCAGGAAGGCAAAGTTTACTTCCGGCACACGGGAAACGAGATCCAGATGATGGTGGACATCACCAAGCCTGCGCCCAAAAACGTGCTGTACAGCGATGCCAGAGTGCAGGTCTTCGAGCCGAAAATTAATCGGGTCACGACTTACGCGGCTGGAAAAAGCCGGGCGGAGGTGGAAAGCTTTCTCGTGCTGGGCTTCGGCGGTGGAGGTCACGATCTGCTGAAGTCGTTCGACGTTAAATTAGCTGGGCAGGAAAATCTGAACGGTGTGCAAACTGCAAAATTGGAGATGGTTCCCAAGTCGGCTCGCGTCCGCGGGATGTTCGAGCGCGTGGTCATGTGGGTCGATCCTAAGATGGGTGTCGCCGTCCAGCAACAGTTCTATCAACCGGAAGGCGACTACCGGCTGACGAAATATTCCGACATTCATCTGAACCAGAAACTTGCCGATAACACCTTCAAGCTTAAGACGGACGGCAAAACAAAGTATGTCTCTCCCCAGGGCTAGCGGGGGATAGCGGGCACAATTGGCTGAAAAACGTCTTGCGAGACGATATACTGCAAAAGAGCTTCCGGAACTGCGGCCAAGATCAGGCGCGCCGTTGGCGAAAATGAGAGAAGTTCATGGCTAAGGTTTTCACGATACCGGTCCGGCCCACGTTGAATCGGAAGAAGCGCGAGCGAACCTCCGACCCGCGCTACGTCGAAGGCCAGCGCCTGCTGGTCGAAGCAATGAAGTACCTCACCCAGTCAGACCCGGTGACCAACCGCCAGGCTATCGAATTGATTTCCGAACATGTGCGCACCCGCTTTCGCATGAGCGATTCTCCCTTGGCGTGAGCTCGCGCGCGGGAACCCCAGCAAGAGCTTCTGATTATTGAGGAGCTACTCGCGCTAGCGGCTTCTTGCCCCTGATGCCCTCGCCTTCCACGATCGTGTAAATGAAATCGGCGGGCAAGTTGTGGAGAGTTTCCGTATTTCCATTGGGCCAACGCACCAGAACTTCGCTCATCTCCGCCTGATCGGCAAGACCAAAGTGGAGCCGAAGATCGTTGTGGGAGATGTAACTGCCGCCGCTGCGAACTTCGTCGAACTGAGTCAGATTACCTGCCTTCACCGTCACTCTTGACCCTATCGCCAGGCGATTGCTCTTTGTTCCCAGCAGCTGGAAGAGCACACGGTGGTTTTTCTCCGAGCAATGATTCAGCAGCAGGGACGGAGGCTCGCCGACATTCAGTACCACCATATCAACACAACCGTCATTGTTGATGTCGCCAAATGCGACTCCGCGGCGGGACTGCAGCGGCATAGACGCCAGACCCGCTGCAGCCGAGACTTCTTCGAACGTGCCGTCGTGCCGATTGCGGAAAAGCAGCATCGGCTGCCGATATGTGGCCTCTCCCGGGATTGAGTCGACCTGCGGATAAACATGCCCATTGGCAACGAAGATGTCCAGCCAGCCGGTGTTGTTCATATCGAACAACGACGTTCCCCAGCCCACAAAGGGATAGGTTGGCTTGGCAAGCCCTGACTTCAGCGTGACATCTTCAAACCCGCTCGTGCCCATGTTCCGGTAGAGAGTGTCGGACTGATTCACGAAATTCGTCACTAGCATGTCAAGCCGACCGTCATGGTCGAAGTCCCCCCAGCTCACGCCCATGGACCCCTGCTCCGAGCCGTCGGCTCCGACCGCGGCGCCATCCATCAAACCTTCTTCTTCGAACGTGCCGTCGTGCTTGTTCCGGTACAGGAAGTTGGGGCCGGCGTCGTTAGCGACGTACAGGTCAGGCCAGCCGTCATTGTTGTAGTCGCCCCAGGTGGCGCCCAGCCCGTAGTAGCGGTTGGGGTCCCCCATGCCCGCCTTCTTTGCAACTTCTTCGAAGGTGTTGTCGCCGCGGTTGTGAAAAAGAAAGTCAGACTCTCCCTCCATCCCCCACGGCCCGCATTGCACCAGCAAACCCCGGTAGCGGCAGAATTTCTCATTGCTGCCGAATTGCGGCAGCTTACTCATTTCGACATGCACGTAGCGGGAAACAAACAGCTCCACCCGGCCGTCTCGATCGTAGTCAGCCCACGCTGCTCCCGTGCTGAACCCGCCCCCGGCGACCTCCGCTTTGTCGGTCACGTCCTCGAACTTGCAGTTGCCCACATTGTGATACAGGGCGTTGCCACCGTATCCCGTAACGTAAATGTCCGGTAAACCGTCATTGTCGTAGTCGGCCACCGCGACACCCATGCCCCAGCCTTTGCGAGTAAGGCTCGCCTGCTGCGTAATGTCTGAAAATTTCAGATCGGTGTCCTGGTGGTACAGGGTGATCATCGGGTCTCCGCCTGACTGGCGGTATCGCTCGACCGTCGACCCGTTTGTCGTGATGATGTCGAGCTTTCCATCATTGTCACAGTCGATCAGACCAACCCCGCCGCTCATCGACTCGATAATGTAGCGCTTCTCCGGCGATGAAATATGCGAGACCACCAGGCCGGCCTGCTTTCCAATATCCTCGAAGCGGGGAACACCGGAATCGGCTGCAGGTTTTTGCGCGAGGGCTGCAAAAACGAAAAGAACAAAGCCCAGGGGAAACACGAAGAGCTTCAGCATGGGAGCCGCAGTAGGCTGATTTATACAGAGCTGGCGGCATGCGGCGACCAAACTGAAAACGGCCTGGAGCGCGCTCTTCACTTCTCCCTACTTTGCAGCTTTCAGGTACTTATCGTACCAATCCAAATATCTCTGAAAGCGGTCGCGGAGATAACTGGGTTTGTTGATGCCGTGAAATTGGCCAGGGTAGATGATCAGCTGAGTTGGCACATTTAAGGACCGCAGCGCCTGGTACATCTGCTCGGAGTTCAGCAGCGGAACGTTAAAATCCTTCTCTCCGCACAGGAACAGCGTGGGCGTAACGATCTGCCCGGCATGAAAGAAGGGGTAGGAAACGCGCATCCACACATCGGGATGCTCCCAGGGCCGGCCCAATTCCGCTTCATAGTCCCGGATGTACATGTCCGTGCCGTAGCCTGCAAAGATATCGCCGATGCTGGCACCGCTCGTGGCGGCTTTAAAGCGGTGGTCACGACTGATGACCTGGTCGGTCAGCATGCCGCCATAACTCCAGCCGCCCACCCCTAGCCGGTCAGGGTCAGCAATTCCTTCCCGCACCGCGTAGTCGACCGCTGCCAGTACATCTTCGGAATCCTTGTTGCCCCAGTCGGCGTAGATGGCTTTGGCATAATCATGTCCACGCCCGGAACTGCCGCGGGGATTTGCCCCGACCACCACGTATCCATGTGCGGCAAGCAGCTGCCACTCGGAAGAGAATTCATCGCCAAACTCATACACCGGCCCGCCATGAATGCGCAGAATGGCCGGGTACCTCGTTCCGGGCCGGTAATCGGGCGGCTTTACCAGAAAGCCGTTGACCGGCGTACCGTCCTTGCTCTTGAAACTGATCTCCTCGATTGTGGCAAGCCTGACCTTGCTCAGCAGCTCATCATTCTGATGGCTCACTTGCCGCACCGTTCCGTTCTCGACGGCGAAAATCTCGGCGGGCATACTGGGAGTCCCAATGAGCGCGGCAATCCGGTTCTGTCCTCCTACGCTGTAGCTGCTGAGAATTCGCCGCCCTGCAACGACGTCTTCAACACGACCTCCATCCACGTCGATTCTCGCGAGGCGATCGGCGCGGTCGTCTTCGATCGTGAAGTATAGATACCGTCCATCGGCCGACCAATGCGGCCGGCTGATATTGCGATCCAGTGCATCCGTGAGCAACTTCGGAGTTCCTCCCGAGGAAGGCACCACTGCAAGATGTCGAACCGCATAGTCGATGAGGGAGACGTCGCCACCTTGCGCATAGGCGACCAGTTTCCCATCCGGGCTCCACGCGGGGATGGCATCCCAATTAGGCGAAGAGTCCCGGCCCTTGAAGGTCGTGAGCTGGCGCGGTGTCGCTCCGGCCTTGGCTTCGCTTACGAACAAATCCCAGTTGTAGTTGCGATCGGGATCCCCCTCTCTCTTACTGACAAAAACAATGGAGGCGCTGTCGGGCGACCAGGCAGGCTGTCCTTCGGAATAGTTGCCGGGCGTCAGCAGTTCAGCTTTGCGGCTCGCCAAGTCGAACAGGTAGAGGTGCTCACGCACGTTTCGCAGATAGCCGACTCTGTCCTCTTTGAACTGAAAGCGGTCAATCACGATGGGCTTCTGCGTTTTCGGCTTTTCATTTTCGCCGGGCTTATCGGGATCAGGATCGGCAGCTATGACCGCAAAACGTCGGCTGTCGGGAGACCAGGCAAAATCGGAAACGTCACCTTTGAAATCGCTGACCCGCTCCGCTTCCCCTCCGGAACGATTCAGCAGCCAGATCTGATCGGTGTCCCCGGGCACGCTGCGCTGTGAGACGAATGCCAGATATTTGCCATCGGGACTCCAGCGGGGATGGTTTTCGCCCTCTTTGCTGAACGTCAGCTGCCGGGTCTCAGTACCCGGCCAGTTCGTCAGCCAGATGTGCGAAACCTGCTTGTCCTGGGCCACGTCTTGTGTTTTGACGGTGTACGCAATCCAGTCCCCATCAGGTGACAGTTGCGGATCTTCCACCTCACGCAATGCGGCGAAATCATCCAGATTAAACAGGTGCTTCTCGGCCTGAGCGAGTGCTGGCATGGTTGCAAGGAGAAGAAGTGCAAAGCCGATCACAGAATTTAGGGCCCGACGCATGAGATTAATATCCTCCTGAAAACGGAATCGAAATAGTAGAACAAACTCGAGCTTTCGTCAGTAGGACGGAGGCTGGTCAGTCATTCGTTCGACCCGCTCAATTGACGTCTGGCAGGCGCCCCGAATAGTCTGCAAGGTCCGAATTTCAGGGCGGGAGGATGCCATCCGCGAGTACAAGCTGTGCCTGCTGGGTCTCGGAAACGTAAACCGCACATTGGTTCAGTTGCTACAGGATCGAAGTTCGGACTTGCGCGACCGGGGCATCTCCTGGCGAATCTCCGGCGTGGCCTCGCGCCGGCTTGGATGGATTGTCGAGCCGGATGGATTGGATCCGGGAATTCTCGGCGAACCCGGACTCCCGCGGCGTGCCTCGCTCCCCGCCATTTCATCGTCGCCTGCGAACGTGCGCGAATGGTTGCAAGCTGCGCAAGCCGACGTGCTATTCGAAGCAACGTCCCTGAATGCGAGGGGCGGGCAGCCCGCCATCGAGCACATTCGAGCCGCCCTTGAACTTGGAGCCCACGCCATCACGGCCAATAAGGGCCCTGTGGTCCACGGGTACGACGAACTGATGGAATTGGCGCGCGCCAAGCAACGCAGATTTCTGTTCGAATCGACGGTGATGGATGGAGTTCCCATTTTCGCGCTCTTCCGTGACTGCCTTCCGACGGTGCAGCTGCGCGGTTTCCGAGGAATCCTGAATTCCACTACCAACGTCATTCTCAGCGGCATGGAGGGGGGCCTCAGCTTCGAAGCCTCTCTCAAGAAGGCACAAGAAATTGGCGTGGCAGAAACCGACGCCACTGCGGACGTCGAAGGTTGGGACGCCGCCGTCAAGGTTGCGGCACTGGTGCGCGTGCTGATGGGCAAGAAAATTGATATCGAGAAGATGGACAGACAAGGCATTCGCCACCTGAGCGCGGAAGACGTCAAGGCGGCGCGGCGGGAGGGGCATCCCTACAAACTGGTATGCCGCGCGTCGCGCGACGGCGAAGACGTCACCGCCAGCGTGCGCCCGCAAATGGTACCGTTGAGTGATCCCATGGCTCATGTCGCTGGGACTTCTTCCTTCGTGTATTTTGAAACAGATATCTTTCCTGGCCTGGCGATTACGGAAAACGATCCCGGGCTGGAGGCAACCGCCTATGGCATGCTGGCCGATTTCATAAGAGCGGCCAACAATATGGACTGAATTTGAAAACTGAAATCGACGTCACAACTCAATTTGATATCGCGTGGGTACGCGCGCAGTTTCCCGCACTGGCGCAAACCGTAAACGGGTACCCGGCAGCGTTTCTCGACGGCCCCGGAGGTACGCAGGTTCCCCAGCGCGTGATCGATGCCATCGAGGACTATCTGAAGCACTCCAACGCGAATACTGGTGGAGCTTATGCCACCAGCCGCCGCACGGATGCGATGATTTTGGATGCCCGCCGCGCGATGAGCGACTTTCTTGGATGCGACCCTGATGAGGTCATCTTCGGGCCGAACATGACGACGCTGACCTTCGCCTTGAGCCGCTCTCTTGGCCGCCAACTGGGGCGGGGCAATGAAATTCTCGTCACCCATCTTGACCACGATGCGAATGTTTCGCCCTGGCGGGCCCTGGAAGAGCGAGGCGTCACCCTGCGCTTTGTAGATATCAACCCAGCGGACTGTACGTTGGATATGTCGGATCTGGCGCGCAAGATCACGGGCCATACACGCTTGATTTGTGTGGGCTATGCCTCCAACGCCGTCGGCACCATCAATGAGGTCAAGAAGATTGTCCGGCTGGGACACGAGGCCGGCGCACTGGTTTTTGTCGATGCCGTCCATTACGGACCGCATCGCTATATTGACGTTCGTGATCTCGATTGTGACTTTCTTGCCTGCTCGACCTATAAATTCTTCGGCCCGCACATGGGCGTGCTGTACGGAAAACGTGAACACCTGAAGCGCCTGCAGCCATACAAGGTTCGCGCGAATACCGATGCCGTTCCAAACCGCTGGGAGTGGGGAACTCTCAATCACGAGTGTATCGCGGGCATTACGGCGGCAGTTGAGTATCTGGCAGACTTGGGCCGCCACATGCGCCCGGAGGTTTCCACCCGGCGTGATGCGATTCGCGCGGCTTACGAGTCAATCCACGTTTACGAGCAGAGTCTCATACAACGCATGTTGCATGGCTTGCTGCAAATCCCACGATTGAAACTCTATGGCATCTCCGATCCCAAGCGGCTGGAACAGCGTACCGCGACTTTCGCGGTGAGAATTGAAGGGCACACGCCTCTCGAACTGGCGAATAAGCTGGGTGAACGAGGGATTTTCACCTGGGACGGGAACTACTACGCGCTGAATCTGACCGAGCGCCTTGATGTCGAAAAGGACGGTGGTTTCCTGCGCATTGGTCTGGTTCATTACAACACTGCGGAAGAGGTCGACCGAGTTCTAGCGGCGCTTACAGAGCTTGGGGCGTAAACACAGCGTTTCCCCGTGCTCCGCCCAGGAGCAGTTGGCAAATCTTTCAGAAGCGCCCGTAAAAAAGTTCTGGGAACGAAACCAGCTCTCACGACGTACGTTGAATCATGCGCAAGTTTCTTGTCCTCCCGGTCCTGGCGCTTTCGATATTCACACCGACGTTACCCAGCGCCGCTTCTGATCTCGCTCTGATTCACGCACAGGTCTATCCGTCGCCCACGGAAGCACCCATTGAAGATGGGACAATCCTGATACATAACGGTCGAATACAGGCAGTCGGTCCGAGTGGCAAGCTAAAGCCGCCGCGCCTTGCCAGAGCAGTGACTGTCATCGATTGCCATGGCCTGATCGTCACCGCCGGCTTCTGGAATAGCCACGTACATATCTTCACTGCCGGCCTGCTCCACTCCGAAAAACTTTCTGCCGACCAACTCTCGTCGCAACTCGAGCAAATGCTCACCCGCTGGGGCTTCACCACGGTTTTCGATACTGCCTCAGTTCTCGCCAATACCAACAACATCCGACGGAGAATCGCAAACGGGGAGGTCCGTGGCCCTCGCATCCTGACCGTGGGTGAGCCGTTTTATCCGCAACACGGAACTCCGATCTACGTAAAGGGCTTTTTGGAGGAAAACCACATTCCATCCGCGGAAGTTGGATCCGTGCAGCAAGCCGTTGACCGCGTACGTCAGCAGATCAAAGATGGCGCGGATGGGATCAAGATTTTTGCCGGATCGATTACGGCTGAAGGTGTGTTGCCCATGCCGCTCGAGGTCGCAAAAGCCATGGTCAACGAGGCCCATGGCGCCGGGAAGCCGGTCTTTGCTCATCCATCCAACGCAGAAGGGATTGAAATAGCTCTTCAGAGCGGGGTTGACGTCCTGGCACACACTGCGCCGATGAGCGGCGACTGGACGCCCGCCCTGGTAACGAGACTGAAAGATGCTCATCTGGCTCTCATTCCGACACTCACCTTGTTCGATGTCGAGGCCAAAAAGGCCAAGGTCTCGGCCGAGGAGAATGAGATGTGGATCAAACAGGCAGTCCAGGAACTCAAGGCTTTCTCAGACGGAGGCGGCCTAGTCCTGTTCGGCACCGACGTGGGCTACACCGATCACTTCGATACGGCTGAGGAATTCATGTTGATGTCGCGGGCCGGAATGAGCTTCCAGCAGATTCTGGCATCCCTGACGACGAATCCAGCAGCGCGCTTCGGATATTCGGCCCATAGCGGGCAGATCGCGTCCGGTATGGATGCCGATCTCGTGGTGCTGGACGGCGATCCTGCCCGCGACCCGGCTTCATTCGCCAACGTTCGCTATGTGATCCGGGATGGGAAGCTGATTTACTCCGCCCATTAGTCTTGCCGTAAACGGCTGGGTCGAGCCAGTTTGCCGCCTGAATCGAGCGCGCACCCCGCATCATCCTTTATTCTAGTAGTGATCCGATGGCCACTCGAACGAACAAGCTTGCCGCAGAGTCTCTGACCGGTGTTCTGGAACCGCCAACCGAAGACCGTGAGCGCATTTTCGACCTGTTTCGCCGCTGGGGGTACCTGGAGGCGGACCTCGACCCATTGGGGTTCCTGAAGCCGGTGCCTCATCCTGAGTTGCAGATTTCAGGCAGAACCGCTGAGGAGGCTCGCAGCTACTACTGCGACACGATTGGCGCAGACTTCATGCACATTGCCGACCCAGAGCGAAGGCGCTGGATTCAGCAGCGCATGGAGCGCGAGCCGCAGCCCATCGAGGATCCCGAGCATGTGCTCGACTTGCTGATTCGCGCGGACATGTTCGAGCAGGTCTTGCAAAACCGCTATCTGGGTAGCAAACGCTTTTCGCTGGAAGGAGTGATGGCGCTTATGCCTCTAATCGACGAAGTGCTGGAGGAAGCCGGCGACCGCGGCGCCATCGAGATGGTCCTCGGCATGAGTCATCGCGGACGGCTGAATGTCATCGTTCACGTTGCCAGGCGTCCGCCGGAGGAGGTATTTGCCGGGTTCGAAGATGTGGACCCCCGCAGCGTTTTGGGAAGTGGCGATGTGAAATACCATACCGGGGCCACCGGCGAATACGAGACGCGCAGCGGCGCGAAACTGCACGTGCACCTGGTCTCGAATCCCAGTCACCTGGAAGCTGTCGATCCAGTCACCGAGGGGCGCACGCGGGCTAAGCAAGATCGCGCCGGGGATGGAGGCCAGCAGAAATACTTACCCCTTTTGGTCCATGGCGACGCTGCCTTTGCCGGGCAGGGAGTTTGGGCCGAGACCCTGAATTACGCCAATCTGAAGGGTTACACCGTTGGCGGAACCATTCACGTGATCGTGAACAACCTGCTTGGCTTCACGACGCAATACAGCGAACTGCATTCCTCCCGCTTCGCCGCCGATCTGGCCAAGCGTCAGGCGGTCCCCATCTTTCACGTGAATGCCGAAGACGTAGAAGCCGTCATGCGCGTGGCCCACATGGCCGTCGAATATCGCTACGCATTCTCAAGCGATGTGGTGGTTGATCTGATCGGCTATCGCCGCCATGGGCACAGCGAAATTGAAGATCCGACCGTAACCCAGCCCTTGTTGTACAAGGCAATCAAAGACCATCCTCCGCTCTGGGAAATCTATGCAGAGGATCTGGGGGCCACGGATGCTCAGCAGCGTGCCGCCGAAATACGCGCCGAATTTGAAGCCGCGCAGAAAAAAGCCAGTAAGCTGACTAAGAAACCCGTGCTGCGCGAGCTACCTGGCTACTGGGGCGCATATAAGGGTGGACGTTACAAGCCTGAATATGACGTCAACACGGGCGTGTCAGCGGAGGAGTTGCAGGCGGTCAGCGAGGCGCTCACCCGATACCCCGGGGATTTTCATATTCACCCCAAGCTGAAGAAGTTGCTGGAACAGCGCGCCGAAATGGGCACTGGCAAGCGCGCGGTTGACTACGGAATGGCGGAAGCGCTGGCTTTTGCAACACTGGTGAAGCAAGGGGTACCCATCCGCCTGAGCGGTCAGGACAGCCGTCGCGGGACATTCAATCAACGCCACTCGGTGTTGATCGACATCGAGAACGAGCACGAATATGTGCCTCTGGAGCACATCGCACCCAATCAGGCGCGCTGCGACATCTACAACTCCACACTTTCCGAAGCTGCTGTGCTCGGATTCGAGTATGGCTACAGCCGCGACTATCCCGAGGCGCTGGTGCTGTGGGAGGCGCAGTTTGGCGATTTCGCCAACGTGGCGCAGGCCATCATCGATCAGTTTGTCAGCGCGGGAGAAGACAAGTGGAACCTGCTCTCCGGACTGGTGCTGCTGCTGCCGCATGGCCATGAGGGCCAGGGCCCGGAACATTCCAGCGCGCGCATTGAGCGTTATCTACAGCTGGCCGCCCGGGACAATTTCCAAATTTGTCAGCCCTCGAATGCGGCCCAGTACTTCCATCTTTTGCGACGGCAGGCTCTACGATCATGGCGGAAGCCGCTGGTCGTGTTTACGCCCAAGAGCATGCTTCGCCACCCGGATGCCTCTTCGCCAATTGGCGATTTCAGCCAGGAACATTTCCGCAATGTTTTGCCCGACAGCGATGTGGGTAATGCGCAGCGTATTCTGCTCTGCACCGGCAAGATCGGTCACGAACTACGTATGGAGCGTAAGAAGCGAAAAGACAGTTCGACCGCGATCATCTTTGTCGAGCAACTATATCCGTTTCCGGAAGCGGAACTGGCAGCCGCGCTTCAGCAGCACGCATCGGCTCGCGACATTGTCTGGGTGCAGGAAGAACCCGCTAACATGGGAGCACTTTTCTACATGCTGCCGCGCTTGCGCAGGGTCGCGGGCGAGAGGCCGGTGCTTTCCGTTAAGCGCTCGGCCAGCGCCAGCCCGGCCACCGGGTCAGCCAAAGCGCACGAAGTCGAGCAGAAGACGCTGTTAACCCTGGCGTTCACTCTCGGCACCGACCAGGCCAGCGCCTCGCGGTAGGAATACGTATATCCCACATCCCTTGCGAGCATCGGTGCACGTACGAACAGAATTCCAGCAATATAAGCCGCTGATGTTACCCTAGCGTTCTTGTCATGGAACGTTCTCCCCGAAAGAAATCTTTCCGCATCGCCATCGACACCGGTGGCACCTTCACCGACTGCGTGTGGGCTGAAAATGGCCGCCTGCGGATGCTGAAGGTGTTTTCGACTCCGGCCGACCCATCCGAGGCAATCGCTTCCGCACTGAAGAGAATTGGCGTCGCCGACGGCTTTATATTGCTGCATGGAACCACCGTCGGCACCAACACGCTCCTGGAACGCAAAGGCGCGCGCATAGCGCTGGTCACAACCGCCGGATTCGAAGATGCCATTGAGATTGGCAGGCAGGCGCGACCCAGGCTCTACGATTTCTTCTTTGAGCGCGTAGAACCGCTGGTGCTGCACAATTTGCGGTTTGGCGTCGCGGAACGGACCGCCAGCGACGGGGAGATACTGCAATCGCCAACGCCCGATGGGCTTCGCACTCTGTATGACAAGCTTCTCCCAAGCAAGCCTGAGGCGATCGCGATCTCATTGCTCTTTTCGTTTGCCAACGAAAATAACGAATTGGCCGTGGCGGCGGTGCTGAGGGATCTTGGTGTTCCGCTCTCGGTATCACATCAGATCCTTCCTGAATTTCGCGAGGCGGAGCGAACCAGCACTGTGGTGGTCAACGCTTACCTGCAGCCCATCATGCAGCGTTACTTGGGAAATCTGCAGAGCCGCGCGGCAGATGTGTGTTGTCATGCCACTGAGAAGCCGAGAGTCTTTGTCATGCAATCGAGCGGAGGAATCACAGCCCTGGAGTCGGCGGCCCACGAGCCGGTCAGGACGGTGCTTTCGGGCCCGGCAGGAGGTGTGATCGGCGCGGCTGCCATGGCACGGGCCAGCGGCTTTTCTCAAATTATCTCCTTCGACATGGGCGGCACGTCGACCGATGTTTCCCTGGTAGATGGTGCGGCGCGCACTTCGAGCCAGTCGGAAGTGGCAGGCTTCTCGGTCGCAGTCCCAATCCTCGACATTCACACCGTCGGCGCTGGAGGGGGCTCAATCGCACGCTTCGACGCGGCAGGCGCGCTGCGAGTTGGTCCGGAATCGGCGGGTGCGGATCCAGGCCCAATCTGCTATGGCAAAGGTTTGCAGCCCACGGTGACCGATGCGAACCTCCTCCTCGGACGGCTGCAACCGAAACATTTCCTCGGGGGAGAATTCATTCTGGACCTAGACCGGACCCGCGCCATAGTTACCCAGTGGCTCAAGAAACACGCGTCCAGCCTCACGCTGGAGAAGTTTGCCGCCGGTGTGATTCGGGTTGTGAACGCAACCATGGAAAAGGCGATTCGCGTAGTCTCGATCGAGCGCGGCTACGACACGCGCGAGTTCACTCTGGTTGCTTTTGGCGGAGCCGGCGGGTTGCATGCCTGCGACTTAGCTCGCGCGCTCAGCATCCCGCGAGTCATTATTCCTGCGTTGCCGGGAGCTCTTTCTGCCTATGGAATTCTGGTTAGCGATGTGGTCAAGGACTACTCGCGCACGGTTCTGTGGGAGGTTCCCGGAAAGCTTCCGAAAGCCCAATTGAATGAGGAATTCCTCAAGTTGCGCAACAGCGCGGCGACAGAATTTCGTGAAGAGAACTGGCGCGGGAACATTCGTTTCCAGAAAACGGTCGATCTGCGCTACCGTGGTCAGGGCTTCGAGTTGAATCTACGGTTTTCGTCAGGATTGCTGGACGCCTTCCATAAGGAACATGAACGGCGCTACGGTTACAGCCATCCGGAGCGCGAGGTGGAACTGGTCACCTTGCGACTGCGAGCCAGCCTGCCCCCGCCCCGCACAAAATTGGCGGTTCAGCCAGACGCGCAAGCGGCTGTGCGTGCAAAACCGCTGCGAAGCGCGGTCAATTTTGAAGGAAAGGCTATCCGCAGCGATGTTTGGGAACGTTCGCAATTGCAAAGAGGAAAGCGGTATTCGGGTCCGGCCGTCATCACTGAATACAGTGCAACCACCGTGGTCCCGCCCGGCGCCCGCTTTCAAATTGACAAAGCTAACAGCGTAGTAATTGACTTGTAAGGACTTTGTTCCGGTTCTCGGGGACTCTTCGCTGTTGAGCGACCCAAGTCTCATTCGAACCGTACGCCGCGTCCCCTGGCCTTAATCGGCACGATAAACAATGCGCCCTGCGACAATGGTTGCCATCACCTTGCCGGTGAGTTGCCAACCATCAAAGGGAGTGTTGTGGGATTTTGAACGAGAGTGAGCGGCTTCGAACCTCCAGCGCTGCTTGGGATCGAAGATAGTTACATCAGCGTAACTGCCGCGTGACAGGCTGCCACGCCCACTGAGGCCTACGGCCCGTGCCGGTCCGTCGGTAAACAATTCCACAACCCGCGACAGCGGTACCTTGTGCGCATGATAGAGCCGGGTTAGCGCCAAGCCCAGCGCAGTCTCCAGGCCGGTCACGCCAAATGGGGCGCGCTCGAACTCCATCTGCTTTTCATGCAGCGCATGCGGGGCGTGGTCGGTAGCGATGGCATCGATGGTGCCATCGGCCATGGCCGCCAAAACGGCTTCCCGGTCGGCGTCTGAGCGCAGGGGCGGATTCATCTTGAAATTTGTATTGTATTCGCCAACATCTTCATCGATGAGGGTGAAATGATGAGGAGTGACTTCGCAGGTCACGTGCGTCTTGGCGCGTTTTCCACGCCGCACCGCTTTCAAAGCGTCGGCAGTCGAAAGATGGGCGACGTGCAGGCGTCCACCGGTCGCTTGCGCAAGCTGAACGTCACGATCCACAATCGCAGCCTCAGCGCTCGCCGGCATTCCTCGAAGCCCCAGCCGGAAACAGGTTGCACCTTCGTGCATCGAGCCATGCTCGGTCAGGCGAGTGTCCTCGGCGTGCTGAATGACGGGCAGATGCACCTGCGCGGACACCTGTAGCGCCTCCCGCATGAGGTCCTCATCGAGAATCGGTCTTCCGTCATCAGTAACGGCGACGGCGCCCGCCTGCTGCAATTCGCGAAAGTCGGTCAGCACCTCACCCTTGCTGGCGCGCGTGGCGGCGGCGATCGGAAAAACGTTAACCAAGGCACCGCGTTCCGGTTGTTGCAGCCACTTCACCCATTCCGCAGAATCGAGCACTGGCGAGGTGTTTGGCATGCAGCAGACTGAAGTAAATCCTCCTGCTGCCGCCGCGGCGGTTCCGGTTGTGATGGTCTCTTTATAGCTCTGTCCAGGCTCGCGCAAGTGCACATGAATATCGATAAACCCAGGAGCGACGACTAGGCCGCGGGCGTCGAACTTTTCGTCAGCGGATTCGCGAATCGTGTTCGGCGGCGCAAGTTCGGCGACTCGGCCATCCCGCAGCAGCACGTCGAGATTAGCGTCGACGCGGGAGGCCGGATCGATGACACGCCCGCCCTTGATCAACAGCGAACCGCCGTGCTGTCGCTTAGCGTCGCTCACCTGTTCCCTTTTCCGTCATGAACTCCGTCCGAAAGCGCGCGCCAGAATCGCCATGCGCGTAGGCACGCCATTGGCAACTTCTTCGACGATGGCGGATTGCGGACAATCCGCGATTTCTCCGGTTAGCTCCAGGCCGCGAATGATCGGCCCGGGATGCATCACGATGGCATCAGGTTTTGCCATCTTGAGCCGCGCCGGGGTCATCTGGTAGCGCGCAATGTACTCTTCCAACTCGATCTTTTTTCCCGCAAGCCGTTCTTTTTGCACGCGCAGCAGCATAAGGACGTCGGTGCTGCGCACCGCCTCTTCGAGATGCCTTGTGATCCGCACTCCCGCGGCAAGAGTTGTCGCGATTTCGGGAACCAATTCCGGGGGTCCGCATAAAATGATGCGCACTCCAAACTTGCTCAATAGGTGGCACGCTGAGCGGGCGACGCGGCTGTGGTAAATGTCGCCGATGATTGCGACCTGCAGGCCTTTGAAGGTCTTCTTGTGCCGCAGAATCGTGTAAGCGTCAAGCAGAGCCTGCGAGGGATGCTCATGCATGCCGTCGCCGGCGTTGATAACGGGAATATCCAAATTCCGTGCCATCAGGTGAGGCGCGCCCGCGTTGGGATGACGAATCACGATGGCATCAGCCCCCACTGCCCGCAGCGTGTAGCCTGTGTCCAGGAGCGACTCGCCCTTTTCGATACTGGAACCGCTGGCCTGTACGAGCACGGTCATGGCGCCGAGTGACTTGGCCGCTACTTCAAAGGACGACCGGGTGCGTGTCGATGGCTCGTAGAACAGCAGGACGATGCGCTTGCCGCGCAGCAAGGGCCGAGGCTTGGCGGGATTCATGCGGCGCGCCAACTTCAGGATGGTAAGAATTTCGTCGGCCTTGAGATGTTCGATTCCGAGCAGCGAGCCGCGAGCGGGACTGGGCATCAGTGTAGTCGTTGGCTGTCGTTTAGGTCGCTGGCCTGGTTCCAACCACCTGCGCTATAACTCGCGTTCCACCAGGAGAACTTTCTCTAAGTCGTCGACTTCGCGAAGCTTGACTTCAATGATCTCGTGACTAGCCGTCTGTACACGGCGTCCAACGTACATGGCTTCAATGGGCAGCTCCCGGTGACCGCGGTCGATGAGTGCACAAAGCTGCACCAGACGCGGACGCCCCTGCCGGAACAACGCATCCATAGCGGCGCGCGCCGTCCGCCCGGTATACAGAACATCGTCCACCAAAATGACAACCTTCCCGGTAATTGGGAAGCCGATATCGGCTTTCTGCACCACCGGTTTAGGGCCGAGGGTTGAAAGGTCGTCACGGTAGAGAGTGATATCGAGGCTGCCGACAGGAATCTTGTCTTTCTCGATGCGCCCGATCATCTCGCCCAGGCGCTGCGCCAGCGGCACCCCCCGCCGGCGAATGCCAACCAGGCCCAGTTCTGCGACTCCGTTATTTTTCTCAATGATTTCGTGGGCCAGCCGCACTAACGTTCGCTCAATTTCGGAAGCTGACATCAACTGCGCTTTCTCACGCAGGTTGGGTTGACGCGCGCTGGATCGCGAAGACATAAACGCTGCATGATACGCGGGCAGTGCGACGGCTGGCAAGGATCGGATAGGCTTAGTGCTTATCCAGGTAGACCGTCCTGCCGCCCACGACGGTGCGCAAGACTCTCGTTTTGAGAATTTCTAAGGGTGGAACCGCGGTAATGTCGCGATCGAGCACGACAAAATCGGCCAGCATGCCGGGCTGCAGACCCCCTTTTTCCTTTTCGGCGAACTCGGCGTAAGCCGAACCGGTCGTGTAGGCAGCGATGGCTTGATCGATGTCCAGCTTCTGCTCGGGGAAGTACTCTTGTTTGCCGTCTTCACTCCTTCGTGTCACTGCTGCGTAGAGGCCTCGAAATGGGGTAATCGGCTCGACAGGATAATCCGTTCCGAAAGCTAGCCTGACTCCATTCTTCAAAAACTCCGCCCAAGCATAAGATTGAGCCGCGCGCGCAGGCCCTAATCTTGACTGCGCCCAGCGCATATCGGTGAGCAGGTGATTGGGCTGCATGGATGCGATGACGCCAAGGCGCTTGAATTCCGCAACCTGAGCAGGATTGGTCACCTGCGCATGCTCCACTCTGAAACGGTAATCATCGCTGCCGTCTGGCGCCTTGACGTGATGCTCGTGAGCATCCTTTTCGGCGACGTCGAACGCATCCAGCGCCATCTTTACACCACGATCGCCAATCGCGTGGAATCCCATCTGGAATCTTGCATCGGCCCGCTCTCTGGCCATGTCATTCAGCTTGGCCGCTTCGTATCGGGGCAGGCCTGAGTTCTTGGGATCGTCACTATAAGGAGCGAGCAGGGCGGCGGTCCGCGATCCCAGTGAGCCGTCCATGAAAGCTTTGAGCATTCCGGTATGCAGCATGGGATCGGAAGCGGAATGCGAACCACGCTTCTGATTTAGCTCGTTGACCGGGGCGTCAAACGGCAGCCACTCAGTTATGCGGATGGGCAGCTTGCCTTCGCGCTCCAGTTCTTCATAAACCTGAAAGTCTTCCCAACTGGAGTTGTCCTGCGCGGAAGTAACGCCCCACTGGGCTGCATCCGTTAACGCGATCTCCAAGGCCTTCCTCCGCTTCTCATGCGTTGGGGGTGGGATGACCGAAAACACAGCGTCGGTCGCAGTGTCCCGGAGAATGCCCGTGGCATCGCCATTTTCGTCACGATCGATGTGTCCGCCGAGCGGATCCTTACTAGCCAGGGTTATCTTTGCCAGTTGCAGGGCCTTACTGTTCGCGACTGCGATATGTCCGTCGACGCGTTGCAGGAAGACGGGGTGATCGCCGGAGATATCATCCAAGTCGGCCCGCGCGGGCAGGGTTTTGTCGGACCAGAGAGTCTGGTCCCAGCCACCCCCCGTTATCCATTCCCCGGGGGCGGCCTTTTGAACTTGAGCACGAACCCGGTCGCGGAAATCGGCCAACGACTTCGTGCCGACCAGGTTCACACTCACTTTTTCGAAACCAGCTTCTGCCAAGTGACAATGGGCGTCATTGAAGCCGGGCATGACAAATTGACCATGCAAGTCGATAACTTCAGTCTGCGGGCCTTTCTGTTTTAGAAGTTCTTTCTCTTCTCCAATCGACAGGATACGGTCGCCGCGGATGGCCATCGCGTGAACGCGGGCATAAATACCCGAGCTGCCTTTTACGCCGGTATAGATGTTTCCGTGAACGAAGATGAGGTCGGCCTTGGCCGTATCCTGGCTGTCTTTCGCCAGCGCGACAGCAGAGAACAGCAGGACCACCACGAGCAGTCTCATTTGCCTCCTCCTGCCAGAGCAAGCGTTGTCAACAGAATCCGCTTGAGACCAAGATCCCGGCTAGTACAGTCGAACCACTCGTGCAGCGTGTGGGCGCCGCCGCCAGTTCCTCCTCCACCGATGGCCACGGCCTCGCGCCCGAGCGAAAGGGGGACATTGGCGTCGGTAGACGCGCGCTGTACTTGCGCCACATTGCCCAGGTGAGCATCGACGGCGCGAATGACTTGCAGAATCCGGGCGCCGGAGGGTAACTCGCCGGCTGGCCGGCTTCCGATGCCGACGATTTCCGAACTCAAGGTTGGAGAGCGGCGTCCGCCGGGGCTACGTGCTTCCGCTACCTGAGTTTCGTCTTGTACGGCCTGCTCCAACGCCGTTCTGAGCGCCTGCTCCAGCCGGTCAATTTCCACGGTGGATGTGGAGCGAATGTCCACGCGCATGCTGGCCGATTCAGGAATGGAATTCACCGACGTGCCACCCCGAACGACTCCAATATTGAAGGTGGTTTTCGGTGTTGACGGTACCTGATTGCGTGCGAACCGGTCCACGGTGCGAGCCAGAGCAACAATGGGGTTAGGCGCTCCGAAATCGCTCCACGAGTGTCCCCCCGGGCCGCGCAGAATCACTTCAAAGCGGCGGCTGCCCAGGGCCTCGGCGACGATGGTGTCCGCGCCGGCTCCGTCCAGCACCAATTGGCAGACGATGGAGTCCAGCCAGCGGCGCTGCGAGAAGATGTGACGCATGCCCCGCAGATCACCTTCGCCTTCCTCGCCCACATTGCCGATAAACAGAACCGACAGCCCATGCCGCACCTGTTGCTTGGCTAAGGTGTAGGCGATTGCCAGCAAGGCAGCTACACCTGCTCCGTTATCGGAAACGCCGGGGCCGTAAAGCCGAGATCCCTCCTGCCTGACATTCAATGGGGTGCCGGCGGGGAAAACCGTGTCCAGATGGGCGCTCAGTGCAAGGAGCTTTTCGTCTGAACCACGGTGCACGCCAAAAACGTTTCCCACCTCGTCAATCTGGACGTGTTCCAGGCCGATGTCGATGAAGCGCTCCAGCAGCCAGTCACTGCGCGCCTGCTCACCAAAAGGCGGAGCGGGAATTCGGGCCATATCGAGTTGCCATTTGGCGAAGGTGGGCTCATGCGTGATCAGCGAAGCACAGGCGGAGCGCACGGAGGGGCGAGCCGCAAGGGTGGCAATCTCTTGCTGCAGGACAAGAGCCGGATCGGGAAGCTGCGAGCGCGACAGGGCCATGAGCCAGCGGCCATCTTACAACGGGGATCGCCAGAAAGGCGCTATGAATGGCAGAAACTGGACGAGTGCCAAAGGAGAGGAGCCAGAAAGACAGCAGCTCGATTTTGGATTGAGAGAGACCGTTCGCGGAGCTTCGCTCCGCCGGGCAGACGAGGACGTCTGCCCCTACGTGATTTTCGAGAAAGAACACAAAGGGCTACAAAGGCATGCAAGGTGTGGCCCTTGATGTCTCAGTGTCTCGCAACCTTTTCAGGACGCAGGAACAACTCCATCTCCTCGGCTTCTTTCCTGGTTTTTCGAACGCGGCAATGTTCATACGAGGCGCCGATAAATGACTTGAACAGTGGATGCGGCTCGAGGGGTTTAGATTTGAATTCGGGGTGGAATTGGCAGCCGATGAAATGAGGATGATCGGGGAGTTCGATCATTTCGACGTAAGTGCCATCCGGCGTAGATCCGGAAATGCGCAGGCCCGCCGCAACAAGCGTGTCTTCGTATTCGCGGTTGAACTCGTAACGATGGCGGTGACGTTCGCTTATTTCCAGTTCACCGTAAATTTTGTGAGCAAGCGTACCCGGCTCGATTTTGCAGGTCCACGCGCCCAGGCGCATGGTACCGCCCAGTTCTTCGACTCCGCGGAGCTCGCGTAATTTGTAAATCACGCGATGCGGGGTCGCAGGATCGAACTCGCTGGAATTGGCATCCGCCAGTCCGCACATGTTGCGAGCGAACTCGATACAGGCAGTTTGCATTCCCAAACAGATTCCGAAATAAGGCACCTTCTTCTCTCTCGCGTACCGAATCGCCTGGAGCATGCCTTCAATGCCGCGTTTGCCGAATCCGCCGGGGACGAGAATTCCGTCGAAGGTTTCCAGCTGCGCATCGCGAGTAGCCGCATCTTCCAGGCCCTCGGCTTCGATCCAGTTCACCTGCAGCTTCAGGTTATGCGCCAAAGCTCCGTGAACCAGCGCTTCTTTGAGGGACTTATAAGAATCTTCGTACTCGACATACTTGCCAACGATGGCAATGTTCACTTCGTCCTTGGGGTTATAGACGCGGTGGACAATGTCTTCCCAGTCCTTAAGATCACGCTCTTTGGCTTCGATGTGGAGGTACTTCAAGACCAGCGTGTCCACCCCCTCACGCGAAAACACCACCGGCACCTCGTAGATCGAGGCCACGTCTTTAGCGGTGATGACCGCCTCTTCTTCGACGTTGCAGAACAGCGCGATCTTCGACTTGATCTCTTTGGAGAGAAAGCGATCGGTACGGCAGAGGAGAATGTCGGGTTGAATTCCGATGCTGAGCAGTTCTTTGACCGAGTGCTGGGTAGGTTTGGTCTTCAATTCCTGGGCCGCGGCAATGAACGGGACGAGGGTGACATGCACGAAAAGGGTGTTCTCGCGGCCCAGTTCCTGGCGCATCTGGCGGATGGCTTCCATGAAAGGCAGCGACTCGATGTCACCGACCGTGCCACCGATCTCCACAATCGCGACATCCACTTCCTGCGCGACCTTCTTCATGGCCGATTTAATTTCGTTGGTCACGTGAGGAATGACTTGTACGGTCTTGCCCAAATAATCGCCGCGGCGCTCCTTGGCGATGATCTGCTCGTAAATGCGTCCCGTGGTCCAATTGTTGTCGCGGCTTAATTTTGCGTGGGTGAAGCGCTCGTAGTGGCCGAGGTCGAGGTCAGTCTCGGCGCCGTCGTCGGTAACAAACACCTCTCCGTGCTGGAAGGGCGACATGGTTCCGGGATCGACGTTCAGGTAGGGATCAAACTTCATCAGGTTGACCGTCAGGCCACGGCTTTCCAGCAGGCACCCGATGGATGCGGCTGCCAGCCCCTTGCCCAAAGAAGACACCACGCCACCGGTTACAAAGATGTACTTTGCCGACATCGCGCCCTCGCTTTAAATTTTGGCTTGGAATCGTGCAGGCTGGTGTGCACGATCAATTATGCCAGAAAGTATTCTCAAAAATAAACCGCAAAAGCGCCGGCCAAAATTGGCCATGAGTGCAGGCGGTCACCACTAGCATGAATGATGATACATTTGCGGAGCTCCGCTCCGCCGGGCAGGCGAGGACGTCTGCCCCTACGTGACGGAATCCAGCGAGGCTGAGGAAATGCAAAGGCTTTCCGAGACACAATTCGATCAGCGGCTCAGGCTTTTTGTTTATCGTCACATTTTAAGAAAACAAGTAACGCCTTCTGCGGCCGAGATGGCGAAGGCTTTTTCTTGTCCGCTGAAGCAGGTAAGGGCCAGCCTGGAGCGCTTAAGCCAGAGCCATGCCTTCATGTTGCAGGAGGATGGCGAGTTGTGGAGGGTAGCCCCGTTCTCGGCAATTCCCACTCCTTTTCCGGTGCGAATCGGGAGACGCTCCTGGTTCGGCAATTGCATCTGGGATGCGTTAGGCATTCCCGCCATGCTCGGTAGAGACGCCTCCATCGACGCCGCGTGTGCATGCTGCAATTACCAGATGCCGATTGAAGTCCGAGGTGGCAAGCTGCGTTCCGGCACTGGAGTCATCCACATCGCAGTCCCGGCGCGGGACTGGTACAAGGACGTGGTTTTCACTTGACGTACGATGCTTCTGTTCCGGTCGGAACAGCATGTCGACCGGTGGTGTGCACAGTGGAACCAGCCTCGCGGAGGCACGCTTTCGATGATGCAAGGCTGGAAACTGGCATGCGCCTGGTATGAGGACCGGCTCAGTCCTAACTGGCAGCCCAAGTCCGCAGGGGAGGCTCAGCGCGCTTTCGAGCAGATAGGGTTAGTCGGGGACTTCTGGCGGCTCGCCTGACCGGCATCTTGCTATTTGCGTACTGGCGCGCATCTAATTGACTAGCTATGCGCATGCTTTGCCGACCAATGCAACTCCCTATTTTGGCTGGAATTGCGATTCTGCTGTCATTGAGCTTGCCCGCCGGCGGCCAGCAATTATCGAAACGTCTGATTCTGAAGGACGGCTCTTATCAGCCGGCCGTCAAGTGGGAAATCCAGGGTGACCGCGTTCACTATCTGAGTGCCGAGCGCAATGAGTGGGAGGATGTTCCCTACTCGCTGGTGGATTGGGACGCAACGAAAAAGTACGAGCAGGACCTGCAGGCGGGACACAATTCTCCCGAAGCAGTTCAACTTGATAAGGAACTCGAGGCGGAGCGCAAAGCTGAAGAAGCAAAGAGTCCACTCGTAGCGCCGGGATTACGGCTGCCTGACGATGGGGGCGTTCTCCTGCTCGACAATTTTCAGGGGCAGCCGGAACTGAACGAAATCCAGCAGACTGGCGGGCAAATCAACAAGAACATGAAGGGGAACATTCTGCGCGCGACCATCAATCCGATTGCCAGCTCCAAGCAGACCATCGAACTGGAGGGCCTGCACGCAAAGATTCAGTCGCACATTACGCAGCCTACGTTCTATGTGAATATCGATCAGGGGACGGACGTGTCACCCGACCAGCCACAGAAGACGGCATCAGCGGCAAAGCCCACGGATCCGCTGCGGTTTCGTATCGTCCGCATGCAGAGCAAACAGAACAAGCGAATTGTCGGCAACATCAAAATCGCCGTGTACGGCAAGGTGAGCCAGCAACAGAACCTGGTGCCTTCGCAGTCGGAAGTTATGCCAGGAAGCTCGTGGGTAAAACTCACTCCTAGTGCTCCGCTCAGCGCGGGCGAATACGCGGTGGTAGAGATGCTGGGTAGCGAAGGAATGAATCTCTATGTCTGGGACTTTGGGGTGAATGCTTCGGCGCCCGCCAATTCGGGCGCATGGAAGCCTGATCAACGGGAGATTCAGCGTGAGCAGTCCGATAAACCGAATTCACTCGAGCCGCGGAAGTAGGCGCTCTAGCTAATTCCTCGACCTTCGAACACAGCCGTAGGGATGTTCCGCCGCGCTCAGCATGACAAGGCAGGACATCGGGTGAATTCGTGCCTTTTTAGACTTATCAGCCTTTGATTACGCCGCGCTGGGCCACGCCGATGTTGTCACGCGTAGTGTTCTTGACCAAGTACATCATCTCGTCGGCCTGGCGGATGATGTCGTGCGGGGTCTTAGCGTCGTGAGGATAAGTGGCCAGTCCGATGCTAGCTTTCACCGTAAGATTCAGGCCTTCCTCGCTGCAGAAGGGAGTTGTGCGCAGGTTATCCCGCAGACGTTTCGCCACGTTCAGAGCCGCGTCTTTGCTGGTTTGGGGAAGCAGGATGACGAACTCGTCGCCGCCGTAGCGGAACGCGTAATCGATCAGGCGGAGTTGCGCTTTGATCAGATAGCCAATCTCGGAGAGCAGCTTGCTGCCGACCAGGTGTCCGTGCGTATCGTTGACTTGCTTGAAATGGTCCAGATCGATGAACAGCACAGTAAATTCGTATGCGAAGCGCGACGAGCGGTAGACCTCAGTTTCCAAGGTTTTATACAGGTGCCGGGCGTTGTAGAGGCCAGTGACATCGTCGGTGATCGTCAATTCCTGAATTTTCTCGACGGCACGAGCGTTCTCGATAGCGATAGCCGCGTAGTCGCATAGAGATTGCAGGAAGTAGACTTCTTCTTCCTTGAATCCCGCCATTTCCACATTGACCAGCTGAATTACTCCGAGTACGCGGTGTTTAGAGCGCAAGGGCACGCAAATGATGGAGCGCGTTTCCCACTGGGTCATGTCATCGATGCGCTTGGCAAAGCGCTCATCACTGCTTACGTCGGGGACGATCAGGCGTTCCCCGTGTTTGGCTACCCAGCCCGCGATGCCCTCTCCGACTTTGAGCCGAACGTTTTTAAGCGCTTCGGCCGCGTCGCCTACCGCAATCGCAAAATAGAGCTCCTCGCGCTGCTCGTCGACCATCAGCAGAGACCAAGTGTCGGGACGAAAGTATTCCGCCATCTTGTCCATAATTGTCTGCAGGATGGAATCGAGGTCCAGCGAAGAGGTCAAAGCCTTGGCCACATCGTGGTAGATGTTGAGCTCTTGGCTCTGGCGTTTGCGGGCGGAGTCGGTGGCCTCAGTCATTGCCCTCAAGGTCCTCAGAAGTGCGGCAGGAATGGGGTGATTATAGGCGTCCATTCTTACCCCAAGCAATAAACCTTAGTAAGCAACGAACCCGTTAAGCCACGGTTTACAAGCAGATAGCGCGGTTACGATGGTGCTATTGAAGATAAGAATTTTTCGCTGCAGCAGCAGCGGCTTAACTTATGATTGAGCCGTACTGCCCGCATCCTACGGTTCAGCCCAGGGGAGTGTTTCCGGTGGCATCGATCGGCGAGCGCCTCAAACGCGAACGCGAGAAGAAGAAGATCACTCTCGACCAGGTTTCGCTGGCAACCAAGATCAGTGTGCGCATGTTGCGCGCCATCGAAGAAGGAAAGTTCGAGCAGCTCCCCGGTGGCATTTTTAATAAAGCTTTCGTGCGCGCCTACGCGCGGCAGGTCGCCATCGATGAGGAGCAGGCCGCGGCGGAATACATGGCGTCGGTCCAGGTTGACGCCAGTGTTCAGGCCGATGATCAGGAGTTACGCGCCATCGCGGAACAGCGCGAAAAGGAGCGGCAGCGCCAAGCGCAACATCTCACCGAAATTCCTTGGGGATGGGTAGCAGCGCTTTTACTGGTGGCCGCCGTGAGCCTTTCCTTGTGGGGCTACTACTCGCGCCAGCGCGATGGCCAGGCGCAGTTACGCACTGCCGAGGCAATATCCAAGCAGCAGTCGGAGACTCAGTATCCGCCTTCCGTGACGCCGCCGCCCGCCGCCCGCGATACCAATTCAGCACAATACGTCCCTGCAAAGAGCGGGAGCAATCCCAGTGATGGACGGGAGGTTTCGACCGCAGAACCCCATTCCGGCGCTTTCACGGTCGTTATAAAAGCTGATGAAGATTCCTGGCTTACGATTACAGCGGACGGAAAACCGGCCTTCAGCGGAACTCTGGTTGCGCCAGACGAGAAGGCGATTCCTGCGGAGAAGTCTGTCACGGTCAGGGCAGGTAACGTGGGTGGAGTAAGGATCTTTTTCAATGGAAAGCCGCTGCCGCCGCAGGGCGACTACGGAGAGGTTAAGAACCTCACCTTTGGTATCAATGGACTTGAAACGGCAATTTCTTCCGAGTGAGGCACGAGTACGTCTACCTGTAAGTGATTTTTGAAACGGTTTAGGAAAAGGCACCCAGCGGTGGGTGAACGGAGCACTATTTCGGGAAAAATCTACTTGGAATCAATAACTTAGCTGTACCTCCTGCCGCACTCCCCTCTTTTCTGGGAAAATAGATGTTCGAGCGCCCGCCGTTGGGGTCTCCTCTGGCCTCAGCCTGGACACCAATATGGAACCCGAAACCGCTGCTCCGCTCGTCGTAACCGACATCTCGACGAAGCTCCGGACTGAACCGGTAGCTGAGCCCTCGGTTCACGGATCCTTGCTGGTGCTGATGCAGTTTGACGTCTGTGAGGAGATTCGCCTCGATCAACTGCGAGAGATCTTCGGCGCGCGGCGCCAGGAAGCCAGCTTCAAGCATCCGGCCCCCGGGTACGTCCGCTACCAAAGACCTCCTGTCCTTGAGACCTTAGAACCTGTGGTGTTAGAGACGGGGGAACGGCTGGAAGGCCAAATCAAGTATTACGACTACGGCGTGGTCAGCCTGATTTTTGAGCTTCCGTTTGCCGGTGACTGGGACACTCTGGTTCAACTTGCCAGCCGCTGGGTCTGGAACTCGGATTTTGACCGCTTCGCCTCAAAAATTGCCCGCCAGAAACTGGAACGCGCTGCCCCCGCCATCGTTAAACCTTACAAGGACTGGCTCAGCGAGGATTACTTCATCTTCCATATCCGGCAGGTGGCAGGGTCGCCGTCAGCTGCCGATCTGCTCAGCAAGCACGGCGCGCAAGTCGCACAGATTGTCCGCGGGGAAACCACGCAGCTGTCCGAAGGGGAACGCAACGAAATCCTCCAGGGCCGCATTTCCTACTACCCGAGCGATTTGGCTGTCATTGGCTGGAATGGGGCGTTTATTTATGACTCGCCCGCAGGCGCGGAAACCGCTATTCAGCTTCTGGAATACGCCAACTCGCAGCTGCTGGAATTCCGCCATTACGACGACTTTATGACGCGGGAGTTGGCCGGGGTTTACGACTCACTGGAAAAAGGCACTGGACTGCTGGCCCGCTGGCGGTTGGCCCGGGCAGCTTCCCGGCTGCATACGGTTCTGCTTGACGTTATGGAGCTGACCGAGCGCGTCGACAATGCAATCAAGTTCCTCAGTGACATGTTTTCTGCCCGCCTCTACCGTCTGGCTGCCACCAAAGTCGGAGTGCCGGACTACAACGACTTGGTGAACGAGAAACTTCGCACCGCCGAGGAGCTCTACCGTTTCATGGTCGATCAGTTCCATCAGGCCCGGGCCTTCGCTCTCGAATTGATGGTCGTGATCATCCTGATTATCGACCTGATCTGGCTCTTCCACGGCAGCAAGCCCATTTAGCCGCTGAGCCCACAATCCGCGCAGATCCGTGGCTCGCTCTGGCGTCCTTCCCGCTCAGCATTTATCCTGATCCGCTGACTTGGATGTTTTCAGGTTGCCGTAGGGACAGTCGTCCTCGACTGTCCGGCCGAGCATGGCTCGGCTTCTGCTAAGGACGGAAGAACATGCGGGGTTTGCAAGGAAAACGCGTTTTGATCACGGGCGGGGCCAGCGGGATTGGCGCGGCCACAGCGGCGCGTTTTCTCGAAGAGGGGTCGGCGGTATGCGTGCTCGACCGCGACGATGCCGGACGAAAACGTATCCAGCAACAATTGCCGGAGTTGGCGGGCACGATCGAGGCTGACGTCTCGAAGCTGAACGAGGTTCGAGCGGCCATAAACGATGCGGTCGGGATCATGGGCGGCCTCGACGTGGTCATCAATAATGCCGGAATCAGCATTCGCCACAAGTTCCTAGACATCACGCCGGAAGAGTGGGACAAGATCATCGCGGTGAATCTTACGGGAGTTTTCAACGTCGCTCAGACCGCCGCCCGGCATATGGTCGAGCACGATGGTGGAGTCATCCTGCAGACCGCCTCCAC
>DASSIO010000081.1:0-20485 GCA_035691825.1 Terriglobales bacterium | reverse complement strand
GATTGCCCGAAATCATGATGATCGGCACCGTTGAAGCGCGTCGTTTCATTTCCCGCGCAACTGTTCCGCCATCCATGCCGGGCATTTTGTAATCGAGGAGCACGAGATCGACGTCATGCGTTTCGAAAAATTCCAGCGCCTTTTCTCCATCGGCTGCGCTGAAGACTTCATGCTTTTTGCTCTGAGGCTGAAGGGCGTTAGGAGAACAC
Organism: Terriglobales bacterium; assembly: GCA_035691825.1. Classification (GTDB taxonomy): domain Bacteria; phylum Acidobacteriota; class Terriglobia; order Terriglobales; family Acidobacteriaceae; genus Gp1-AA122. Next base: position 20,276 of record DASSIO010000081.1, on the reverse strand, counting down.
AACATCTTTTGAATCAGGGCGATGGACTCAAGCGAGACGTCCATCAGCAGAGTTGTTGCTGGTGCTCTGATTGGATTGTCGAGACATCCAAACCCCTCTGTCATCCCTGGGCGCAGTGTGACAGAAGTCATTTGCCCATCATTCTGGGCACTGTACCTTCGATGGACGCGGAGGAGGAACATGGTGATCACCGAGAAAACGAGCGTGGCCGAAGTCGTGCAGAAATTCCCGAACTCGCGCCGCATCTTTGACCAGCACGGTCTGCACGGTTGCGGCGGTGGACAGGGTCCGGCTGAGTCACTCGCTTTTTTTGCCTCGGTTCACCAAGCGGATTTGCCTTCTCTGCTCGAAGAACTCAATCGAGAAGCTCAGCGGCCGCAGGAGCGCCATATATATAAGGAGACGCCCGCGGACTACATCTACCGACGCTTCTTCAAGGCCGGTATTTTCATCGTCCTGACGGTCGGCGCGCTCTGGGGAGCCGTAAACTTAGCCCAGATCGCCATCGGCAAAAGCTTCCTTCAATTGCACCTGGTGCAGTCCATCCATGCCCACGCGCACGCCATGATCTTCGGTTGGGTCGGCCTATTCGTAATGGGATTCGCCTATCAGAGCTTCCCGCGATTCAAGAACACGTCGCTCTGGCGTCCGGGCTTGGCGAATCTCTCCTTTTACCTAATGCTCGCCGGCATCGTGACCCGTATGTCCGCCGAGTTGCTCATCCACTCCGAGCTCGGCCTCGCTTTGGGAACCTTCGCCGCAGTCGTCGAGTTGATCGCGGTCGTGCTTTTCCTGGCTGTTTTGTATAAGACCGCGAGCCAATCGCTGGAACCGCACAACCGCTACGAGACTTTCCTGGTGGCGTCGTTCGTGTGGTTTTTCGTGCAGGCTATCTTGAGCGACGTTTTCTTCTTTGCCAAGGCCACCGCTGTAGGTCAGCAGCAACTCATTCAGCGCATCGCGCTGATTGATGGGCCCCTCCGCGACGTGCAGTTGCTCGGTTTTGCTGCCCTGATCATAGGGGGCGTCAGCCAGCGCTTTGTCCCCCTGGTCTACGGGCTCAAGCCACCGAAGAAAGATCGCCAGCGGCTGATCTTCACGCTCATGAACGGCGCGTTGATTCTTAATGTCATCAGCTACGTGGCCGTGCTCACCACCGGCAATCTCGCCTGGGGAATCGGATTGGAACTTGCATACCTGATGATGCCGCTCTGGGCCGTGCTGCTCGCCATTCAACTCGGCGTCTTTAGTCAACCCTCGCAGCCCGACCGCACCTTCAAATTTGTTCGCTCCGCCTACGTCTGGCTGATCATTGCAAATGGGATGATGCCGTTCTTCCTGATCTATGGCATCGCCATGCGCCAGGGCTTCGCACATGCCTACATGGGCGCGCATCGTCACGCGTTTACTGTCGGATTTATCAGCATGATGATTATGGGAGTGGCTGCGCGCGTGGTGCCCATCCTGGCCGGGGTTGATGCGTCCAGGCTCTCCAGCCTGTGGGGCCCGTTCCTGCTCATCAATATCGGCAATAGCGGCCGCGTGCTGCTGCAAATCGGCACCGACTTTTTCCCCAATATCGCCTACCCGCTGGTCGGACTGACCGGATTCCTCGAAGTAACGGCGCTGGCCTGGTGGGGCATTGGGCTCTGGCGGGTGATGAACCTGTCGCGGACGGATCGGACAAAGGTTCTGGTGTCGGCTCCCGTGTCGCAGTTGCCCATCCTCAGGTGACAGCGCCTCCCTAAGATCCAAGCTCAAATTGTGTTTGCCTGTCCCTGAAGTGGACGGGTCAACAAAACGGGGCACCCGGAGCAGAACATCATCCCTGAGACAATCGTGAACTAGGCGAAAGAACGTCGGCGCGGTTTTCTTCAAGAGGTCAATGCGTGGGGGCTTCGTACCAAAGAGCACAATGTATTCGCTCCACCTCGAGTGCCAAGGCACTCGGCCCATAACCCGGCTTGAATTTTCCCCAGATCCGGCCCCATTGCCGCGACAAATTCCCGCTCTACTTCCTTTTCTGCTAACACGGTGCAGCCCCATTCTTTCTTCCTGCGCTTCGCTGCCTCTGCCTTCCCGCCCTCGCTCTGAAACCGCAGCCCGCCATCCTGTGTTCGGCACAATCTGCAATGGGCCGTGGCAGGTTCAAGCACAATTTCTCGGTAATAACCGGCGCTCGAGCGTAGAATGGCGGCGCCCTGTCTCAGTCTCAGAGCGAGGTGTGATTGTATGAAAAAGCGTGGGAACCCAAACTGGTGTAGGCGTGAGTCCGTCGTCGCGGTTAGCTTGAGCTCGTTCGAATACGAGGTTAGAACGCTGGGACTCTCCCCAGAAAACTATGCGGGCTCATTTGCCCTAAGGGACTGGGCTCGCAGAAATAAGGATCACAGGTATGTGCCTCCGGACCTGTTAATGGCTTGGGGGTTCGCAATCGACTCCGAGGGCTAGAGCGGGAGAGAACGTGCTGCGGCTGAAAAATAAAACGGACGCGACCGATCACAGCTTTCGGGTACCCCCGTCCAATCTGACCTGCACCAGTTTTGGTCAATTGCTGCCGCTCTCGATTCGGCGTATGTTCTCCGCATCGAGGCGAGGAGTATGCCCACATACGAATTCTTCTGCAACGCCTGTGCCAAACCCTTCTCGAAAACGCTGACCCTCGCGGAATACGAAGAGGGAGAGGTCGTGTGCCCCGAATGCGGCAGCGACAATGTCGAGCAGCGACTCTCGACGGGTTACGCGGTCACATCCAAGAAGAGCGCTTGAGAAGCACATAAGGCAGAATGCGATCCGCTACGGGACGCTACTCAGTCACGGTTCACTCGGTCGTACTCATATACCAATGCGTTCTCAACCGGTTCTGACCGTCGTTCACCTCGTGCCACTCTGCTGACAAATGTCCCGTGAGGGCTTTCGACGAAACGCCAGGAGTTACGCTGCTTTTTTGGCTACCTCGTCCAGAAGCTTTGCCGCCCGATCAACTTCTGCGACACCGAAAATCACGACGGGCGTATCCGTCTCTGGTTCGATCCCGGCATACGCGTAATTGATATTGATATGCGCTTCACCAAGCTTCTCTGCCGCGCTGGCTAGCGACCCAGGGTGGTGGGGCAGCGAGGTCTTGGCGACTTGCATTTCCGAGTGGGTTGTCTGCTCGGCATTAAGGACTATTCTGGTCGCGGTGGGATTGTCGGTTACGAGCCGGACGGCGCTCTTGCCTCGTTCTTCAAGGAACGATTGGAATGCCACGATATTCACGCTGCGATCAGCGATAGCCCGGCACAGCTTTCCCAGCATGCCGGGGCGATCTTCCAGCTGGATGGTGAATTCCGTAACTGTTGGCATGGTTTTTCACCCCCTTAAGTTTCAGGAGAGCATGAACGGGCAATTGCGAGCTCCAAAAACAGCCCACATGCTACGCCCGTTGTAAGTACCCTTCAACTCGACGAAAAACCACACTCCCCGTGCATCGACCCAAACTTCCTCGAGCTCTACGAAGAGCGTGGACGCGAGGGCGGCCCGAACTTGTTCCCGGGGGCTTTTCGATTTCATCTTCCTCTTGCAACCCATGCATCTTCGGCTTCTTATAACTTCGCCGCGGCTCTGTCGGCGCCAGACCGGCACGGCATCCAGTGGCGCCAGGACCAGCACGACATCTAGTAGCGCCAGTTCCAAAACGGCCGCGCACTGATACACGTGACACGCCGCACGCCTGCGTATTGCTCGGTTGCCCGACACTCAGGATGGAGCGAAGACAGTGTACGTCCGAAACTATGTAGTGGTTCCTGTCCCGGGGCTTGAAGCGCCACCCTGCGGGATGCCCGAGTGTGCCCGGCCGACCTTTTCCCGCTGCGCGAAGTGCAGTCGGAAAGTATGCAGCGACCACGCGGAAGACTGCGAATGCTGTGACAAAACGTTTTGCCCAGCATGCTCCAGAGAGCATGCTCGCGAAGCAGAAAGTTACTGACGTACAATCATCCGCCATGCCCAAGGCAATATCGTACTCGTGCCGTTAGCTTTGGCTGTTTCGTAGCCTCATGGATAGGAGGGTCGATGAAACGTGTCCTTTGGGTCGGTTTTGATCCTGCAACGGTGGACTTTTCGGATCCGGCGCTGCCGCCGGGCATGACCGCGGAGAAGATCCACGCTGGGGTCAGAGTCGCGCTGGCCGATTTCGCCGGGCGGGGTTGGCATTCCGAGATTGCTTCATCAAACCCGACGAGACCGCGGTCCCGACGATTGAACGCTGCCTGGCCGGTAACGTCTACGACTGTGTAGTGATTGGCGCGGGTGTCCGCCTGCCACCCAATCGGCTGGTGCTGTTTGAAGCCGTGGTCAACGCCATCCATCGTGCGGCACCGCAAGCGACCATCGCCTTCAACACCCGCCCTGAAGATAGCGGTGCGGCAGCCGCGCGCTGGATCTGACATGCGTTCGCGACGATTCGGTCAAACTCGCCCGCCAGATCCTCCGCAGCATCAACTCCAGGCGAGCGTGCCCCATTCCGATTTGGGACAGGACGGCGGTAATTTACAGGATTCACAGGCCACATTCGAACGGACGTTCGGCTACACTTCTGGCATGAGCAGTACTCCTGTAAATATCTATTACGTGCCCTGTTGCGAGGAGAGGTGCTGGGTCCTCTTCGCAAGCAAACCCCCGCTGCCTCTGAGTCTGAGGTGCCGAGCGCATGGATGTGCGCTCGAAGTCAGCGACGTGTGTGAGGGTCTTGTCACTGAGTTCGAGGCGACCCAAGGCTGGACTAAGCAGAGGCCTGATTAGTACGCTCCTGGCACGCAATGCTGCACTGACGTCAGACTAAACGCTACCTGCCTGACGCGGCTCGCGATCCCCGTCGGCAGATGTTCGAAACTTTCGCCGTGTCGGCTCACAACGGTGAGCGGCTTCGGCGATTAAAAGATTGCCTCCTCTCGGGCATGCTGCCACGAATAACCCACATTGACGGCAGAAGGACACAACAAGCGATTGCCGGCGCGTTGACAAGTGGATGAAGGCGACGTGGCTTGTCATGGGCCACCTTCTTTCCTGTCTTGCATGTAATTTGGAGCAAGTATAGCCAACGACCGCCAGGTTAACAGCGTCGAGAAGCGCCAGTGATGGTGGCCTTTTCTTATTCTGCCAAGATGCAGGCGGCGCCGCTTGGCGGTATACTTTCTGCGCTCTATGTCTCCCGACCCTAATTCCGAGTTAAGCGGTCTCCACGAAAAGCTCAGGGCGTTACGCACGCTTTTGCGGTACGAGCGGGATCTCGAAAAGCTGAAGTTCTACAATCGCGAACTGGCCATTGTGACGGGCAAGCTGCACGGGGAAGAAATCACCTTGCACGAGAAAAAACAAAGCGCCAAGGTCCTGCCATTCCTGCCGAAAAAACCCGTCCGCTCCGCCTAAACGACTTCAAGTACCGTTGCCGTCAGCATCTTTCCTGAGATTATCCGTATCATCTCCGCCCGGTGCTCGCCCGCCGACACTTCGGGTTCGCCGACGCTCTCGAATATCGAGTAAAGGGCGTCCGCAATCGGTGAGTTCCGCGAATAACCCAGTTCCCCATTTCGCTTGAGAAGCCGCTCGCGACTGCGACTCTCTTCGTCTTTGAGGAACGGATGGGGATTTATCCTACAGTTGACCTCAGTTGCGCCACGGGAATGTTCAGCTACGGCTGTGGGATGATATTCGCGTGGCACAACCTCTTGCCAGCCGCCTGTTGCTTCATCCACACGGCGGTAAATCGAAGTTGCTCAGTCTTACCAGCGTTCGGCATTTCCCGCCCGGACGACCGTCTCGCCACCAGCCAAGATCACCGTGTCACTGTAAACGCGTGCGCATTCGATGCGGCGATCGTAAGAGGTCGCTGGTCTGACGTAAACGCCTGGAGAGCCGTGGCCTCGTCTTTATCAATATCCAAAATGGACTCCAGATGCGTTATTCGCAGTAGATCGAGGGCGCGTGGGCTGGCATTGCAAGTCCGCATTTGGCCGCCCGCATGACGAAACGCGGTAGAGCAGGCAAAGAGTTGACCGAGACCGGAGCTGTCGATATAGGACACTTCGCGGAGGTTGAGAAGGATCTTACGATGTCCGCGGGCAGCCTGATCGAGCACGAGTTCCTGCAGTACCACGCCTGTACCTGGAATGAGACCAAGTGCTTCGCCCCGAGTGATACGGCCGCTCAGGTCGAGGATGGTTACCTCTCCAATCTCTCGCACTGTGTAATTCATGCTCATGGAAACTCCTCCCTAGGAGAGTGAAGCAAGCAGGCTCTTCATTTTCGTGAGCATGCCATCCAGTCCTGCCATCTTGATGAGCTTCTGTCCGCGCGTGGTAAGGTTGACGATCTCCACCGCGCAGCTTCGGCTCTGTCCCGCTCGCCACAACTTGAAAATCGCTTCTAGCCCGGCGCTGTCAACATAGGTCACCCTGGATAGGTCAAGCACGATGCGCGTGTTCACGGCAACCATTTTGCCCAGCGATGCCGGAATCAGATTCCCCGCGATCTCACGCTGCAGCATTTCGGATGAAGCTGCCGTGATCCTGCCGTCACAACGCACAATGGCCTCCTGTGAGCTTTCTTCGAAAACAAGCTTCAACCCGGACGCTGAGAAAGTTTTGTTGGGCATGGTTGTCCTCCTCTTATCGAGTGGCGGCTCCTGGTGCTGACCGCCTTTTTCGTGCCTGACCTTAAAGGCGATATACCCTGGCAAAAGGGCTCACGGGCCTGGAATAAATTATTGTTTGGCCTGAAGGAACAAAGTATCCTCTCCGGAACTGCGCCAGGTCTTTAGGGGGTAGTTTGTGCAAGACCCGCTGCCACAATCAGTTACCGCACTCCTTCGGCAATGGAAATCCGGTGACAAGGAAGCCCTGGACGCGCTGGTGCCGGCGCTTTATCGGGAGCTCCATGCCCTCGCGCACCATTACCTGCGCGGCGAGCGTAGTGGACACACCCTGCAAACCACGGCGCTCGTGAACGAAGCCTATCTGAAGATGGCCCAGCAGGGCCCAGTCTCCATCCAGGACCGCGCGCACTTTGTCGCGGTCGCCGCTCGCCTCATGCGCCAGATACTGGTGGACGCCGCCCGCAGGCGTCGTGCAGGAAAACGAGACTTCGAGTGCAAAGTGGAACTCAATGAAGACCTAGTGCCCTCGCCCGTCCGCGGCCCAGACGTGCTGGCCTTGGACGACGCGCTGAATGCGCTTTCCCGATTGGACGCCCGGCAAAGCCTCATCGTGGAATTGCGGTTCTTCGGGGGCCTCAGCGTCGAAGAGATCGCCGCCGTGATGGCGATTTCTCCAGCGACAACAAAGCGGGAATGGAGTTTAGCCCGGGCCTGGCTCTACCGTGAAATCAAAAAGGGTAGCGATGGAAAAATCGGAGCAGTGGCCCCGGGTTAAAGAGCTTTTCGAGGCAGCCCTGCAAAGGGACGACGATAAGCGCGAAACTTTCTTGCGTGAGGCATGCGGCCAGGATGACAGTCTCCGCGCGGAAGTGGAATCTTTGCTGTCCGCCCATTTTGAAGCCATCGCCCTTACGGCAGGGCCTTTTCTCTCTGCGGACTTTGACCCACCAGCCCCCGAGTCGATTGGCCCCTATAAGCTCGTCCGCAAACTTGGCGAAGGCGGTATGGGCCAGGTGTGGCTGGCGGAGCAGGTATCGCCCCTTCACCGTGAAGTTGCGTTGAAGCTGCTGCGTGCGGGCGTTTTTGAAAGTGGGCTGTTGAAGCGTTTCCAGGCAGAACGGCAATCCTTGGCGATGATGGACCACCCGGCCATCGCTAAGGTATTTGATGCCGGCTCCACTCCCAGCCACCAACCCTACCTGGTGATGGAATACGTCCCTGGCTCGCCCATCACCGATTATTGCGACGAGAAAAAGCTTTCTATTTGCGAGCGTCTGGAACTGTTCATCAAGATCTGTGATGGAGTGCAGCATGCCCACCAGAAAGCCATCATTCACCGTGATTTGAAGCCGGCGAACATTCTGGTTGTGGAAGTGGACGGCAAGCCGGCGCCGCGCATCATTGATTTTGGCCTGGCCAAAGCCGCGACGCCTCTTCCGGATGAGAAATCGGCCTTGCTCACCCAGGCGGGAAGTTTCCTGGGAACACCAGGCTACATGAGCCCGGAGCAGGCGGGATCCATCGGCCAGGATATTGATACCCGGACCGATGTCTATTCGCTCGGCGTCGTGCTTTATGTCCTGCTCACAGGATTTTTGCCTTTCGAAACTCTAGAGAAATCGGTGCAGGAGATATTGCAGCAAGTTCGTGAGGTGGACCCCCCGCGCCCCAGCGCAAGGATATCCAGGGCAAAAGATTCATCGACTTTCAAAACGGCTGCGTGCGGGCTAGAGCCCGCGCAACTGGCGAGCACGCTGCAAGGTGATCTTGACTGGATCGCAATGAAGGCCTTGGAAAAAGACCGCAACCGGCGTTATGGCACGCCTTCAGAATTGGCTGCGGACGTTGGCCGCTATCTCCGCCACGAACCGGTGTTGGCGCGTCCGGCAAGCACGGTCTATCGAATGCAAAAGTATGTGCGCCGTCACCGCGTCGGCGTGGCGCTTACGGCTTTTATGGTCTTGTTGCTGGCCGGCTTCACCGTCATACAGGCGAGACAGTTGCAGCGTACCACCCGCGAGCGCGACCGCGCCGACCGCGTGACAGAGTATATGGCCAGCATGTTCAAGGTATCCGACCCTGGCGAGGCGCGCGGCAATACCATTACTGCCCGGGAAGTTCTGGACAAAGCGTCCAAAGACATCGACTCCGGGCTGTCCCACGATCCGGAGCTCCAGGCGCAGATGATGATCCTGATGTCACGGGTTTACCTCTCACTGGGGCTCTATTCCCGTTCAGAAACGCTGGCCAGACAGGCCGTCGCCATTCGAAATCGCGTGCTTGGACCTGAACATCCGCAAACGCTGGAGGCTATGGACCACTTGGAATGGGCGCTTAACAAAGAGAGCAGGGTCTCAGAAGCCGGGCCGGCTACCAGGGAGAACAGGTTCGCAGAAGCTGAGAAGCTGGAGCGGGAGACGCTGGCTATTCGGCGCCGGGGCCTTGGTAATGACGATCCCAACACAGCGAGATCCATGGCCTATCTTGCCTCGACTCTTCGGGGCCAGCGACGTTATGGCGAGGCGGAGACTCTGCAACGGTCGGCGCTCGCTATTCGGCGCCGTGTCCTCGGGCCAGAACACCCGGACACATTAATATCGATGGGAGATTTGGCCATCACCCTCAAAATGACCGGCCGCCTTGACGAAGCGGAGAAACTAGAGCGCGATGCGCTAGAGATCGAGCGCCGCGTCCTGGGCCCTGAGCATCCTGACACTCTGACACTCATGAACAACCTGGCGTACACGCTGGTGAGGGAAAAGCGCTACCCAGAGGCCGAGAGACTGCTGCGCGAGACAATTGACATCCAGGCCCGCGTCCTCGGCAATGACCATCCGCAAACGGTGCAGTCTATGAGCGATCTCGCGTACACGCTGTCGGAGGAAGGCCGCTACCACGATGAGGAGATCGTGCTGCGCAAGATCATCGATATCAACGGCCGCGTTTCCGGCAAGGAGATTCCAAATACATTGATCAACCTGGGAGACAGTCTTTATCACCAAGGCCGTTACGCCGAGGCAGAGAAGTGGACGCGCCAAGCGATTGAAAAGTCAACCCGCCTTCTGGGCCCAGAAAATTCCAATACCGCTGAGGCGGTGTATAACCTTGCTTGTATCGAGGCCCTTACCGGTAGGCCTCAGGCCGCTCTTAAGCATTTGAACGATGCGATCGAACATGGTCTGTCCATGAATGTGGTTCTTGTCATGGAAACGGACCCGGCTCTTAAATCGCTTCATGGCGATCCGCGCTTTAAGCAGCTGGTGGTTCTGGCAACGGAGCGGGCTGCGAAACACTAAATCGGGCAAGGGGTTTTGGGGGGTTTGAAAGTCGGGTCGAAAAATCAGAAAAGCAACCTTAACCCGTCGTTACGTCAGAGCGGGTGGGCACACCCTCGCTGCCACCACGAGGGACGTAAGCCTCGAAGGGATTTTTGTCGTCACCGACGTCGCGCTCCGCGAGGGCACCGAGATTCAAGTTGTCCTGGTACTGCCCAGGGAACTTGGCCTGACCTTTAGCGGGATGGTCTGCTGCTACGGAAAGATTGTGCGCTCCGACCGAGACTCGCCCCGGTATGTTAAAGCACGGGAGGAACATCGGCTGGCTACCTGATTTCGGTTCAAACGAACGGGTAACAGAATCCAGACAAGGCCGTCTAAGCTACGGTGTATGAAGGAAATACTATCCCCTTCAATAGATTCCGGTGTCAGGACGGGGGATACTCCTAGAAATTTTGAACGCTCCGAGCCAATTCAGCGTATCTACAGCCTGCGGCAGGACTGAACTGGACGATGGCAGCTCTGAAATGACATCCGCGGGAAACACTCTTCGTGAAAAGCAGAGCGGTGCGTTTCGAATTATTGAAAAGTCCTATTCGGCTGACGCAGCGCTCGCTCTGCACGAACATGAAACTGCTTACGTTTCCTTTCTGCTCGCGGGGGCATACGTGGAGGTTACCCAGCACGAGGAACGGAACTGTTCGGCAGGCACGGTCATCTGGCACCCGAGAGCCGAGGCTCACGCCGACCGATTTCACTCCGGCGGCGGCCACATGCTTGATCTTGAAATCGATCCTGCCTGGTTGGAAGACGCCGCACAGGAACTCAAGCCGGTCTTAAGGGCTCGCATGTTTCGCGGTGGCCTTCCCTATTCGCTGGGCTTGCGTATGTATCGCGAACTTAGCGACGATTCTTATCGGGTCCAGGATGTTGTAACCGAGTTGCTTGGTTTTTTCTTCACTGGCCCGTCGGAGAGTAATCCGCCCGACTGGTTTAACCGTGCGCTTCGAATTTGCAACGATATGGAGGAACAGCAGGTGTCATTGGCGAGCCTCGCCCTTGCCGTTGGGGTTCATCCTGTGCATGTGGCACGCAGTTTTCGCCGATTCCAGGGATACACATTCGGTGACCATCTTACGAAGATCCGAATTCGCAAGGCCTTCGAACTCCTCCTCAATTCGAAGAGGCCAATCGTAGAGGTGGCGTACGCCTGTGGCTTCGCTGATCACGCCCACTTGTGTCGAGTATTCAAGCACTCGACCGGCCTCACTCCTTCCGCCTTTCGAGAGAGCGTCCAGTCCCGACTTTGCAAACGTCGGATTAAAAAGAAATTGCATGCAGGCTAATATGGTTCAAGAAGCCACCCTCCTCGTTCGGCTATAAAACCAGTATGAACTGACCGCTCAAGTAAAGTCTTTGGCAGCTCTTGACTGCGAAGGACCATCACCTCTGGAAATTGGTGGGAAAATGAAGAACGTCTTCTTTTTTGTCGGGCTATCCTTGCTGGCCTCCGTTTGCGCGGCGCAGCGTCTGCCGCAAATTGCGGTTCCAGAAAGCTACCAGCTCAGCTTCGCCCCGGACTTGACGAACAATATCTTTGCCGGTGAGGAAAGCATCCAAGTACGCGTGTTGAAACCCACCTCGGAGATTGTTCTCCATGCGGCGAACATCGATTTTCAGAATGTGAGCATCGCCGGCGCCACGGGCGCTCAACAAGCTGACGTCACATTAGATAAAGAGAGCCAGACGGCGAAGCTCAAGGTGGACAAACCGCTTCAGCCCGGGCCGGCGACCATCCATATTCGCTACACCGGAATCCTGAACGACCAACTGCGCGGCTTCTACATCGGCAAGGACGACCAGGGACGGAAGTATGCCGCAACCCAGTTCGAGGACACCGACGCTCGCCGCGCCTTTCCGTCCTTCGATGAGCCGGCCTATAAGGCCACGTTCAACGTCACCGTCATCGCCGACGAAGGCATGACCGTGATCTCGAATGGGAAAGTCGTCTCCGATACGCCCGGTCCCGGCGAAGCGAAACACACGGTCCATTTCTCGACCAGTCCCAAGATGTCGTCGTACCTGGTGGCTGTAGTAGTCGGCGATTTTGAATACATCCAGGGTGAGGCTGACGGCATACCGGTTCGCGTGTGGACCAGCCCGGGCAAGAAGGAGTTGGGCCGCTTTGCGCTGGCCGCTGCGGAATTTGATTTGACCTATTACGATCGCTATTTCGGGATCAAGTATCCCTACGGCAAGCTTGACCTTGTCGGACTGGCAGATTTCTCCGCCGGCGCGATGGAGAATACCGGCTGCATTACCTTCCGCGAAGTCCTGCTCCTGCTCGACGAAAAACATACGGCCCTTGGCCTGAAGAAAACCGTGGCATCGGTGATTGCACACGAGATGGCGCATCAGTGGTTCGGTGACCTGGTCACAATGCAATGGTGGGATTACAAGTGGCTTAACGAGGGTTTTGCCACGTGGATGGCGAGCAAGCCTGTTGCGGCGTGGAAGCCAGAATGGGATGTACAACTGGATGAAGTCAGCGACACCGTGAACTCGGCGGGCCAAGACTCCCTTGTCAACACCCATCCGATTCACCAGCCGGCAGACACGCCGGCACAGATTCTTGAACTCGACGATGCCATCACCTATGGAAAGACAGCCGCTGTGCTGCGGATGCTGGAATCCTATGTGGGGCCGGAGCCATTTCGCGCCGGCGTGAACTTGTATCTCAAGCAACACTCCTACGCCAACGCCACCGCGTCGGACTTCTGGAACGCGCAGACCCAGATTTCAAAGAAGCCGATCGACAGGATTATGCCGACCTGGACCGAACAGGCCGGCCTGCCGCTTGTTACCGTGAAAATTCAATGCTCTGGCAAGTCCGAAACGGTTGCGCTCGAACAGCAGCGCTATTTTTATGACGGGGCGAAGATGAGCGCTGGCAGTCCGGAACGGTGGCAGATTCCGCTGTGCATGAAAACGGCTGCTTCTACGGCGTCCAATGCCGCGTGTGAACTGGTGACTGCGAAACAGGAGAACTTCAATCTGCAGGGATGTTCGCAATGGGTTTACATAAATGCCAGTGCGAAGGGCTTCTATCGCTCCCACTATAGATCCGAAGCCATCCTGCCCATGGCGAAGGTGGCGGAGAGCGCATTATCTCCGGCCGAACGCATAATGTTGCTGAGCGATGTTTGGGCGTCGGTGCGCGTCAACCGCGAACCGATCGGAGATTACCTGATGTTGACGGAGGGCCTGCAGGCTGACCGCAGCAGCGCGGTTCTGGGAGAGATTCTTAAGCAACTCACCTACATTGGCGATCATATTGTGAGCGATGCCGACCGCGAACCCTACGAGCGCTGGGTGCGCCACCTTCTTGCCCCAGTGGCGCAAGACGTTGGATGGGAGGCCAAGCCTGGCGAAAGTGAAGAACGGGCCGCCTTGCGCGCGCAACTGATGATGGCTCTGGGCGGCGTTGCCCGCGATCCTCAAGTGGAAGCATTGGCGCAAAAGCTGGCCAACCAGTATCTTGCGGATCACGTCTCGGTCGATCACGAACTTGCAGCGGTTGCGTTGCGCATTTCCGCGCGCAACGGCGGCCAGGCTTTGTACGACAGAATCATCGTGGATCTGAAAGTGGCAAAGACGCCCGAAGCGTATTTCACCGACGCGTTTGCACTGGCCCGCTTCCGCGATCCCAAGTTGATTGAGAGAACCCTGGAAGCCGCGATTTCAGGGCGGATGCGCTCGCAGGATGCTCCGTACATGATCGCCATCGTGATGCAGAACCCTGCTGCGGATAAGCAGGCCTGGAGCTTTGTTCAGGCGCATTGGGGAAGTATCGAGAACCTGGGTGGAGCATTTGCCGGTGGAGTGATCGTCCAATCTACGGGCGGCTTCTGTGACTCAACAATGCGCGATGAGGTGCAGGCCTTCTTCGCGAGCCATCCCGCTCCCGCGGCGGAACGTTCGCTGAAGCAGTCCGTGGAGCGAATGAACTACTGTGTGGACTTGAAAGCGCAGCAAGGCCCCCAGCTTTCTTCCTGGCTCCGACTGCGCAACCTTGCCGACGCTAAATAGACAAAGCAAGACCTTCAGGGGAGAGATTCTAAAACGTTTACTCAATTACAGGTAGCAACCTCAGGTTTGTTGGTTGCTCATAAGCTATCGAGCGCCTATTTGGCAAGGTAGTCGGCTTCCCGGGCACTGATCCACTACGGCTGAATCGGACTTAACGCTCTGCGGCGGTCAGCCACCGATTCGCGTGCTGAGTTTCCCCGACCACGTCACGGTTCCAGGTCCCCCTTTCGCTCGACCGACAATGCGCCACGATTTTCGCAGAGTCTTCACATGCTTCTCGAGTTTCTCCAGACTGTATGAAACCAGTTGGAGAACTGCAGTGCGGCGATCGTAGGTAGAATCACCGACTGGAACTCTGCCTTTGAAGTACTCCGTCGCTGCTCTGTCGCTGCCGACGAGGATCTTGCGATTGGGCGCCGCCAATTGCGGGCGGATGACCTGTGACCAACCAGGTGGAAGTTTGCGGTCTACTCTCAGAGCGACGAAGTGCGGTGGAGGGGTTAACTAAGGTACTTCACCAATACGACCTCGTTCCGTGCTTCGTTATAGATCAGATCATCGGCCATGGCTTGGACCATGGCCAGACCCAGGCCTCCGGGCCTGAGCCCCTTTGCCTCACGAACAGCGCTCGATCCCATTGCCCCATCGGGGTTGACGATCGCGGCATGGGTCAGTCCCTCCAAGCGAAAGCCGGGCCCGGGATCGGCGATGCGATACAGCAGCATGCGCGGTGTACGAAGGCAGGAGATGCGGACGCGGCGCGACGGGTCGAGACCACCGCCCCATTCCACCGCATTCATCAGGAGTTCACGAAACGACTGCGCCACCGGCTCCATGAGTTCCAGGCCCAAGTCGGCATCCAGTTGACGGACGAAGTGTTCGATCCGTTCGGCTGAGTCCCGCGTACAAGGAATGGATAACTCCAGCCACTCCCGTTTTGCCGACACGGCTTCGATGGCAGGTTCGGTTTTCGCCGCCAGAGCCCGGCTGACGAGATCAGCGATATCGTTGGCGGTGAATGGCTTGCGAAGGTAATCGTAGGTGTTCTCGCGGATGGCACGGAGCAGGCTCTCCGGCGTTTCGTCGGCGGTGATCACGATCACGCGAAAAGCCTTTCCCATATGGCGCAGCCTGGCCATGACCTCCAGACCGCTGATATCCGGCAAGCCCAGATCCAGCAGGATCAGGTCGAAGGCGCACTCTGCTATCCTCCTGAGACCCTCGCCGGCTGTCTCGCAGGACACGATGTCCACGGACTGGGTGCGAAGGGCGTAAGCGACAAAATCGTGGACCGAGGGATCGTCATCTACGACGAGCACTTGCTTTCGCGGCGCAGGAGAGCTAGTGGCCATAAGTGCGGATCTTTTCCTTTTGGGGTCTGCAGCCTGGGTGCATGCGTCAATGGGGATGGGCACCCCTTGAAGTTGGCGAAGAGCAGTATTAGCATCATTGGCACGCTCGCGCAAGATTCTAGTCTCCCGCGCCGCACCTCGGCGTTCCAAAGCGGGCGAAACGGCCCTGAGTGTTCGCACGATGCATGGCGGCATAGCCGCAGGAAGGACCACCTTCTTCTATGGTCCGGAAGCTCTCGAACGTGCGCAAGAAGGTGCTCAAGCTCCCCAACCTACGCAACAAAGTGCGAGGAATCCCTATGACCGAAAACAAGAAAATTGCAGTGGTCCCGGCTGAGGGCAACGGCGCGGAGCAGGGCGCCGCCAGCGTCGACAAGATCCGCGACATCCTGTTTGGTTCGCAGATCAAGAATTACGAGGCTCGGTTCGCGCGCCTGGAAGACACCCTGGCGCGTGAAACTACGGAACTGAAGGAAACGATGCGCCGCCGTTTCGAGTCGGTGGAGGGCTTTTTCCGCAAAGAAGCAGAGGCGCTTTCGGGACGGCTCAAAGCCGAGAGAGAAGAGCGCAATGAAGCATTGAAGAGCATTGCCCGCGACCTGAAGGGCGCGAGCGATACGCTCAGCAAAAAGGTCCTTGAACTTGAAAACAAGACGGCTGAAGAACAGAGCAGTCTGCGCCAGGAACTCATGCAGGAATCCCGCAAGCTGCTAGAAGAGATCCGCCACAAGAGCGACAGCCTGACCGCGCTGGTCGAGCGGCGTGCGGGCGAACTTCGCGACCAGAAAGTCGACCGCGCCGCCTTGGCGGCTCTGCTTACGGAGATGGCCCTTCAATTGAGCGAAGACGTTGCGATTAGCGGCAAGCCGGTAAAGGCAGTCAAGGCGGCGGGACAGTAGCCAGCGAGGCTCAGCATGAGCACAGCGCCTTCACGGGACCTGGCGCAAGAGAACGAGCCCGAGGGCGGTCCCAGCAGCGAGTACACGCGGCTGCGGGAACTGCTTCTCGGCCCGGAAAAGGCGCGCCTGGAAGAACTCCAGCGACGGCTCGACGACCGCCAGATGCGCACCGAAGACCTGAGCCAGGTGGTGGCGGAAGCCATCGCCTTGCGCTCGCGGCGGGACCGCGCGCTGCAGCAGACTCTGAATCCCCTGGTCGAGGAAGCAGTCCGGATCTCCGTCACTCGCGATCCCGGCATTTTGGCCAACGTCCTTTTCCCTGTCATTGGCGAAGCTGTTCGCAAGGCCGTGGCCCATGCTTTGCGTGGTCTCGTGGAATCGATCAACCAGACACTGGAACGCAGCGTGTCGCTGGCAGCCTTGAAATGGAGAATCGAAGCGTTGCGCACCGGGCGGCCCTTCGGCGAGATCGTGCTGGCGCGCAGCGTCCGCTACCGGGTAGAACAAGTCTTCCTCATTCACCGTGAAACCGGACTGTTGCTGCAGCACGTAGCACGATCAGACCAGGTGATCCAGGACTCGGACATGGTGTCCGGCATGTTGACGGCGATTCAGGACTTCGTCCGTGACTCCTTCACAGGAACGAGTGGTCAGGAAATCGATACGATTGAGCTGGGCGAGTTCAATTTGTGGGTGCAGCACGGGCCGACGGCGATACTAGCCGCAGTCGTCAGCGGCACACCTCCTCCGGAACTGCGCAACATCTTAGAGCGCACACTGGAACGGGTTCACGCGGAATACAGTTCGTGGTTGACTTCCTTCAATGGCGATGCAACCGCGTTTGGCGCAGCCCGGCCACTCCTCGAATCCTGCTTGCTCGGCCGGCAGACGCAGAAGCCTGCGAGGCAGTCCAAGGCTTTCTTCGTTGTTTCAGCAGCCGCGCTGCTATTAGTGATCGGCTTTGGGATCTTTCTCACTGCGCGAAGCCGTCGTCGCTGGGACCACCTGGTGGAGCGGCTGCGGCAGGAGCCCGGGATCATCTTGACAGGCGCCGACCGCTCCTGGAGTTCGTACGAACTGGTCGGTCTGCGCGATCCGCTCTCGACCGACCCCGCCAAGTTAATTCGCGCCTCCGGGATCGATCCGGCCAAGGTGACTTCGCGCTGGGAACCCTACGTATCTCTGGATGCCAAGTTCAAATTCTTCCGGCAATTTCTGGGGGAGAAAGACGCTGTCGAGCAGGCGGTGCTGCGGTTTCCGCTGAACTCGGTGCAGCTATCGGCAGAACAGTTGGCCAAGCTCGATGACATCGAGGCACACATCGTCAAGCTGCAACGGGACGCGGCCGCTGTCGGGCAAAAGTTTGTCATCGAGCTGCACGGCCACACCGATCCCACCGGCAACGAAGATAAGAACGCCACGCTCAGCCAGCGACGCGCGGAAGAGGTGGCCAAGGCGCTGGTCGGCCGCGGCATCAGCAAGGACATGCTGCGGACCGTCGCCATGGGCTCACGCGAGCCGGTGCGCGCAGCCGCAGCGTACCTCACCGAACTGAACCGGCGCGTCACCTTCCACGTGGTCTTCGAAAACGAGGCAGGCCCGTGATCCAGAAAAAAATCTGCATGGTGGGAGCGTTTGGAGTGGGTAAGACCAGCCTGGTCGCACGGTTCGTCTACACTAAGTTTTCTGAGAAATACCAGACCACGGTGGGCGTGAAGATCGACAAGAAGGTAGTCCAACACCCAGCCGGCGACATTGCCCTGATCCTCTGGGACCTCGCAGGGGAAGACGCGCTGACCACTGTGCGTCCTGCGCACCTGAAGGGCTCCTCTGGCTACATTCTGGTATTGGACGGCTTGCGCCGAAACACGCTTGACGTGGCGATTGATCTGCAAGGGCGCGTCAGTGAAGCTGTGGGAACCGTCCCGTTCGTGTGCGTGGTCAACAAGGCTGATCTCCGGGAATCTTGGGAAATCCAGCAGTCTGATCTTGACACCCTCGTTTCCCGCGGCTGGACCGTGGTCGAGACTAGCGCGAAGACCGGCGCCGCTGTCGAGGGAGTATTCCGTACCCTGACGGATGCAATGATGCAGGAGCACCATGTCGACAACTCCACAGCCGGCGCCGTCGCAGGCTGACCGTTCCCTTAACGATACTTTCGCTCTCCTGCTGGCAACGATGCAGTGGGCCGCCTTCGAGCCTTTACCTAGCGGCGCATTCCGGTTGTTCTCGACTCCACCCGATTGGTTGCGCGACCTGATGCCCGGCATCGAAACCGCTCAAGAAGCTGACGTTGTCTCACGATTTCCCCTGCTGGAGACATTTCTTCCGGAAGCGCAAGACGCTTGGCAGACAAAAGGTACCGGGCGGGCCTGCTCCGACATGTGGTCGGAAGCGCACCCCAGCGTTGGTGAGACGCACCTGCAGGCTTGGGCCTTCAACATAGGCGAACGGCCGTTCCTTTTGATCGAGGCGGCAGACATTCTCCACCGCGAACGGCAGCTAGTCCTTCAGTACGCACACGAAACGGCGCTGCAATACGACACTATCGCCCGGCTGAATCGTGAGGTCCAGCGTGCCACGCAGGCCAAGAGCGATTTCCTGGCGATGATGAGTCACGAAATTCGCACCCCCATGAACGCAATTCTCGGCATGGCCGATGTTCTCGCAGAAACTTCACTGACTCCAGAACAGCGCCGTTATGTGGACATTTTCCAGCGATCGGCAAGCAGCCTTCTCGATCTGCTCAACGATGTTCTGGATATGTCGAAGATCGAGGCAGGCCAGTTGACACTTGAAACGGTACCCTTCGAACTGCGCGATGTAGTTGCGCGGGCCATGGAATTAGTAGGCAGCCGTGCGGCCGTGAAGGGGCTGAGAATAGAATCCGCAATCGCTTCCGATGTGCCGCTTTGGGTTAGCGGTGATCCGGTGCGGACCCGGCAGGTGCTGATCAATCTGCTGGGGAACTCGATGAAGTTCACCGAAAAGGGCAGCCTCACCGTGCGCGTCACTCAGAATCCGCACGGTAGCGGCCCGGCATCGCTGCAGTTTTCGGTGTCAGACACCGGGATCGGCATTCCCGAGGATAAGCTGCCGAAGATCTTTGAGAGCTTCGCCCAGGCAGATTCTTCGACAACACGTAGATATGGCGGCACAGGGCTGGGATTGACCATCTCCAAGAGGTTGGTCGAAGCGATGGGCGGCAGGATTTGGGTGGAAAGCAAGGCGGGAGTCGGCAGCACCTTTTATTTCACGACTGAGTTCGGGCTCGCAGCAGCCCCAGCGACGCAGACCGCAACTGTGGCTGCAGTTCCTGCGATGCCGGCAGAACACCTGCGTATCCTCGTGGCCGACGATTCTGAAGACAACCGGTCGGTCATGCGCGCGTATCTGAAACAGATGCCGTACGTGCTTGACTTCGTCGAGGATGGTGCATCCGCCCTGGAAAAGCTCCAGACTGGCAAATACGATCTGGCGCTGCTGGATGTCCACATGCCGATCATGGACGGATATGCCGCCGTGCGCGCCTTCCGGGAATTCGAAGGGGCCAGGAAACTGCAGCCGATGCCGGTGTTGGCGTTGACCGCCGATGCGTTCAAGGAAGCGGTCGAGATGAGCCTGACGGCCGGATTCACCATGCACTTGGCCAAACCGATCCGCAAGTCAACGCTTTTGGAGGCAATCGCCAGGCACGCACAGGCGCATCCTGAATGTCGGCCCGAAACAAAACTCGACGTCGTTGGGGATGAACAGTTGTCGGCGATTGTACCCAAGTTTATTAGCAACGTGCGGAAAAACCCTTCCGCGATCGCGGCCGCGCTGGCGCGCGACGACTTCGCCACCATACGCTCGCTTGGCCACAATATGAAGGGAACAGGCAGCTCGTTCGGTCTGCCGCAGATCAGCGAGATCGGCAACGAACTGGAGCAAGCTGCCAAACAGCAGGACGCGGACTCGGTCCGCAGGGTCACCGCCCAGTTGGTCCATTTCCTCGAATCGGGTGACGTCCGATACAAGTAAG
>DASSIO010000080.1:0-3518 GCA_035691825.1 Terriglobales bacterium | reverse complement strand
CGGATCCCAGCGGGTCAATAGTGTCATAGCAGTTCCTCCTTCAGAGGGAAGCTAAGAGGAAAAACTTCAGATGTGCTGACTTAGTTCAGAAGACCTGAAAGAGTAAGAAGAGGTAGCTTGCTCAATTACGATGCTAGGCTTACGCGCTGCGGTTGTCAACCTGCTGCAGTTTGGTGTGGTTATCAGCGACAATACATTCGGCAAAATTCACCCGTTCTCAGGCGGCAGCCTTTGACGCCTCCATCGCCGCCGTCACAACCGGGTGATCATTCTCCGGAGGGGAAACTATACAGAGCGAGAAATCAATGATGTACTTGACCATGCTTCGGCGGAAAAGGCAGAGTGTTTCCCGGACTGACTGCTATTGGCGATGTGCACGTCGTATAGCGGTGCCAAAATGATTTCCTTCCAGGCATCGGGCACAGTCACGATGAGTTCGGGAACCTCCGATCTCGGCTCTCGATTCGTACCACCGGAGACTTAGCGTTCTTACGCATCGCGGCCAGGAGGCGGCCATCTCTTGCTAGCTGAAGATCCGGGACTGATTTTGCTGCTGGATTTACGTTCTTTGCCTTTCGCAGCCGACCTGCGTTGCTTTGCGCGGTCACAGGCAAGGGCAGGCACAAGGCACGTCATTGTGATAACCCCATGCCATGCGCCCTTGCATGCTTCAACGCTGTGAAAGGGCAGTGTAGCCTGTGGCCTTGATGCGATGGGTAATCACACACAGGGAAGGGGCATCTGGGGACGGTCTGCTCGGTCATGGCGGCAAAGAGGGTATTAATTCGTGATGATAGGTTCTGCTCCGCCGCTTGTTTTGCCTCTTCATCAGGATCGTCTCGCAAAATGATGCACTGTTCTGCCGCATTTGCTAGGTGTTCGAAAGGGCAGTTAGCATCGTGGTTGCCCGTCAGGTGACCTTGGTGTGCGAGCTTCGTCGTGGGAAACGGTGATCCGCATAAACAGCAGGTCTTCATCTTCTCAGCGGCCTTCTCAAGAGCCATGAAAAGCTTTATTACACCCTGAGCTTGATTGCTTATCTTCAGTTTTGCCATATTCAATCCATAAATTTGGTGACCAGTGCCAACGGCTGGAACTTGGCGGGATAAAAGATTGAATGTATCTCTTCAAATTGTCTCGGCCAGGCCCCAATCGTCTCGTAGGTCGCCTTTATCTTAGGCCTCAGGGGTTTATGTTTTCGAGGGAATCAATTCACCCTTCTCATTGAACCCAACCATTGCAACAGTTATCATCAAAATAGCGGCATGTCTTGCAAATTTGTCACATCTCAGTCTCTTCCCAAGGGTTGATCAGCTTGGGTTCGCTGTTCACTGGCGGTAAGTGAACGCTGGTCGGATTTGTGGGCATGGTGATCGCGGGAACCATTATTCTATCGCACTCGCGTGCCGGCACAGCCTCGTTCCTGGTCGAACTGGCCTACTGCTCGGGTTGCTGGTGTGGCGGAAAAAGAACGGCCGCATCTCCGCAGCCCTGGGAGCGGTTTGCCTTATGGGTACTTGCGACGAACAAGTCGGAAAAAGCATGTTCCCGGGTGCAGCGCCCGCGAAATGGCCTTCTTGTCGATTCTTAACAGAGCGCAATCGGTCATCGCGGTTGCCGAACCCATGCGGAGAGGTTGGCCGGCAAGCGCCCCTTCACCAAAAAAATCGCCGGAGCTCAATATGCCGATGGTGGCTTCCCTGCCAGTTATAGAGACGACGGAGAGCTTCGCCTTGCCTTGCTGAATAAAAAATACCGCGTCCGTCGGATCGCCTTGAGCAAAGATGGTTTGCTTCTTTCGAAAGGATAGAATCTTCCTGCCTTCCCCGATGGTGGCGAGAAATTTGTCGGGGTCGAAGTCACGCCTTTTTGTTATTGTTGGCCGCCATACCCGCCTCCTCGCCATAATTTTAATACAAGAGAGCTGCTCATTAATTCGCCTGTATACCGCGGTGCGGCTGAGCGTCCCTGTCGCACGTTCTTCCGCGGTACTGAGCAATTTTGCACAGTATTGCAACGGTTTGTGTGCGAAGCTGGTAATGGCTCAAAAGAGCAGTTTCCCGCCTCGTTATTCGACGGCCTACCTACCCTTCTTGAGAAGGATCCCCTTTGGGCCGCAGCACCGCGAAAGCAGGCGAACAATGCGTGCATTTTACGAGAAATTGGGCGTGCTCGGACCGATCTATCGTCTGGTCGGCGAGGGTTGCAGCGACCGTGAAATCGCAGGCAGGCTACGCCTCAGTGAACCGGTGGTCACGAACTGCATTGCCTGGATGTTGCACTCCTTTAAGTTCACCGATCGGGCGAAGCTGGCCGCAGACGCTTTCAGCGCGGCGCACGCTTCGAGTTCGGGCGCGAGTTTGAGAGCGGCTTAGAGCGAACTGGATGTGGTTTAGAGAGCACTGGGGTGTCTCGTGAGCGTAGAAACAATGTTGGCGGCTCTTATTCTGTCATCCGTGTTGGCCAGTGTCTTTTTCGGATTGACCCGCGCGCTTGATGCCCTGAACGGCAGCGGTTCCAGCGGACCTAACCCCCGTGTGGCAGCGGCGCAAGCAAATTCTCCACGCCACCAGGACTAGCACTCTGCTTAGAACCGCATGGCTCAGGCCACAGGAAGGAAACAATGGCGGACCAGGAGTGGACGGTTAAGGAATTAACAGAGGGGCTGAAGAGGCTCCCGGCAGATGCGAAGGTTTACTACGACATGGCGCCGAACGGGCGCGAAACCATCGGGAAAGCACAATACACGAAAACCTGGGGCGACTCCGCAGAGATGGGAGCTCTGTTGGGCAGATAGGCCGGGTGCAGAGCTGGGGAACCACTTGTATCGGAATCTAGATTGATGGAGGCTCCAATGCTCTCAATGCCTGTGATCGTCTTGACCACTGTTGTCCTTTGGACGGCTGCGATTTTCGCTGTGCTGGAAGAAGCGAAGCGGGAGCCTCGCCGACTATTTGGCTGCTGTTGAGAATTTCGCGGCAATCTATTTTGCGCAGGCTGGTACTAATTTCCCGTGTCCCATGTTCGACGGGTCGACACCCCGGCTTGCGGCTTGGCTACTCTTTACTGTTTCGCCAGGATCGAACTAGCACAGCAGCGAGGCTAATCGATCTGAATGCAGGGGGAAACGCAGCATAGCGATCTGCACTGCGCCTGAGAGCAGGTTAGACATGAAGAATCCAAGACCTTCCGAACTCATCTGTGTCGTCCTGCTGTCCTTACCGATTTGCCTTGGAGAGCGGCATGAGTTGATGGCACAAGAATCACACATGCCGGCTTTCCAGGATCGAGCGTGCATCACCGCACAGGAGGTTGTACAAAACTTAGTTCGCATGAATGCGGAACGGGCCGAGGCGCTGCAAGCATACGAGGGGACGCGTGTTTACCGGCTCGACTATCGCGGTTTTCCGGGAAGCCGGCGCGCCGAGATGGTGGTGCGAGTAAAGTACCGGTCGCCACTAACGAAGGAGTTTACTGTCGTATCGGCAACCGGCTCCAAGCTCGTCATCGAAAAGGTA
>DASSIO010000079.1:0-3475 GCA_035691825.1 Terriglobales bacterium | reverse complement strand
GGACAACTGCTAATAGTGGTCCTGCCCTGACCACTTCGCCGAATGAGTTGATCTTTGGGGCAGGGACGACTGGAAAGATCTTCAGCGCCGCTGGATCTGGATTTGTAAACCGCATAATCAATATCTATGGCAACATTGCGGAGGACAAAACGGTTACGAGTACGGGGAGCTACACTGCGACGGCCACGACCAGTTCGTCTGTTTGGGTAATGCAAGTGGTGACCTTCAAATAGGCAGTGCCACCGGCGGTAGATAAACGGATCGAACTTGTCCACTAGTCAAGGTGTCGTCTCCCTCGATGGCGAATTGCATCTGACCCTAATACTAAGCAGGAAGGCTGCCGGCGGTTCCTGTTCGCTCAGTACATAACGGAAAAGGTCGGCTCATTCCTGTCTCCAAATCTTCATCTCGACCAATGCCGTCCCTTTGCCGCTGCCATCAGCAGCCTCCGGAATAGCTGCCGAGCCATCCATCCAGGTAGTAGGTGACGGGTTCCGCTCCTGGACTAGCCAGCTCCACCCGTTCGTGACGGCGTTGGCCCGCAAGTTGGTGTTTCCCCCTGCAGCGCGGAGTTGGGGCTTCATCGCACTCCAGCGATTGGTTCCTTGTATTATTGCCATATACGATCACAAGAAGGTTTGTACCTCATGCCGCGGGGCTCCCCGGCCCCGACAGGATCGGCAGCATCGAAAACATAGTTACATTCATGCGGCTTTCGCGCCGCCATATGGCTAGGCACGCTTCGCTGTGGGAAAAGGGCCATCAAACGTAGATCGCTTTAGAGACCGCTTCAACAGGCCTAAGGCGGTGACAGACGGCAATAGTGCACTCTATCCGGCCTCCGAACGGCCATGGCGAAAGTGGCCTACCTCGTCATTGACAATGGGGAGCAATCGAGGGAAAATCTGCGGCACCGAATTTCATTTGCCTAGCAGGATTGCGATGAAACACCTCGTTCTCGTTCTCCTTCTGACGAGCGCCGCTTTCGCTCAGACCTACACAACCAATTTCCCCCTGACCGAAAACCCTATTTCCGAGGGTGGCAAGTGGATCAATGGGGGCGTAGTCGGCCTGGATTGGAACAACGTTGCCACGGTCACGGGCTTTGCCTACGGTACCGACCCGGGGACCGTGCCCTATGCCGACGCATGGGCCTTATTGACCGGTACGTGGGCACCCGATCAGACGGTGCAAGCGGTGATCAATGAACACACCCCGAGCACTGCGTGCCATCAGGAGACCGAACTGGTGCTGCGCGGCAATTTGTCTGCTCACGTGGCAACCGGTTACGAGGTCACTGTGCGTGCCACCGATGACTCGAGCTCCTACCTGATCATCGTGCGATGGAATGGGCCTCGCGGCAATTTTACCTATCTCAAGCAGCTCTCCGGCTCTGCTTATGGGGTCAAGACTGGGGACGTATTTCAGGCCACCATCGTCGGGAACGTGATCACGGCCTACATCAACGGCGCGGAAAAAGCCAAAGTTGCCGATAGCACCTACAAAAGTGGGCACCCGGGAATGGGCTTTTACCTCGACAATCCGTCCAGCTGTTCGGGGACAAATATTGATTACGGATACACGAGCTATACGGCGGTTGCTACAAGAAAGCGCCATTGACGACCACCCCTTTGCCAGGCAAAGGTGAGCACGAAGGTACGAGGCAGAACTCCAGCTGCGGGGGCTGGGGTACCGGATGCAACCGCTGTCACGCTCCTCCGCATGTAGGCTCAAATGCTTCCGCTGCTTTGTCGGCTAATCTCTGGTTGTGAGCTGCGAGGACGCTCGCACCTCGCAGGTCCGACTTCCCCGGGATGCGGAGGCCAACGCGATAAGGCACCCGTGGCTGTCTGTTCTTAGGTATACCCCTTCTCTAAGTTCTGTCGCTCTCTTGAGACTTGCCACCATCGTCCCTGCTCCTTGGGGAGAGCTGCACGGCGTTGGAGCTACCACATCTGCTTCCCCGTCTCCTCGGGGAACGCCAGTCCGTTGCATTGAAAACGGTCAGAAGGGGAACGAGAAACCAAGCAAAGGCGCGGAGGTGGCCGCGACCGTTTGCCGCAGGACGCGCGACAGGGAAGTAGCTGGCTTCGGGCCTACTCTTTTGACGTTCGTTGTACTGCCCTATAAGCGGGGCAAATGCCACGATAGCAAGGGCTTTTGCTGCCAGCGCACAGCCCGCCGCGACAACATGCACGTTCTATTTATGTGAAAAGTTTTGTCACTTTCTTGCCCAGGACTCGCCCTGCTTGGTACCCGGGAGGATTAATTAAATACCTATAAGTCGCACATCGGCAAAGGATTAACTGTCGTCGCCTGGCATTTTCACCGGACCGCGGTGACTTTGGTCACCTCCTTGCATAATCAGAAATTGGAAACTGATCGACAAAAACTGCGAAGTGTTACTCAGATGTGGTTCACCTACCTCCGCTTTAGGGATTGCGTTGAATGAACTGCTGGTAGGGGCTGTCTTAACCAGGCACTACGTTGCAATGTACGGCACGGGAGCCACGGGCCCAGGGTTCGCAACCACGCAAGCACTCAAGAAAGCAAATTTCCACAACGAAGTAAGGTGGCGAAGCTGTATCTCTCAGCAGTCTGGAGTACGATGTGTCGGTCGGGGGAGAGGGCAAGAAGGGTTCCGACGCGAATGATAACTGTGACGTCGGTGCGTGGAAGGATTATTTCGAACCCCGCTGGTATGCGGCTTACACCTGGGCACGCCATGAGAAAAACGTAGCCCATCATTTCGAGCAACGATCCATTCAACATTTTCTGCCTACCTACAAGACCATACATCGATGGAAGAATGGAAAGGCGCATCTTGAGTTACCACTCTTTCCGTCCTACATCTTTGTTCGCATTCCCCTGAAGGAACGAATTCGACCCTTGCAGGTCCCCGGGGTCGTGCGACTGGTTGAATTCAACGGGTCTCCAGCCCCCCTTCCTGACCTTGAAATACAGTCCCTAATCGACTTATCTGCGCAGGGGCTAAAAGCAGAGCCGTATGCGTACCTAACCGTCGGAAAACGCGTTCGTATCCGCGCGGGGCCGTTGCAAGGGCTCGAAGGCATCCTGGTGCGTAAGAAAAGCAGCCTTCGAGTCGTCGTGTCGGTTGACCTGATTATGCGATCCATTGTGGTCGATGTTGATGCTTCAGATCTGGAAACAGTCCCAGAGGATCGGTCGGTCAATAGTTCTCGCCCGTCTCCAGCCCACGTCATCACCAGTTACTCTACCAAGGTGTCCGGTTTTATTTAGACGGACTCCTAGCCTCTAAAATGCGGCTTGATATGCCTCCGGCGCGGATTGGTCGTCCGCCACTCACTCTGCAGACACGATACCTGCTCGACTGTCCACTGCCTCCGGAGTCTGTCCTGTTCGGTGTATCGGAGACAATGGAGCGAGTCCGGCAGCAAGTGGACAGGTTTGTGCACGTCTCTGTACCGGTCCTAATCACCGGCGAGGGGGGCAC
>DASSIO010000078.1:0-2538 GCA_035691825.1 Terriglobales bacterium | reverse complement strand
GCCTGAACATGTCACGCTCCTTCGGTGCGGCCCAGCAGGCGCGTCATGAGCGCGGCCATGCGCTCCCAGCTTTCCGTCTCCGCCAGAAGCTGTTTGCGGCCGCTCCGTGTCAGCGAGTAGTACTTCGCCCTTCGGTTGTTGTCGGAGACTCCCCATTTCGCGGAGATCCAGCCGCGTTGTTCGAGGCGCAGGAGAGCGGGATAAAGCGTGCCCTGGTTGAGCTTCAGCAAGTCGGCGGACACTTGCTGAATGCGCACGGCAATGCCGTAGCCATGCAACGGCCCGAGAGCTTCGAGAGTCTTCAGCACGATCAAATCCAGGGTGCCTTGCAGGACTTCGCCGCGCGATTGCGCCATTGCGGTTCTCCTTTTGACAATCTACAGGAGGCTACCCTCGCTCCTGTTGATTGTCAACAGGTCTCTTCCTGTAGACGTATGGACAACGAATTAGTCTCGCCAAGTCCGTCAGATTCTTTGGCGCCACGATGGCTGGCCTCGAGCCGCGTCCAAAGTTGTTCTACCTTAGAGTTTCCAGTCGAGATTCGTTGACCGAAGCACGGTGGGAGCCCTACGATGGCCGGGCTAATTCAGCAGCAAAACAGTTGACAGGGGGAATATCCATGCATCCACGAACGCAGTCCGTCCTTCTTCGCGCCGGCGCCCAACTCTTGTCCCTCGCAGGCCTCTTTGCTCTGGCTCCCTTGGGCGGCGCGCAAGGCTTCAAGAGCAGTGATCTCTCCCGTTTTCGCTTTGTCGGCGACGCGATTTTTTCGCCAGACAGCCGTCACATTGCCTACACGGTGATTCTCTACGACCGGCCGGGGCGGCCCTCGCCGCAACTTTGGCTCATGGATCTGGCCACGCAGAAATCGCACTTGATCGGAGGCGAAAATGATGTGGCGGGCGATCCGCATTGGTCGCCGGATGGGAAATGGCTGGCGTTTCAGGGGAGTGTGGCGGAAAAGCATGGGCTGTTGCTGGCTAATGCTGACGGTTCCGCTGTCACCGTGCTAGCGGCGATTCACGGCACCAATAGTCCCTTGCCCGGTGCAGGCCAGGATTTGACCTGGTCGCCCGACGGGAAACGGATTGCGTTCATTTCATCCACGCCGGATGAGCGGGCCGCGGAGGCTGAAGGCGACCCGAGAGTTATTACGCGCTATTTGTACAAGCCGGATGCCGCCGAGGGCATGACACGCTTCAACGATAATCAGCGCCTGCACATTTTTGCGGTGGACGTCGCTACAAAGGAGGTCCGCCAACTCACCCAGGGAATTTATGACGAGCATTCCATCGACTGGTCGCCGGACGGCAAAGAGATTCTCTTTGCATCGAACCGCGAACCCAACCAGGACGAGTTCTTCAACTATGACATTTTCGCGCTGCGCGTTGCGGACAACAGTATTCGCCGGCTTACATCCACCGAATACAACGAGTACGACCCAGTATGGTCGCCCGATGGAAAGCATATCGCTTATCGCGGCACCAAGCGCGGCCTGACTGATCGTGAGACCACGATGGAGGACACGCACATTTGGCTGATGAACGCCGACGGCACCGATCGCCACGAGATTGGGGCGGTGTTGGACGACCGCCAGGGTGCACCCCAGTGGGCGCTTGACAGCAGCGCGGTCTACTTTACGGTTCAGGAAAGGGGCAACAATCACCTGGTTCGATTGCCCATTTCTGGCAGCTCGCCGAGTTACGTAGTGAAAGAAAGTGGAAGCGTCGGCGGTTTTTCTGTAGGCAAGGACGGCTTGTTGGCATACTCCTTCAGTTCGGCGCAAGACATGGCGGAGCTGTACGTGAAGAGCACTGGCGGCGCCGCGCAGAAAGTCACCGACCTGAACGCAAAAGTGATGACTGGAAAACAGATTGCCGACGTCGAATCCTTCACCTTTGTCAGCAACGACAACAAGTGCGAAGTGGAGGCATTTCTCACAAAACCGTTAGGAATGACCGCGACTTCGAAGCATCCGCTGATCGTGAACATTCATGGCGGCCCTCATGGGCAGAACGGCCCGGCCTTCAATTTCAGGAACCAGGTCTACGCCGCGCTCGGGTGGGCAGTTCTAAATGTGAATTATCGTGGCTCCACGGGTTACGGACAGAAATTCTCCGACGCCGTCTTTGGCGATCAGGACGGCAACGAAGGCCAGGACGTTTTGTATGGCGTGAGCGCGGCAGTGCGGCGCTACTTGTGGATCGACCGCGAACGCATGGGCATAGAAGGAGTCAGCTACGGCGGGCAATTGACGGACTGGCTCATCACGCAGACCAATGAGTTCAAGGCCGCAATTCCAACCGCGGGAA
Source organism: Terriglobales bacterium (assembly GCA_035691825.1). Classification (GTDB taxonomy): domain Bacteria; phylum Acidobacteriota; class Terriglobia; order Terriglobales; family Acidobacteriaceae; genus Gp1-AA122. The sequence goes on along the minus strand of DASSIO010000078.1, from coordinate 226 downwards.
TCTCCAACCTCGTCAGCTACAACTACATGACCTACTACAACCAATACGAGGAGATGGAGTTCGGCCAGTTTCTCCATCAGGGAAATCTGATGGATGTAGCTTGGGAGCGTTCGGCTCTGAAACACGTCGCCGCTGCGCGTACGCCCACGATGCTGATGCACGGCGAAAACGATAACGATGTGCCGATCGCCGAAGCGGAGCAGTTCTTCATCGCGTTGAAAGACGT
>DASSIO010000077.1:0-3711 GCA_035691825.1 Terriglobales bacterium | reverse complement strand
GTCCGGCATCGCTCAATTCCCTGCCAAGGGTTGGGGCGTCGTCGCCGCGGACATCAACAATGACGGCTGGATGGATCTCTTCATTGGCAACGACACGGTTCCCAATTTTTTGTTCGTCAATCGCGGTAAAGGCAAGTTTGAAGAAATCGGCGCTCTTGCCGCCGTTGGCTACAATCCCTTCGGCCTCGCTCGCTCAGGAATGGGAGTGGACGCTTGCGATTACGATCAGGACGGCTGGATCGATTTATTCGTGGCCAACATCGACCACGAAATGTTCTCCCTTTATCACAACAACAAGGACGAGACTTTCACCGATGCGGCCCCTGGTTTGGGAATTGCGTCGGCCAGCACCCTGCTGAGCGGCATGGGGCAAAAATTCTTCGACTACGACAATGACGGCAACATGGACCTGCTTCTCTGCAATGGCCACCCTGAACTGAATGTCGCCAAGATGGTTCCTGGCGTCACCTACGCGGAACCCATGCTGCTTTACCGCAACACCGGCCGGGGACTCGAAAACGTAAGCAAAAATAGCGGCCCCATCTTTTCAAAACTTATCGCTGGACGTGGTCTCGCCATCGGGGATTTCAATAACGATGGTTCAGTCGATGCTCTGGTTTCTGTCAATGACGGAGCTCCCATCTTGCTGCGGAACAACGCCGGACGCCGCAACCACTGGCTCGGACTCCGTCTTGTCGGCCGCAAGTGCAACCGGGACGCGATCGGCGCCAAGGTGACCTACCGCGCCGGCGATCTGCAGCGCCACCAATTTAAGGTCGGCGGCGGAAGCTATCTCTCCTATCATGATCCGCGAATGGTCCTTGGCCTCGGACCGCGGACCAAACTCGATTGGCTCGAGGTCAAGTGGCCGCAGCCGAGCGGCGCCTCAGAGCGCTTCAAGGATTTGCCCGTCGACCGCTACATCACGATCGTCGAGGGCGAAGGCAAATGGACGTAGATACCGCAGACTGGAGACGATTCAATTATTTGAGTCGCTGTCTTGGCGAGTGTGCCTTGGCTTAGTGAGGCTGGAGCAAATCCGTCGTACTTCCGGGGCCGGGGTTCCATTTCTTTTGTGCTTCGAGCTGTAATGCCCGCTGCCGTTCCGCTTCCTGCTTATTTCCGGTCCGCGCGTAAGCAATTGCAAGTTGGTAGTATCCCGCGGGATCCGCGGGCTCCAACGCCACATACTTCTTCAACGATTCGATCGCATCGACAAATTGGCCCTTACCGTTCAGCGCAATCCCAAGTCCCAGGTAGGGCTGGGCCAGGCTCACATCCAGTTTAGTCGCCTGGGTGAAGTGCCTTATGGCCTCCTCGGAATCTTGCTGTCTCCATGCCAGGTCACCAAGCATGAATTCGGCGGCCGGTGAATCCGGATTGACTTGCAACTCCGCCTCGAATTCCTTCTTAGCCTCCTCAGCTGATTCCGGCGTCAGCGGTTTGGCTAGAATGATTCGCCCCAGTTGATAGTGAACACCCGGCTGGTTTGGATATTGCTCCAGAATTTTTTGATACTTCGCGGTAGCGTTTTCGAATTCACCTCTGGCCTGATACGACTCGGCAAGGAGTTCCTGCGCTTCCGCCGATGTCGCCGCTCGGTCCAGCAATCTTTGCGCGGCTCGGTTGGCCAGCTCTGAGTAATAGCGCGTCGTGATGTACAGCACTTTGGAATCACTCGGAAATTCCCGGTTCAGCAGGACCAGTGATTCCACTACCGCGTCTTCTTGATCCACACTCATCCCGCATTGCGCCGTGGCCATTGCTGCCTGGTATCGAATCTTTTTATCGGGGACTCGCGAGGCAGCCTTTCTTAGTATCGCCAGGGCTGCGGAGCAATTCCCTCTCGACGCCAAGTCGATCCCCCGTTCGATGGATGCCGGGGAAGGATCATTTGCAGATGTCTTGGACGCGGGAGCTTTCTGAGCCGCTTGCGTCTGCCCATGCGAGCTGTACAGCAGACACGCCGCCATCAAAACGACGGCCTGTCCGCCTCCCAAGCACAATTTTCTCTGTGTCGATCCGGCGATGGATCGCTTCAATCGGAACCAAAGCATAATGAAGTGATTGTATACAACTTCGTATCCGTAGTATAGAAAGGCCTCTCAGCATCATTTAGGAGGCGCTCCATTCCTACCCAACTTCTCCACCCGAGGACTTCCCAATGAGCAAAGAGCACTCTGATCCACCTGCAAAACAGCTATCACGTCGCGACGCATTGGCTCTCCTCGGGTCCCTCGGCAGCGGTGCTCTCCTCACACAATGGGCCGAACAAGTCTCGGCGGCCGCACTGCCGCAAGAGGTTGGCAGGCCTCTCCTCGTCGCTGGCAAGCGCGCGGAACTTCACCTCACTATCGTCAGTCCGTTTACGCTTCGCATCAGCATTCTTTCGGTCTCCGAGGATGGAGCCGCCCAACCCATCGAGCCAACTCCCGATCTGCTTGAACGAAATTGGCCTCAGCCTGCGGCAAAAGCCAGCACTCTCGCCAGAGCGCAGACCAGACCTCAAACCATCCCCTGGGGAAAGCTGCAAATCAGGCTTCTGACCGACCCACTGATTCTTTCCGTGCAAGGAGAGAGGGGAAGGATAATTCCGCGGCTCCGCTTCGGAATCGAGGACGGCACAGTCAGCTTCGACAAGGGGGTGTCGCTCCTCTACGGATTGGGAGAAGGAGGCCCTCAGTTTGACCGCGGCGGCCAAGTCTATCCGATGAAGAATGGCCAAGGCGTCCCTGGCTTGGACGTTCTCGGCGCGAGCATGCCCATTCCCTGGGTAGTGGGTTCTTCCGGATGGGCTCTCTTCTTCCATCGGCCGTACGGCACCTTCGACCTGACGGGAAACTTGGCTCGCTTCATTCCCTCTTCTTCGCAACCTGTGCTGCCCCTCGATTTCTTCCTTGTCACGTCCGAAAACCCTGCGGACATTCTGAAGGAATACGCGCAATTGACCGGATTCCCTCAGCTTCCCCCCATTTGGAGTCTCGGCTATCAGCAGTCACATCGCACGCTCAGCAGCCGGGAAGAAATCTTGTCCGAAGCCCGGACGTTTCGCCAAAAAAAACTCCCTTGCGATGTCTTGATCTATCTCGGGACGGGCTTTTGTCCATCCGGCTGGAATACGGGTCATGGCTCCTTTGCCTTCAACGAAAAAGTATTCCCAGATCCCGAGAACATGATCCGGGATCTCCATTCGGAAAATTTCCGCGTCGTTCCTCACGTGGTCCTTAAGGCGCGGCATCTCCATGGCAGCGTCTCCGATAGCGGATCGGCCGCCCAGGATCCCGAAGATATTGGCGGCTACTGGGCATCCCACCTCAACGTATTCCAGATGGGCGTGGATGGTTGGTGGCCAGATGAAGGGGACTGGCTGCCGCAGGAAGAGCGCTTGCTTCGGAACCAAATGTATTGGGAAGGACCTGTCTCCTCGCGGCCGAACACGCGTCCATTCGCTCTGCATCGCAATGGCTATGGCGGCATGCAACGCTACGCCTGGCTCTGGTCGGGTGACATCGAATCGACCTGGCGTACGCTCGAAGCTCAAATTCCCGTGGGAATTAACACCGGTCTGAGTGGAATGCCTTTCTGGGGAACAGACACCGGAGGCTTTGTCACCACGCCTGAGCTCACAGGCGAATTATACGTTCGCTGGTTCCAATTTAGTTCCTTCTGCCCTCTTTTCCGTTCGCACGGACGAACTTGGAAGCTGAGACT
>DASSIO010000076.1:0-15234 GCA_035691825.1 Terriglobales bacterium | reverse complement strand
TAAACGCCGCAAGCCTTCCAGGCAAGCGGTCTGCTGTGCTTTATTCACGACCGGCCCGACTTTCGCCTCCGAATTTCGCGGATTTCCGGTCTTCATGGAACTCAGCCGCGCTGCGATCGCCTCGCCGAGCGCATGCAGGTTTTGGCGAGGAACGAACACACGCCGGATGGCCGTGCATTTCTGCCCCGCTTTCAACGTCATTTCGCGCACGACTTCTTTCACCAGCAGTTCGAACAAATCCGTTCCGGGAGAGACATCGGGACCTAGAATCACGGAGTTGATGCTGTCTGCTTCCACGTTCACGCGAACGGATCGTCGCAAAACATTTGCGTGCGATCGTATGCGTGTAGCCGTTTCCGCTGAACCTGTGAAGGAAACGACGTCGCTCTCGCCGGTATGCTCGAGCAGGTCGCGCGCGGATCCGCACAAAATCGAAATCGCGCCACGTGGCAGAATATTTGCTTTCACGATGTCTTCGGCCATCTTGTGCGCGAGCCACGCCGTTGCCGATGCAGGTTTGACAACGATTGGAATTCCAGAGAGCAGCGCCGGAGCGGCCTTCTCGCAAAGGCCCCACGCTGGAAAGTTGAACGCGTTGATAAATACCGCCGCGCCTTTGGCCGGCACAAGAAAATGCTGCCCGACAAATACGCCGGTCTTCGATAACGAAACCTGCGCGCCTTCCTTCAGCATTTTCCCTTCCGCCAGCGCCTGGCCGATTTTTGCGTAATACTTCACCGTGTAAATCGCTCCGTCTACATCGAACGAAGCGTCGGCTTGATTTGCGCCCTGGTTGAGAAGCGAAATCCGGAAATACTCGTCGCGATTGGCCGAAAGCGTTTCCCCAATTTTGGCGAGCAACTCGGCGCGCCCTCGGAAACTCAGCGCTCGCAGCGCCGGTCCGCCTTCCGCGCGCGCGAACTCCAGCGCCTGCTTGACGTCGATGCCCTGGGAAGAAACGCGAGCGAGTTCTTCTCCCGTCACTGGGTCGACCAGCGCTTCACCGGCGCCGCCGCCCGATTTCCACTCGCCCGAAACGTAGTTCGCAAGATTCATGGATTCCCCCTCGCCTGCTTCTTTGAAGATACTCTGATCGGCGGCTGAAACAGCGAACTCTAACCGGCGTCGTCCGCCAAGCCGTCTTCCGCCTTTTGATTTTGCATTTCGCGAAGCTTGAAGCGCTGCAGCTTTCCTGTTGCCGTTTTCGGAATTTCCTGCAGAAACTCGATCCACCTTGGCCGCTTGTAGCCGCCGATTTTTTGTCCAACCAACTCCTGAAGTTCATGAACCAACTGCTCGCTCGGTCCGCTCTGCGCATTCAGCACCACGTACGCTGCCGGTTTGGTGAGGCCGTCCTTATCTTCTCGCGCGACGACCGCGGCTTCGCGCACCGCGGAATGCGAAATCAGCGCGCTCTCCACTTCCGCGGGGCTCAGCCAAAGCCCATTGACCTTGAAGAGATCATTCGCTCGGCCCGCATACCAGAAGTAGCCCTCTTCATCCTGATAGTACTTGTCGCCCGTCCGGAACCACTCCCCGGCAAACACTTCCTTGCTCTTTTCGTGTTTGTTCCAGTAGCCCGCGCACGTGGAATCGCCCTTGATGAGTAGGTCTCCGATTTCGCGGATCGGCACGTCGTTTCCGTGCTCGTCGACGAGCCTGGCTTCATACCCCGGTATAAGTTTCCCGCTCGATCCCGGCTTCGCTTCTCCCGGACGGTTCGCGATGACCATCTGCAAAGTCTCCGTCGATCCGAGCGAATCAAGTATTTCGATGCCGAACCTTTCCTTGAACCGCTGAAACAGCGGCGCGGGAAGCGCCTCCCCTGCGGAGATGGCATGCCTCACGCTCGAGAGGTCGAACTCTCGGCCGTCTTCGCGGTGGTATTCCAGCAGCGCCGCGTAATTCGTCGGCACAGAGAAAAAGAGCGTCGGCCGGTACTCTTCGATATCGGCGTAGATGCTCGAGGGAACGGGGCGCGCTGGATCGAGGATGGTCGTGGCGCCGCAGCCGAGAGGGAAGTAGCCGGCGTTGCCGAGGCCGTAGGCAAAAAATAACCGGGCCACGCTGAAGCAGCGATCCCCTTCGTTCATGTTCAGGATTCCTTTTGCGTAGAGCTCGCAGCAGACCACCATGTCGTGGTGCAGATGGACGCAGCCCTTCGAAGCGCCTGTACTCCCTGAAGAATAAAGCCAGAAGGCAGGCTCGTCCTTGCTTGTGGATGCGGCTTCGAGCCGCCGCGAAGCTGTTTCCATCAATTTTCTAAGTGAGTGATAATTCCGCGTTTCAGAATTTTCCGCGCGCTCTCCCACAACCACAATTTCCTGCAAATACCGCAGCCGCTCCTTCGGTATTGACTCGATGTGCGGAAGCAACGCCTCGCTGACGAGCGCGACCCGCGCCCGGCAATCGTTGAGAATGTATTCGTAGTCGTGCGGCCTGGCTTGCGTGTTCACCGGCACGGCCACCGCGCCGATTTTGATCGCCCCAAAAAAGGAGTACAGGAACTCCGGCGTGTCGAGCAGTAACAGAAGAACGCGCTCCTCCGGACGCACGCCGAGCGCCAGCAGGGAATTGCCGGCGCGGTTGGTGTTTTCCAAGAGCTCCTGGTAGGTAACCCGCTCGTCGCCGCATTCGATTGCGACTTTGGCGCCGCGCCCTTCTTGGACGTTGCGATCCACAAAGTGCGTCGCGACATTAAAAGTGTCCGGAAGATGAATCAAGACCTTCTCAGCCTCCCGCTGGAGCATCCGCCGAAACGGAAAATCTCCTTTGCAAACGGGCGGGAGTATAACACGGCGGAATTACTGTCCTTTTTCTGAAGGAAGATGTAGGCCCGGTGATTCGAACGGCCAGCTGCTGGTGCGAACGCGGCGTGCAACGTGTGGGTTGCGCTTCGTACTGAACGAACGGCGAGTACTTTTGGGCTGGCGGAAGCTGAAACCTGTGGGATGCTTCGAAACGAATCACACGGGCGGCGATGCTGATGCCAAAAGCATGCCGCCCTTGTGCCGATAGTTAATCAAACTTTCAGAAACTGAAAACGGCGCTCACCGACACGCGCGTGCAGTTCGCCGTGCCGCCGGAATTGTGCAGCCCGACGTAATCGAACTGCGGACGCAGTGCCAGGCGTGGGAGAATGCCGAGATCAACGCCCCCGCCCGCGCTGAAAGCAAAGTTGTTGGATGACGCGCCCAGCGCCGTCAAGCGTCCGTCGCCAACGAGAAACTGAACGAACGGAGTCACTTTCGTCGGGTTGTGCATGATGATCCGGGGCCCAAACAGGAATGTGTACGTGTTGAACGAAACGCCGCCGGGAGACGCGTGATAGCCGCCGAAGTCACCGACGATGCCCAGGAAGGGGATGGGCTTGTAGGCGATCGAACCGCTGATGCCGTTCTGGTTGAGGTCCGCGCCGCCGCCGAGGTGGAAATAGGAGTAGCCCACCGAGGCGTCGATGGACTGGGCCTGCGAGGGCAGGGCGAAAAGGAATAGCCCTAAGCTAAGTAGAATCAGGCGTTTCATAGGATCAGATCCTTTCGAGCGTATTTGAGCGTTGAAATGCCGAGCAAGACGGGCAGGGTATGGCAGGGTAGGAAGCCGTCCCCCTCAGGCTCACCCCAATTTTGACTCAGTTTGGAGCTGGTGGCACGCCCGGAGGTAGGCCGAGTTTCTTGTAGTGCAACAGCGTGTTTCCGCAGGCGACTTTGCAGACGAATTCGAAAAAGTGTCCTGCCTGCGGATAGTTCACGGCGCCTCTTCGCGCAAGCCGAGTATGGTGGAGGCGGGGGGAGTCGGAATATTCAGGGTTATTGAAAACACGCAAGTTATTGATTCCACTAGCCGCCAAAAACGCAGAATACTCCAAAATTGCGCCTAACTGAAACGTATCTGGAAAGCGGGCTCTCATTGTGGCACCAGAATTCTCGGTTGCGGAAAGCGGGAAACTTTCTTGCGTGGTTTGGGAAACGCTCGAAGCGGCAAGCCAATGCTGCCGGGTGTGGTTGCGGCTCCCGGCCTAAGCTGCAACAGGGCAGCAATGCCGGCGACGCATCCTCGCAAGACAACGGAACTTTGACCTTTCGTTGATCAAACGATTCCCTATAACACGGCCGCGGGAATCCGCCAGCTTGGAGTTTCGCTCCGAATTCTACAGCGCGTTGAATCATCCGCAATTCGGAGATCCGATACGGAATTCAATTCACCGACCTTTGGTCAAATCGGCTCGACGGTTGTGAATCCGCGCGTCGTGCAGCTTGCCTTAAAACTCTCGTTCTGAAAGCACGAGCCAGATCGATGACAATACTCACGGTGTCCGCACAACGTTCCAGTTTACATTCCGCTGAAACGCTCACTGTCTGCTCAGCGCAGGCCGAACTGGAAAACGATGGTCGAGCCATCATTCAGCATGATGGTGTAGACGTAGGTGGAACCAGCCGCGAGATTCTGCGTGGTAATGTTGAAAATCCACTCCGTGCCGTCCCAACGGAACGCGGTGTCCGGATTGTTGGTGTCCACGATGTCCTCTACGTTGGCCGCCGCCGTTCCGGTAATGATTTGTGTGAGGAGAAAGCCGGTGACAACTCCGGGCGTTCCAATGGAGACGCCATTGGCGTCACAAACTTGGAACTTCGCCGGGATGGTTCGGCCCTGGTTACCGACCGTGGTGCCGGCGGGATCGATCGGCGGGAGAATCACGTGACCGCAGACTCCAGCTGGCGCGAACATCACCTTCAGCGTACCGGCGGCCCAGACAATCGCATAGTTAGCGGCGGTCAATCCCGAACAGGTGACGGGATAGCTGCCCACGGAGCTCGTGGCGGTAGCGATTGTCGTGCAATTGAGCGAACCGGAAAGGACAGATGGACCCTCCCCGTTCTCAAATCCGCTGTAGGAAGCGCCGAGCGTCGGCAACGGCGCATTTAGAATCTTTGTCGCGCTATTGGCGGTAATTGTTAACGGCGCGGCGGTAACAGTCAGTGCGCCCGTTACGTAGGTAATCGCATAGTTCAACGAAGTCAGTCCGGAGCAACTAATCGCATAGGGACTGCCGGCGACCGGACTGCTTGACGTGGCTGGACTAGTGCAGATGAGTGTTCCTGCAAGCACAGACGCGTTTTCGCCGTTAACAAAACCGCTGTAGGACGGACCGAACGGCGGATTAGGCTGGCCGTACCCGCGCGTGGCGTTGTTGGCGGTAATCGTCAGGGGCGCCGCTGTGACTGCCAGTGTCCCGTTGTTCAGCGTAACTGCATAATTGCCGAGCTTGCCGCCGGGATCGACAAGCGTTGCACTGATCGGGTAAGTGCCCACCGGGCTGGCAGGTGTTGCGCTTGTGGCGTAGTTCGCGATGATATTGTCTCCATTCTGCAAGCCCGCAATAATTCCCGTAAACGTCGGATTGGCTTGGCCGTACTGTCGCGAAGCATTATTCACAGTGACAGTCAAGAGCGCCTGTGTTACTGCCAGCGTGCCCGGCATGTACGTAATCGCGTAGTTCGGCGAGCTCAGCCCGGAACAATTAATGGAGTAGGTTCCCACGGGGCTGGTTAGGGTGTCTGTAGAAGTGCACGTGAGCGTCCCAGTCAGAACGGAAGGTGTATCGCCGTTCTGGAAGCCGTTGTAGGAGACGGTGAATGCAGGTTCGGCAGCGCCATATTGCCGCGTGGTATTATTCGCGGCAATGGTCAAGGACGCGTTAATCCACACTTGTACGCTTTGAAAGGGCTCCGCCACTCCGAGGGCATTCACGCTGCCAAATGTCACGGTATGCTGGCCCGGAGTGGAGATGGTAAACGGACCCGAGTATGTCGAACAACCGGAGGCATCCTGAGTACAGCCCGAGTCGACTCCATAGACCGTCTGTTTGACTCCTAGCGGGCTCGTTGCCGACAGAGTCACGACGACGTCTTGGGTGGCCCATGTGCCGAATGTGTACGCAGCCCCACCGGTCGTAGCACTTGCTGTCGTCACCGGCACACTGTGCTGCTCGATGGCTTTCTGAATGTCTTGCGCATATTCTTCCTGGCCGCAGTGCGGGCTGCACGCTAGGTTCGATTGGAATGCGCGGCCTGAAAGAAGGAGAGGAACAAGCGGGGCTGAATTGGGGTGTAGCATTCCGTTGAGTTCTTCCGTGTCAAAAGCGGTCAAATTACCGAGAGTGATGCCCGTCAGGCCGGGATAGGTACCAATAGGCGGAGGTCCCTGGCCCAATAGCGCAATGGAGTCTTGGCCGTCGTTCACCCATCGTTGGTCGCCCGCGCAGACACCATGCCGGCGGAAAGCGTCCGCAATTCCGGTGACGGCGAAGGTGGGAACATTCAGGCCCGCCAGCTGCGCGTAGGTTGGGAAGGAGTCCACTTCGTTGTTGAGGGGGACAACCACGCCATCGTGGAAAAACTTAAAGTCGCCTCCATCCGATTCGTAATCCAAAAACTGAAACGCGGGTCCGCATTGTAACCGGTTGGTCGGGTAGTTACCGTTCTCATCATGGGTTGGGTCCATGTATTCGGTAATGAGCACAAGTTTCGGTATCTGTTTCTGAGGGTCGGTGCAGCCCGGATCCGGGTCTTGGTAAGTGACGCCGTTTGCTCCGGTGAACGCAGGCGGCTGCTGGCAGTTTATTTCCGTCGCCAGGTTTTGGTAATAGGTAGGCAGCGCTTGAAAGCTCTGTCCCAACTCAACTTGCAGGCCAGTGTTGATGTCACACTGGCCCTGCTTGAGGCAGTACTGGACGATGCCGCCAAATCCATTGCCAAATGTACTCGGACCATAAAGGCTGTTTGATCCCGCGGAAATCAGCAGGATATCAATGCCAGCACCGAGTTGGGCAAGGCGTTCTCTAGCTATCTTGAGCTGGCCGACGGCGTCCTGGACCCAATCCGAAGCAGTGTCTCCCGCCTCGATGGCCGCGCCGGAGCAGGCGTAATGGATGAAGGTTATGTCGGAATCCGGATTACTTGCGACGATTGCGTTTGCAGCCTGGGCCGGCCCGGCAAACCTGGAGCGGTGGCATGGGAAAGACTGATGGGGCCATTCTGCACTCTCATCGGCGGGGAATGGAACGGAAACAGGAAGGGTAAAAGTTGCACAAATCGTAGTGAACGGTATACAGACAGTCTGGGTCGTATTTATATTCGGGGGGTCGCCGCTGGAGTAGGTGTCATCCCAGAAGCCAAAAGACGGATGATTCCCGTTGCTCAGGAAATCTCCAAGGAGACTGACCCGTCCAGCAGCCATGACTGGGTTACCCTCGCCAGAGGCGATCGAGTCACCGATGGAGAGGATTACGAATTTCCCTGGGGGAGTGATCGTCGCGCTGTTCGTGAAGTCCTCAAATACATTTTGGCTGTTGGTGCAGATCCCTAGGATAAGAGAGACACATTGGCTAAACGTGTACTGGACGTGAAACTGATACTGTCCCGGATTCGCATAGAGGTGCGTTCCATAGACATTATAACCACCATTGCCATCCGACTGGATTAGCCCCTGAGAGAATGAACCATCGCCCCAGACGACTGTCACGTTCGAGCTAGAATTGTCGGGAGAAGGAACAGGTGTTCCTATTTGGCTGGCGAGCTGACGAAGACCGGTCTCAAATCCCGCCGTCCCGCTAATGGCATATGTCACCTGCGCGCAGGCGGGAAAAGCGACGATGAAGCCAAGTGCAAAGCACGCGCCCGCGGCGATGAGAAAACGTTTTGCGAGAAAGTTCCGCAACGCAAAAAACAAACTGATTAAGGCGCTTTTCATCTTGTACCTCCACTTCAATTGCAATTCGGCTGCGGAAGCTGTTCCGTGTAGGCGGCACGATGGAAGGGACGCGAAGTGATGTCAATCACACCGACCATAAATGATTCTTTAGCTGTAAGTCGTTGGATTCATTATTTTTAGAGAATTCTCTATTTGACAAGCAGTGGCGGTGTTACAATGCGTTTTACTCCCCGCGGTCTAAAACGCGTTAGAAATGTCCAGCCCCTCCCCACAGCCCAGGGTGAGTTTCGGCTCGTTCGAAGTGAATCCTTCGACGGGGGAGTTGCGCAAGCAGGGCATCCGCATCAAACTGCACGAGAAGCCGTTGCAGGTATTGCTCGCGCTCCTCGAACAACCTGGGGAAGTCGTCACGCGAAAGGAGCTTCACGAACGGCTCTGGCCTCAGGATACGTTTGTTGAGTTCGAGAACGGACTCAACAATGCCATCAGCCGGCTTCGCGAAGCCCTGGGCGACACGGCCGAAAGCCCCCGTTTCATAGAAACCATCCCGCGTCGCGGCTACCGCTTCCTTGCCGAAGTTTCTTCAGAGGTTTCTTCCTCTCCCGTGGATGTTTCCTCCAGGCGCTGGCTCTTGACAATTCTGCTCAGCGCGGGAGCGGCAATTCTCCTAGGCGGTGCGTTCCATTTTGCCTTCCCTCGACCCAAGCCTATTCAATCTCTCGCGGTTTTGCCTTTTCGGACTCTAGGCGCAGAGGCTTCGGAGGAATACTTCACCGAGGGCATGACGGACGCGGTGACCACGGAACTTGCCAAAGTTGGCGTTCCCAAAGTGATCTCCGAAACTTCGGTGGCGCAATTCAAGGACACCAAAAAGTCCGTTCCCGAAATTGCCCGTGCCCTCAGTGTGGATGCGATCGTCGAGGGAGCCGTATTGCGGGAGGGAAATGAGGTTCGCATTACCGTCCAGCTCATCCGAGGAGACACCGACCGGCACGTCTGGGCCGAAAGCTACCAGCGCTCCGTAAAGGATATTCTGGCTCTGCAGAATGAAGTCGCACTGGGTGTGGCCCGCGCCATCAAGCTCGAACTGTCACCCGGCGCAGCGGCCCGGAACATTTCTCCAAGACCTGTAAATGCGGAAGCTTATGACGCCTACCTCAAGGGCCACTACTTTATGCAAAAGAACGATGAGTCGGCCGTCCGCGCAAAAGACTATTTTGAGCAGGCCATTCAACTGGATCCCGATTACGCGCCTGCCTATGCTGGTCTCTCGGATTTCTACGTGCTATCAATGCCTCCCAAACTGGCCCTGCCCAAGGCCAAGGAGTACACACAAAAAGCGCTGCAGTTGGATCCCAACTTGGCGGATGGCCACATTTCACTTGCGTATATTTATTTCTACGATGACTGGGACTGGAACACCGCAGGCGAGGAGTTTCAGCGTGCGCTTTCTCTCGCTCCCGGTCTTGCGGAGTCGCATCGCTGGTACGCGGTCTATTTGGCGGCCATGGGTCGTATGGCCGAGGCCATGGGAGAGGCGCAACGAGCCTTGGAACTGGACCCGCTTTCCATTTCTGCTCTCCATGGCGCAGCCGTTACGGCAATTTCCGCAGGGCAGTATGACCATGCCATCGAGGAAGGCCGCAAAATCATCGAGCTGGATCCCAATGATCCGCGGGCTTACATGGACATGGGACTGGGTCACTTGCAGAAACGGATGTACCACGAAGCGTTGCAAGACACGGAAAGGGACCTCGACCTCTCGCACCGCGACCCTTTCGTTCTTGCTATCACTGCCAACGTTTACGGCCGGCTAGGCAACATGGAGCAAGCCGGCAAGCTTGTGGAGGAAATGCGGGCCGCCAGCCGAAAGGGGTTTGTGCCTCCCTTCTACTTTGCGACAGCTTTTGTCGGAATGGGCAAGAAGAAAGAGGCGATGGAAGCTTTGGAAGAAGGATACAAGGCTCACGATCCCGAGATGGTTGGTCTCAACTCCGCAGCGTGGTTTGAGCCTTTGCGCGCTGACCCGCGATTCCAAGACCTCCTCCACCGCATGAAGTTTCCCAATTAGTTACAGTGAGTTAATTCGCTCTCTGGTAACTAGCCATTCGGTCCGCAGGCTATCCTCGCAACCCGTTATCTCTTTGCTTGTCGGCTCAGCCTTTCTCATCAATCAACGATGAGGTCAAGGCCATTGGGAGTAACGAGCTGCATATCTGTTTCTCAAAAGTCTATGCGAAGTTCGCTCGCGGGATTCGCAGTTCGACTGGGAGGCGATTCCGCTTCCCCTGCCTCCAGTACTAGATTTCAATTGGAACCTATTTGGAACGTAGACGCCGCAGAATTAGACGTAATCGACTGATTATAAATGCCTTAGAATGGTGGAGGCGGGGGGAGTCGAACCCCCGTCCGAAAAGCGCTACGAGCCGAAGCCTACATGCTTATCTCAATTCGGTGTGCGATCCGGCCCTTGCGAGCTGATCGCGCGTTCGCCAGCGGCGCTCGGAATGAGCAAGATGCGCAACCAGCTAGTCCGATGAATCTCGCCCGAACCTTACGGACCGAAAGGCCCGGGCCAGCTCACTGTGTGACGCCTCTTGCCGGGCCCATGAGCAAAGCCCGGGGAAGCGTGCGCTTAATTAATTAAGCAGCAAGTGCCAAGTTGTTGTTGGCATTTCTAGTTTCCACCAAGTTACGGGCAGGTGGGTCCCGGCATGCCTTCGGGCCGCGACAGCTTCCGTCGAAACCGTGTCGCCCCCTAAGTACAAGTCCATTTTAGCATGTTCGGAGAAGTTGGGATTTGTGCGCTCCTTTGCTGGTCTTGAGATGTGGCCGCTCGCTCGAGATGTCCGCGCGTGACAACCGCCGTGGATCGGGCGAGAAGAAGATTCCTCCTGAACGGTGAACGGATGAACGGACGGGTGCGTACCCCACCCCGGTGATTTGTGCAAAGAGTGCGCAGATGATTGAGAATGCGGGAGATAGCGTTTTGCTTAGTGCAAAAGAGTGCGCAAGAGTATGAAAACAAAGGGCCGCTAAGTGACGCGGAATGACATTGATGTGGACGCAGATGCGGAAAGGTGCGAAAAGAGCGGTGCCGGGTGGAAAGTTCAAAGTTGGAAGTGGACACGGAGGGGCACCCCCATGTGTGACGGAAAGTGTGTGGATGCGATTGAAAGCAGGGTGGTTGCGGCGGCACCGGCGTGTCGAGTTGTGTCGAGTTCGGGGAATTGGGGAGCGGCAATCGGCTGAAGGGGACGGCCAGACCAGTGCGGGAAAAAGTCGACAGCGGGAGGCGTTGCCGAGAGGGTGAGGTTGCCGGGCGGGTCTGGGGGCTTTGGATCATGTTACATGGTAGCACGAAAGTTACTATATGTCAATAGATGATTTATGTGTACTTCATGGTTATTCGAATGGGGAGGACTAGTTTGAAGGACGGCTCCGCAAGGCACTGAGATGGAAAGGGTTGGCTTGACAGTTTGTAGTTTGCTACGGCTGTGGAAAAGTCAAAACGCGCACGTATGAAACCGATACTTGGGGACGCCCGGCCATCCATACTTATCGGTCACACCGAGGGGATGCCGGCGAGAGTGAGCAGCAGCAAGATCATCTTCGACGAAAAGTAACCTCGATCGGCGCAAAAACTGCTACGGGACTGCCATCGAAACCGATGGCAGGTTTGAAACGCCAACTCTGTACGGTCCGAACTGCGCTGTCAGCCAACTCAGGACTCGGGCTTTTGATGATTTTGATTCGTTCTGGCCGACCCTCCCGCGTCACCACGATCTCGAGAAGTACAATGTCTCCGTCTCTCGCGTTTCGTGGAAACCTTGGAGCCGGACAACGCGAGCAAATTGGCATGGGAATCCCGCCCATCCCCGCACGGGGAATCCCGTCCTTGAGTTCCAGGACCGGTATTGGCTCCGGGGTCAAATCCGTGATTTCTTTTGAAATTGGGACTAGTCCAGTCCTTACGTCCTGTGTTTTCTCCAGGTCTGCCATCCTTGCGATTGATAGAGAAACGCCGATTTGATCTGACACCCTGGCGAAGGTTCCTGTAATAATCACGTCTGCGCCGAGAGAACGTGCTCGACTAGTTTCAGCAGCGAAAATAGTATCCCGATCCGTAGAAATCTCAGCAATTCCATCATTGGGGATTTGTTGCGACCGATCAATCGCTTTGATCTTCGGCAGATTCTTTTGAATGGTCATCGACACTTGGTCGGCCAACCATTTTCCAACCGGGTGCAACTGTCCGTTTGGCCCCCTAAAATCGAAAACTATCACCTTCCTCGCTTTCGCCTTGTTGAGTGGTTGCGCGATGCTTTCAACTAGTTCTGCTATTGCGGAATCGGTTGACTGCTGTGCGCCCTTTGCCTTTGCGTCAATCCCAGTTCCAATTGACATACATAGAACCGTGCCCAGGGGGACAAGAAGCGTACTCCATGAAGGAACCCTAA
Source organism: Terriglobales bacterium (assembly GCA_035691825.1). Lineage (GTDB taxonomy): Bacteria > Acidobacteriota > Terriglobia > Terriglobales > Acidobacteriaceae > Gp1-AA122. The sequence continues at coordinate 3,061 of DASSIO010000076.1, read as the reverse complement.
GTCGGATCAAGGTATCAACTCCAATTCTGCGCAAGGGCAGGTGGCCCGGAGATAGAGGGTCTTTTTTCTCGACGGCGACATGCGATGCGAGCATACCACTGTTGCAATTCACGGCGGAGTAGTGAGATGAGGGGCACCCGGCTACCAATCTGGCACAATATTAGAAATCGTCCCGTCTTTCTCCAGGTTTTCCCCCGGTTTTCGTCCTCGGGTTTTCAGAGAGCAGCGGGGTAAATCCGGAGACACAGAGCAGCGGGGTAAACCCGCTGCTACATGGGCGTTTTCCAGTTTGGCGTGAAGGAAGGTACAGGCTGGGCCAAATTTTTCCAGTCAAAGACGAACGAGCCGGAGACGGACCAGTCGTGCGGGTTATTGACCAAGCTGATGGGTGGCCCGGGGATGGATTTTTTTTCTTGACGGCCACATGCGATGGGAGCCTACCACCGTTTCAATTCAAGGCGGATTAGGGAGAGGTAAAGGAATCCGCGAGGAAGCAACAGCAAGCCCAAGACCCAGGTTCAAAAAACGAACCTGGGGCACGCTCCTTATGCGTCAACTGGTTTACGGGACCGGCGCACAAGTTTCATGCTTGGTGCAAGAATTAAGAAGGCGGACCATATTAGAAAAAGAGCTTTCTCGAAGATTATGCCAAGCGTGGAAGACCATCGTTGCCCTCCGCGAACCGCGAGAAAACCCAGAACTGCCCCGCATGCGATTAGCAGCAGATTCAAAAAAAGGCTTCCAGGACTAAATCTCTCACTCAGGCCTTGAGGATCTGGCGACCTTAGGTGGTCCAGCCATCGCCCCAACAGGTACCAACAAGCGACGACCCCGAATAGAAACAACCAATCTTCCAATCCGAAACCCAAAACAACTGTTGATGCGCGGTTAACATGGGGCATCCCCAGCCATGCCCGCAGGGCACGGAGTAATAAGGCCGGCGCATTGATGCCGAAGCATATTAGAGTCGCAGGAGAAACATGGAGTTCTTCTGAAATGGACGCCGTTCTTTCGTGCGCGCCCCAGTACAAAAGGCTTACGCCAAGTAGGAGTTGCATCGCAGGAAGAAAAAAACTGAGTTTCAGTTTCCGCATATGCTTGCTCCTCCACCTAGAACATTATCCTCGAGATAATAGCTGATATATATAGATACAAGGCCAGGGTTTTCCGGGAAGAAGATACTCACGAGAGTGAGGTCATCAAGTCCATAAAACCCGTGCAGCGCCTGGAATGACAGAAAAGAGTGCCTACGCTTTCAAAAGCCAAAACCGAAAGGGTAGGCCACACCAGAGAAAATTAAATCGAACTCGTCTCAGCGCGTTAAGGGTCGCCCACCCTCCGGGCCACATTGGGACAGAGCCTCCACTTCAGTTGAACTCTCCCGGGGAACATCAGCAGAGCACACAATTTTTTCTATGAGCAGGGTGCCAGGGTGAATTTTATCTTTCCATTCACCATAAGTCGCGAATTCTCCCTGAACGATCGCGAAAACCTGTCCGTTCGTGTCAAATGTGCCGTGTTTGGCGCTAGCAACCCGCGCCTCGAATTGCTGAGTAATAAGATCTGGCTCTCTCGCCGGTGTCATCCTGGAATAGTCCAGGGAAACGCCGCAATCACAGGATTTATTTTGAAGACCAAATCTTTCGAGATCTGTGTATACCCAGCCCGATGTCCGTACGATCTTCCCAGCGAACGCTCCGGGTTTATTTCTGAGGTCACATATCGACGTAAGGGTTGGAGTCTTGTCACCGAGATTGACTCGGCAGCCGTGTGACAGACAAATGGCTAGCAAACATGCAGACGCCCTCAGAGGGCGGCCGCCGGATTTGATTCCGTCATGTGTAATCATGTGTGGCAGCGTCTATTTTGAGCACAATCATCTGAAGGCTCTTCGAAGCTGACGGGTGGTCCGGAGATGGAGGGTCTTTTTTCTTGACGGCTACACACGATGGGAGGATACCACTGTTGCAATTCACAGCGGAGTCGTGAGAGGAGAGGGCGCCATCCTCGGTGCGGGAGGGCGAGGGTCTCGGTTTGCGATGCCGCAGGGACTCGAGCGCTACTACGTACGCGGCTGTCTACACTTTACAATGTTTAGTTGTTACCGGCCGCCGCCACACTAAAGATGTTTAGAAGAAGTTAGGCGGAGCGCTTGCGGCTCGCACGGCGGGGCTTGGGCTTGCTCTTGGGATGGAGATTGAGAGCCACCGCATCGCGGATGAGGGCCTTCAAGGCAGCTTCATTGAGCTTTTCGCCTTCGTGGATGTCGATGGCGCGCCTGATATTCCCTTCGAGGCTGGAGTTAAATAGACGGGAAGGGTCTTTCAACACAGCGCCCTTGGCGAAAGTCAGCTTGACGACTTTCTTGTACGTCTCCCCCGTGCAGACAATGCCGCCGTGGGAAAACACGGGAGTGCCCATCCATTTCCACTCCTCGACGATTTCCGGGTCCGCCTCGTGAATGATTTCGCGGACTTTCGCGAGCGTCTTTCCGCGCCAGTCGCCAAGTTCCTTGATCTTCTCGTCGATGAATGCAGAGGCAGATTCCACGGTAGCCCTCCTTTTAACTTACAGCTCTAAGCCTCGCAACCAATTTAGCTGCACTCTGCACCGCCCGCAAACACCGCAAGGGGAAACCTCTTCTGGTTTCGTAGAGGTTCGCTGTGACGATTTGTCATGCCGGTCTTTTCGAAAAGAGTCGACGAACGGCATGGCCTTTCCACATCCACAATCCCGTAAGGACCATGATAGGAACGAAGACAAACCGGGTGGGGCGAGCGTACTGTGGGAGATTTTCAAACGGACTATAAATATAGCCGAGAATTGGAATGCTCAAAATGATATGAATCCAGCGAAAAATCCAACGTGGGATGCCTGGGCTCATGGTATTTGCTGTACTGGCTGATTGGGCCATGATTTCACTCCTTGGATTTAATGTTCACTCTTGAGCCGGTTTCGGAGGCCAATTGGGAGACTCGATACCGAACTGCTTGGCGTACTCGGCGTTCAGCCGCTGCCAGGCGCCGAATTTCATGGCCTCCGGGCCTACCATGCGGCCGAG
>DASSIO010000075.1:0-3577 GCA_035691825.1 Terriglobales bacterium | reverse complement strand
TTTTTTTGTGCGCGACGACGGAGCGGGATTTGACTCAGCCTATGCGGACCGGCTGTTCGGCGCCTTTCAACGGCTGCATGCGATGACGGATTTTCCGGGAACCGGAGTGGGTCTCGCCACCGTGCAGAGAATCATCCACCGGCATGGCGGGAGAGTCTGGGCGGAAAGCTCGGTGGGACGCGGAGCGACCTTCTATTTCACGCTGGCGAATTCAGATTCGTAAAGGAGATTTATGGCGGGCGAAAAGGTGATTTTGCTGGTGGAAGACAATCCCGACGATGAAGCCCTGACCGTGAGGGCGCTAAAGAAAAACAATATTTTGAATGAAGTCTCGGTAGCGCGGGACGGCGTGGAGGCACTGGAATTTCTTTTTGGGGAAGGCGCATATGCGGACCGCGACTCAAGCGCGATGCCCCAAGTGGTCCTGCTCGACCTAAAGCTTCCCAAACTGGACGGTTTGGGGGTCCTGCGCCGCCTGCGAGCCGACCGGCGGACAAAACTGCTCCCGGTGGTGCTTTTGACTTCTTCGAACGAAGAAGAGGACCTGCTAAACGGGTATGGCTTCGGCGCGAACAGTTATGTTCGCAAGCCGGTGGACTTCGACAAATTCAAAGAAGCGATTCGCCAGCTTAGCTTGTACTGGCTGGTTCTGAACGAACCGCCACCAACCAGGAGAACGTAAATGGGAACGCCGATTCGAGTGCTGATTGTGGAAGATTCAGAGGACGACAGCGAGCTGGTGGTCCGCGAACTCAAACGGGGCGGTTACGATGTGAAGTGCAAGAGAGTTGAGACGGCCGCCGCGCTAGAAGCGGCGTGCGAAATGCAGGAATGGGATCTGGTGATATCGGATTTCTCCATGCCGATCTTTTCCGGAATGGAGGCGCTTGCTCTGGTGAGGGAAAAGCGGACCGATATGCCATTTATATTCGTGTCCGGGACCATGGGAGAAGAAACGGCCGTGACCGCGATGAGAAACGGCGCGCAAGATTACCTGGTCAAGGGAAACCTCACGCGGCTAGTACCGGCCGTCCAGCGGGAGCTACGGGACGCTGAGGTACGCCGCGCGGGCAAGAAGCTGGAACAGCAAGTGCAGCAACTACAGAAATTTGAAACGATCGGGAAGCTGGCCGGGGGGATCGCGCACGATTTCAACAATATGATCGGCGCGATTCTAGGGTGGGCGGAACTGGGATACGCAGAGGCGGAAAGCGGGAGCCGGCTCCGCGACCGCTTTCAAAAGATAAGAGAGCAAGCAAACCGAGCAGCGAGACTAACAGGCCAGTTGCTTGCATTCGGAAGACGCCAAGTCTTGCAACGCCAACTGGTCAGTTTGAATACCCTAATCCAGGAGGAGATGAACTTTCTGGGAAAGGTCATCGGTGAGGACGTAGATGTGAGTGTCCACGGAGCCCCGGATCTCCGAGCGACCTGCGCCGATCCGGCGCAGATCGAACAAGTGCTAATGAACCTGTGCCTGAACGCGCGGGATGCCATGCCGAGCGGCGGAAGACTGGTGATTGAGACGCAAAATGTGGAAATCGGAGAGGAGTTTTGCCGTAAGCATCTCCAAGCCCAGCCCGGAAGCCACGTATTACTCTCTGTATCAGATACCGGAGTGGGAATCGACGAAGCAACTCAGGAGAGAATTTTCGAGCCCTTCTTTACGACGAAGGATCCGAGCAAGGGAACCGGGCTGGGATTGGCGACGGTTTACGGCATTGTGAAACAGCACGGGGGATTCATTTGCGTTTACAGCGAACCGGGGAAAGGAACCTCATTTCGAATCTATTTCAAGGCCGAGGCCGGCACTCACGAGGCAGCGGCAGCGACAGCCGTAGACGGGCCAAGAAAGGGCACGGAAACCATTCTGGTGGCGGACGATCACGAGGGACTGCGGGGTTCCGCCGCGGAAATGTTGGATGCGCTTGGCTACCGGACGATCGTGGCGCGCGACGGGGCAGAGGCTCTCAAGCTGTTTGAAGCCAATCACGAAGAGATAGACCTCGTGCTGATGGATATGGTGATGCCCAGGGTGAGCGGGCCGGATGCTTACGCGAAAATGGCGGAAATTCGTCCCGGACTCAAAGCGATATTTACGACCGGGTATTCCATGGGAGCAGCAGGGATGATGTCCTCGCTGGAAACGCGCACGGGGATCCTCCAGAAACCGTACGGGCTGATGGGCCTGAGCCAAAAGATCCGGAGCGCACTAGACGGCGAGCGAGCGGAATGAAGCCGTCGCGACGGAAGCATCGGTCAGCCAAGAGGAGGAGCAAGAGAGCAAGGATGATCTAGCGGTCCAATGTTCGACTGGAAAAGAGCGTTTTATGGTGCCCGAGAGAGGACTCGAACCTCCACGACCTTGCGATCACTAGCTCCTGAAGCTAGCGCGTCTGCCAGTTCCGCCACTCGGGCACAAGCGCGGGGAAAGGAAACCCCGGCAAGCGGGAATTCCCATAACCAAGAAGCGATTTCATTGTGCCCGGCGCTGCCGCCTTTGTCAACGAAGGGACTTGCGAGAACTGGTTTGACTTATGGCAAGTAGTTGAAATTCAAATGGTTAGTGTTATACTCCGTCTCAGAACGCGGTTTGACTCCTTCCTCGAGGTCACAGAAAGCCGCGATCCGGTTTCAGTGGGAGGTCACCATGGACGCCGCCAGACTAGAAGGACCCATCCTGTATGTTTTGATTGCCTGGGGAATCGTAACCGTCGTATTCATGGTGTTGTTAATCAGACGGAGCCTGCTCGCCAGCCATGAAGATGATCAGATCTTTCTCGACGCTTCGGAAGAACATATGGCGCGCGAGCAAAGAGAGATCATCGCGAAAATCAATACGCTGTCGCGGCCACTGCTCACCAGCGGCATCGCATCCGGGGCGCTGCTGTTGATACTTGCGGGGCTGTGGCTCTACAACGGTTTGAAGAACTTCTAGGGCCTCGAAGAACCATTTGGCTGAGGCTGAGTAATTTGCGGTGTGTTCGCAGGCGATGTGGATGGAGCAAGCTGAGCCAGGGAAGTGTGGTTGTGCACGATGACCCAGCGGTTGTTCCTTTTTTCCATGATGAGAGTGGTTTGTCCGCGGGCGGCGGAAGGCTGGCCGTCCACCACGGCTGAAAATTCCCACTGATAGCAGGCCCAGGCGAAATTGCCACCGAGTTTGGTGTAGGTGTTGCTGCGGTCCAGACGCACCTGCTGCATACGAGCGTGCTGCGACTGGTAGACGGCAAGATAGTTGTTGAAACCAAAGAACGGGGGCTCCCAATCTCCCCTGACGACCGAGACGTCTTCGGCGTAATCCTTTCGAAGTTTCTCGATATCGCCAATCTGCCAGGCGCCCAACATTTCCGAAATCATATAGTCGATCTGCTGCTCATCGCCCATGGGAATCATAGGAGTAGCGTCCGTGGGCGGCGTATTTTTCTTTTTTTTCTGCGCGAACGCCGGCGAGCCGCAAGCGAGTAAAAGCGCGGCCCCCAAAAGAAGCGAAACCGATGCCTGGATCGTGCGTCCTGCCAAGCGAGTCAGGAAATAATTCTTCATGCGTCTACAACCCCCGGTGAAAGAGGATAGC
>DASSIO010000074.1:0-2336 GCA_035691825.1 Terriglobales bacterium | reverse complement strand
CGACAACCAGCAAGCGCTCGCGCCGCACTCTCCCCAGCACCAGCGGCACCAGCGCCAGTGGCGCGATCAGTTCCACAAATCCGGCAAAATGATTGCGATTCACATAGGGGCCAAACGGAATTCCCCCGTAATGCATCGTGCGAAACCAATAGAGTTTGCCGTTGAATGTAAGGTGCTGAAGAATGCCAAACACGCTGACGACAAAACCGAGCACCATGCCAAACCAAACGAACCCGCGCCAGTCCTTGAGCGTGCCGAAGACCTGAACGGCGAGAAAAAGCAGAATCAGATAGGCCAAAACGAGCTGTAGCTCAACACGTGTATGGAAGGAAGAAGCCGTGGCGCGAAAAAACCATTGGCCTAGAACGACGAGAAAAAAAAGAGCCAGCGGCGGAAGCAGCGGTGAAAAAGCGAGCGGCTCTTTTTTCGTGAACCACAACCGGAAGGCGTAAATCAAAAAAAGGAGTCCGGCGCCGGTTTCCAGAACGGCACGCGCCCATGGTTCGACTCCGCCATGCGCGGCTACGGCGAAAGCCGCCAGGGCGCAGATGCCAAATCGCAAAAACCTCATGGTTTGCGGGGCTCCGCGGTGACCGGAACCAGGCCAACGTCATCCACCCAGGCTATCCCCTCAATTTTGCCCACGTCTTCCTGGCTGGTTAGCCGCAACACACAAACCTGCATCTCCTGAACGCTCTTTCCCGCAGACCAAGGCAATTCGATGCGCGTCCAAGGCTGGCTCCCATGAACATCCGAAGTCAGTACAGCTGAGTTATCCTGCGTGCCAATCGGGCGCAATTGAAAACGGATGCCCTGATCCGTAGTTAGAGACAACGTCCGGACCCAAGCGGAGAAGTTGTAGTTCGCCGAAGGCTGTACAACGACTTCGTGGCAAGGGCCTGTCAGATACAAATTGTGTTTTCCGTCGAATACCAACCGCAGCGCGCGATTGCCGGAATGTTTTTCGTGAGTATCCAGGGAGACCTGGACACCTTGCAATCCCGCGGGGAATCGCCAGGCAAAACCGCCTCCGATTACGTTGGACTCAAAGCCGCCATCCCACAAGACGGAACCCGCTGGGGCAGGAAGATGGGAGAAACCAGAAAGCTCCACAGCCTGTTCCCACACGCGCTGAGCTTCTGGAACTTGCTTTTCGACAAGGAGGGCATCCACCAAAGCAAAAGTGTCCGCGAGTTGCAAATGCGAATGAAGGGCCGCGAGCCGATTCCAGACTTTGACGGCGTTGGCGGTATGGCCGTCCGCGGTTTGGTCCCGGATGGCATCAAGATATGCTTCCACGTTTGGAGGCAGCACGCGGTCGAGCACCAGGTCGATGTTCGGTTCGACACGCAACGCACGCGAAAGCGCTTCGCCCCCGCGTGCCGGTTCCACATTCACGGCGTTATGCATTTCGGTGAAAGCGGCGTCCGGCTCTCCCTGGCGAAGAAGAAAATTGCCGTAGCGCCAGGAAACGTCCGCGGAAAGAGGATAGGCGTGTTTGGCATGAAGATACGCCTCGCGCGCCGCGGCGACGTTCCCCTCCGTTTCCTGCGCCGTGGCGAGATCCGCCCAAGCCTCCGCGGACCGTGGGTTTAAAGCCAGAGCGGTGGTGTAGGCCTGGATGGCGCGAGCCGTATCGATATTTTCCAGGTTGTACTGCCAGTAGCGGCCCAGAAGATACCAGTTGCGGAAATCTCCGGGCTCCAGGCGAGTGGCGCGCTCATAACCTTGCAGCGTTTGCAGCTCGGCATCATGGTCGGCCAGTGCATCACGAATGCTGAAATAAGAAAGAAACGCTGTAGCGGCAATCGCAGCGGCCAAAAGAACACCACGAGGCGTGAAATGGATCCGGCGCTGACTCATTCTCCGGTACTTTGCCTATCCCGCTTCACCCTTGCAAGGCAAAAGAAAGTCCCCTGGACACGGACGTGGCGGCAAACGCCGCCGCAGGAGCTCAGGTGCAGTCTTTCGTAACGAGACTTCTTCGGCACGAGGTTGCTCCACACAAAAGCGAACAGTAGAATGCTTTATCAGCCTGGGAGCAATTCGAACCCTGTCTCGTTGCACCGCGACCCACCGCGGGCGCCTATGGCCGAGAAACTCGAGGGATCGAATAAGTTGGAATGGCGGCGAAAGCAGTCCCCTTTCGAACGTCGAACCTCCAGCCTTGTTAAAGAAAGGTGCGTTGCGTGAGCGGCTTCGTCTGCGTTTTGCACCGCGATGGGGCGCCCGTCGACCCGGCGCTGCTCCATTCGCTCACACATTTTCTATCCTTTCGCGGGCCGGATGCCCAAGCCGTGTGGTGCGACGGTTCGATTGGCATGGGCCACGCGCTC
>DASSIO010000073.1:0-8761 GCA_035691825.1 Terriglobales bacterium | reverse complement strand
CGGCTCAACCCCTTCAACTCCCGCAGCAATGAGAGCGGGATGAGCGTGGCCAGCTTGCCTCCTCGATATGTTTGCCGGGGGGGGCGGGGGTGATCAGTTGGCAACTCTAACGCTGTGGGCGCGCCGGCCAGTTGAGCTTTCCAATACTCCAGTTGTTGCTGGAGCCGCGGTCCTGACAGATATTGTCTTTGCCATACCGAATAGTCCGTGTACTGGAGTGGGAGGTCAGGCAATTCAGGGGACTTGCCGGCACAGTATCCTGCATACAAAGCCTTCAATTCCCCTACGAATACTCGCTCCGACCAACCGTCGAAAGCGATGTGATGAACTGTGAAGAGCAACACGTGATCGTCTTCCGCCAGTTTCAACAATGAGGTCCGGAAAACGGGCCCTCGTGCCAGGTCAAATGACTTAGCAGCTTCATCGCCAGCCAAAGCCTGCGCGCGGGGCAGGCGATCCTGCTCCGGCACATTGGTCAAATCAACTAACGGGAGCGCAATGTCGTTCGCAGGAGGGATTACCTGCACTAGTCTGTCACCTTGCTGCTCAAAGCTGGCGCGTAGCACTTCGTGACGCTGCACGATGGACGCGACGCTGCGTCGGAGGGCGTCAAAGTGCAGTGAACCTTGTAAGCGAATCGAGAGTGGGATGTTGTAGGCGGCGCTGCGCGATTCCAAGCGGTCCAGCACCCACAACCGCTGCTGGGCATAGGACAACGGAAACGCAAACACTTCGTCAGTCAGCAGGGCAGGGCGAGGCGCCACACCACCAGTTTTGAGCGAATTTCCCATCTTCCCCGTTTTACAAGCTGCGCTCCAAGCGCAACAGTGATCAGCGAGCGTGCAATTCTTGTACCCTAGACGTTCCGCTTGTCAAGCGTAAGTTGCTGAAAAGCATTCTACTTACGACTCTACATTCTCTCAGTTGCCTCAGGCACTGTGCAAAAAGTTGCAGATACCGATCCAGAGACTCTCAAATTGCAGCACTTGCAGGGGGAGGGAGCATCGCTGCCTAGATATTCGATCTTCTAACCCGAAACGCATCTCTTGCTACAGGGCCGATGGGGGGCTCATCGGTACCGCTGAGATGCTTGTCGTACTGCTCCAGGATGGTTGCCAGTCCTCCTATGGTCGGGTGCTCAAAGAAGGTGCGCAACGGCAAGTTACGGTCCAATTGCTTCCGAATACGCGCGACCACCTGGGTGGCCATGAGGGAATGTCCACCCATATCAAAGAAATTATCATGAACGCTGATGTGATTGCGATGCAACACCTCGGCCCAGATTTCCGCGAGAAGATGTTCCGTCGCGTTTCTCGGAGCAACGACGTTCTCGGTTTCTGCAACCACATGTTCAGGAGCCGGTAAGCGTTTGCGATCGATCTTGCCGTTGGGGCTGAGCGGCAAACTTGGGATCAATACGATTGCGCTGGGAACCATATACTCCGGCAACCTGCGCCGAAGCAGTTGTTTCAGAGCGCTGGATGATATCTCAGAATTCGGCTTGAGCACAACATAGGCAACCAGCCGACGATCATTGGGGTGGTCCTCCCGAATGATCGCTAATGCCTGCTCCACCGCATCCTGCTCTTTAAGCACGCTCTCAATTTCCCCTAGTTCGATTCGAAATCCACGCAATTTAACCTGGTGATCGCCCCTTCCGAGAAACTCGATGCGACCATCGTCGAGATAACGGCCAACATCGCCGGTGCGGTACATCTTCGAATTGGGAATGTCTGTCCATGGCTCCGGAATATATCGCACGGCAGTCAGTTCCGGCTGGTTGAGGTAGCCGAGCGAAACGCCGTCACCTGCGATGTAGATTTCACCGGGAACGCCAGTTGGCACCGGCCGACGATTTTTATCCAGCAGGTAAACGCGAGTATTCGCCAGCGGCCGCCCTATGGTGACCTGCTCATCCGCTGATTGCAGATGCTGCATAGTCGACCAAACCGTGGTTTCGGTCGGACCATAGAAGTTATAGAGGGACGGCTCGGACTCCAGCAATCGCGAACAGAGCTCCTGAGGGACAGCTTCGGCGCCAATAACACGTTTCAAGCCTTTGCCCGTAAAGCCAGCATCCAGCAAAAGTCTCCACATAGTTGGCGTGGCGTGCACGGCGGTAGCGCCGATGTCCTTAAGCCAGACTGCGAGTTCTTCGCCGTTGGCGGCTATCTCTCGATCTCCGATGACGACCTGGCCGCCAAGTATGAGTGCCAGATAGAGCTCGGGGACACACATGTCGAAAGCGAAGCTGGCCAAGGCTGGGAAGACATCGTCCGTACCCATCTTAAGTTCCTTCGCCATAAAGCAGAGCAGGTTAACGACGGCCCGGTGATGTACCTGAACGCCCTTGGGGCGGCCAGTCGACCCGGAGGTGAAGATAACGTACATCAAGTCGTCGGAGCTGATCTCCGCAAGTGGATTGGCAGTACTCTCCAGCTCGATCTCCGGCCAGTCAGAGTCCATGTTGACGATTCTTGCGGCACATGGCGGAAGGGAAGTAGCCAGGCTCTGCTGAGTGATGATGATGCGCGGCGATGCAGATTCCAGCGTCAGCCCAATTCGCTCCGCTGGATATTCCGGATCAATTGGCACATACGCTGCTCCGGATTTCTGAACCGCAAGCAGGGCGACCATCATGTCGAGAGAACGTTCCAGATAGACGCCGACTCGTTCGCCCCGCGCTAAGTGCAGCTTTCGCAGGTAATGCGCCAGCCGATTTGCTCGTTGGTTCAGATGTGCGTAGGTTAGGTGCTGATTCCTAAAGCGAACCGCTATGGCTGTGGGCGTTTGCTTAACTTGAGACTCAAAAAGTTGGTGTAGGCATTTATGCCGTGGGTAGTCAGTCCTAGTGTTATTCCAGTCCTCTAGAAGCTGCTTCTGTTCTCCCCGAGTGAGCAGGGGTAATTCTGAGACGGGTATATCCGAATGAGCTGTCGCTTCCGTGAGGAGCCGCTCGAAATGGTCGGCCATTCGCTCGATTCGCCCGGGGTCGAATAGTTCACTGCTGTACTCCCAACGCAGTTCCAGGCCATCAGCGGTTTCAACCGCAAACAGAGCCAGGTCCAGCTTAGCGGTAGTCAATTCGTTGGGCAGCAGCTTCAGCTTAAGGCCCGGCAGGGAAGCAGTCGTAGCAGGCAAATTACGCAATGAGAACAGGACTTGGAACAGTGGGTTGTGACCTAAGCTACGCTCCGGCTGGATCTCTTCCACCAGTTTTTCAAAGGGCAGGTCCTGATGTGTGTAGGCGCCCAGCGCGGTCTCGCGGATCCGCCTCAGCAACTCGCGAAAGGTGGGACTGCCGGCCAGATTGCCGCGCAGCACCAGTGTGCTGGCAAAGCACCCAATTAGTCCTTCCAGTTCCGTACGATTGCGGCCGGCGACCGGGCAACCAACCAGAATGTCGTCCTGGTCGGAATAACGCGAGAGCAACAGCTCATAGACCGCAAGCAGCGTCATGAACAAGGTTGCGTTTTCTTGCTGCCCGATTAAGCGTACCTGCTCCATAAGTTCACGGGAGATGTGAGACTGCAGTGCTGCTCCTTTGAAAGTGCTGGCAAGCGGCCGTGGCCGGTCGCTGGGCAGCTCGAGCACAGTTGGTGCTCCGGCGAGTTGCTTTTTCCAATACGAGAGCTGATTGTGAAGAAGCGTTCCGCTCAACTGCTCGTTTTGCCAGACAGCAAAGTCGGTGTACTGAATTACGGGTTCCGGCAGTGACCCGGCAACCCCGTTGCAATAGTCTCGATACAGAGACCCCAATTCGTGAAACAAAATAGACCGCGACCAGCCGTCAAAGACGATGTGGTGAGTAGTCAGAAGAAGGATGTGTTCGTCTTGGGTAATACGGAGCAATCGCGATCGCACGATCGGACCGCGCTGCAGATCGAAGGGCTGATGTGCTTCTTCTCGGGCGAGTTGTTCGACCTTCACCCGCCGCTCCGCGTCAGGAATCCCCTCCAGGTCAACTACGGGGATCTCCATCGGCTTGGGCGGATGAATCAGCTGTGCAGGAGCTCCATCCCGGAGGCAAAAGGTGGACCGCAGGACTTCGTGCCGGCGCAGAATTTCGGTTAGAGACTTGGTAAGCGCCTGATAGTCGAGTTCACCTTCGAGCGAGAGTACGAATGGAGTGTTGTAGGCAACATTGCCAGGCTCTAGCTGGTCAAGAAACCAGAGCCTTTGTTGCGCGAAAGACATCGGAAAGACATACACGTCTTTTCTACCGCCGTGGGCGGTCGTCTGCGGGCTAGAGCTGTCTGTACGTTCCAATTGACTCATGACCAAACTGCCGATGATGCGGGTACGCGTATTTAGATTCAGTGCGGCTCGCAGCCCTACACGTCCGCTGCGATGCTCTGCGGCAGTTGGCTGCCGTCCACCATGTCTCCCAGTGCCACCACGATTTTTCGAGGCCCGACATAAGGGTCGCGGGCGTGAGCGGTAAGCATATTGTCCAGGGTCACCATGTCACCCGGCTGCCACTGGAAGCGCACCGCATGTTTCTCGTACACCTCCCCCACATGATCCATGACAGCGTCTTCGATTGGCGATCCATCGCCGTAATACACGTGTCGGGGCAAATCCTCACGCTTGAAAAGCGACAGCAGGGATTGTCGAACGGCAGGTTCCAGACAGTGCACATGGTGCAACTGCACCTGGTTGAAGAACGACAATTGGCCGGTGACGGGGTGGCGCAATACCGCGCGGCAACATTGCCGGATACGCAGGCCATCTCCTGCAGTCCACTCGCAGCTCATGCCCGCTTTGCGACAGGATTCCTCCACAACGGTCTTGTCGTCTGTGCTGAAAAATCTCTGCCAGCTGACGTCCAGGCCCTCTGCGAAATTGCGCACGTACATCAAACCCTTCTCCTCAAACTTGCGCCGGACTTGTGGCTGAAGGGCGTCATACACCTTCCGACAATCCACGATGGGCGTAGCACCGCCCTCCTGGGCAACTGTCACACAGAAGAAATTAATTTTGCTCGGCCAGCAATTCATGTGGGAGCTTTCGTTGTGATACAGAATTGATTTGTCCTCGGGATAGGGCGTCGAAGTGTAGACCTTCCCCGCCACACCTTCGCGCGGCAGGTCGCCGTATTCCGCGTACAGCTCCTGGCAAATCGATCCCGCAACGCGCTCGAAACCTTCCGCTCCGCGCAGGCCGAAGCCGCGGAAAAGAATACCGCCATGCTGGTGGAGCTTCTGCTCCAGATACGCACGATTGGTGCTCGCCCACTCGGCTAAATCGACTTGATCGGCGGCCGGCTCCATGATCAACGGCAGCGGCTGGTCGGGTTGAAGTTGGCTCTCCCGCACGGGGTTGAAATTCGAGAGATCAACAGCCTTTCGCCGAATTGCCCCCAACGTTTTCTTAGTGGTTGAAATGGTGTTTTCCAAGCTGAATTCTCCAAAATGCATCTTATGTTGCCGGAACACTGATTGCTTTTGTTACCGAGGTCTCCGCGGCCACAGGCTTAATATCTTGATCGGCGACGGCAGCTTTGCTCGACTCCGCCCGTGCCCGCTCCGTGCACTGTGCCAGTTCGATGCCCAGTTGCTGTACCAGAGGCTCATTCATAATGTCGCGACGCGTTGCAACTTCCTTGTCGCCAATCTCATGATTGTCCAAATATCCCGCCAGTCCGTCCCAGCCCATATTTGGATCGTCCTCATAGAGTCCGTAACCCCGAAAAACCGTTAGAGTTCCGGCATAGGGCTTGGGAACATAGTTTCGCTCGGCTTCCGACAGGGCACGCACAATGTGCATCGTTCGCTGCGCTTGGGGCACTTTGAGGCCAACTGCCAGGCATGCGTGACAAATGAGCGCATCCATCGCGGACGAAACCCTGCGACGAAGTGCAGTTGTTCTCCAGCGCAGCGCCCTCCAGGGGGATCGCAGCAATCGAGATAACCGGGCCGTCTGCGGTTGCGGACTTGGATTGGCTTTGGCTGCGCGGTGCTTCCTTACCAACCGATTGAAGCGTAAGGGAGCGCTGAACAGCGCAACCAAGGCGGCGGTATCACCCCCGGACATGAGTTGTTGTGCCATCTCAAAGGCGACGAGCCCTCCGAAACAGTAGCCGCCAATGTAGTAAGGTCCGCGTGGCTGTATCTTACGAATCTCGGAAATGTAATGTGCGGCCATTTGCTCGATGGTACGTCGGCGGAACGGTCCGCCATCCAGACCTTCGGGTTCAATTCCGTAAAAGGGTTGCTCGGGGCTCATTTGCCGCGCAAGACGGTGGAGGAATAAAGTACTGCCCGCGCCTCCATGCACGCAGAAAAAGGGGGGCTCCGATCCTGAGCTCCGAATTGCAACAACCGTTGGATACACGGGCGCATTGCTCTTCGAGCGCAGCTCATCGGCCAATCTTTCCACGGTGGGGGCGCTGAACAGGACAGCCAGCGGAAGATCCTTCCCGAAGACTTCGGAGATTCTCGCGAACAAGCGCGCAGCAACCAGCGATCGTCCACCCAATTCGAAGAAGTTGGCGGTAGCGCCAATGGGTGAAATGCCGAGAACCTCTTCCCAAAGTGAGGCAAGTTTTCTTTCCACTGCGTCTCGCGGCGCGACATACTCTGTCGTGCCGATGAAATCTTCTGCTTTGGGACGCGGCAGCGCCTTACGATCTATTTTGCCGTTTGGGGTCAGAGGCAGAGCCTCCAACTCGACGAACGCGGACGGAATCATGTAGTCGGGCAGCTGTGCCGCCAAATGCGATCGCAGCTGAGGCCGATCCAATGTCACGCCCGGCCGGGCAATGACGTAGGCTACTAGTATTGTGCTTCCAGATGCCTGCTGGCTGGCCGCCACGATGCTTTGGCGCACCGCGCTGTGTTGGGCGAGCACTGCTTCAATCTCGCCTAGTTCGATTCGGAACCCACGAACCTTTACCTGGTGATCGATCCGGCCCAGATACTCGACGTTGCCATCCTTACTGCACCGTGCCAGATCCCCGGTTCGATACATCCGGCCGTCATTGGCATCGCAAAACGGATCGGGCAGAAACTTCTCGCGAGTCAGCTCGGGACGGCCAAGATAGCCTCTCGCCACTCCATCGCCCCCGATATACAACTCGCCTTCCGTTCCGGGCGGGACAGCTTCTCCCTGGATATCAAGAACATAAAATGAAGTGTTTGCGATGGGCTTTCCGATGGGAACAAGGCGCTCCTCCTGACCGCTGACCCGGTACACCGACGACCAGATCGTAGTTTCTGTAGGTCCGTACATGTTCCAGACCTGTTTGCAGCTCTGGACCAGCTGTCTGGCTAACGCGGGTGGAAGAGCTTCGCCTCCCACGAGCACCTTCAGCTTGCGGTCACCGCGCCACCCCGATTCAAACAACAATGTCCAGGTACCCGGCGTCGCTTGCATGATGGTGGCTTTGGACCGCCGCAACAATTCCATGAGGAGGCGGCCGTCGTACGTTGCTGCGCGATCCGCAATTACGACTCGGCCCCCTGAGAGCAGGGGAAGGTAGATTTCCAGGCCCGCAATATCAAAGGAAAGCGTAGTGACAGCGAGAAGCACGTCATCGGCTGCGTAGCCGGGCTCCTGTTGCATGGACAATAAGAAATTCACCACGCTTCGGTGCTCCACCTGCACTCCCTTGGGTTTGCCCGTCGACCCCGACGTATAGATCACGTAAGCGAGATTCCCGGGCTCGGACGTGGTCGGTGGTGCTTGTGCAGGGCGATGAGCCAAGGCGTTCCATTGCGGCTCCAGACAAATTGGTTCGCTGGTAAATTCCGAAACCAGGTTAAGAAGGTGCTCTTGGGTAATGAGAACCTTTGCGCCGGCGTCGCCAACAACGTACTTGATTCGTTCACTGGGATGAGAAGGATCAAGCGGAACATACGCCCCGCCTGCCTTGAGCGTTCCGAGCAGGGCCACAATCATTTCCAATGATCGATCAAGGCAGATGGCGACTGCTACCTCGGGTCCAACCCCTCTCGTTTTAAGAAGCCAGGCAAGTTGGTTGGCCCGAGCGTCCAGCTCGGCATACGTGAGGGAGTCGTTTCCGAAAGTGACGGCTGTAGCACGCGGTGTACGCTTGGCCTGAGCTTCTATTAGATCGTGAAGGCAGCTATTGCGGGGATAAGCAGCCTCCAAACCTTTCAGAACGCTGCATTCGCCATTCTCAAGACTTCGACTAGAACGTTTTTGGACAGTTTCTTGCATGCCCCACTACACAAAAACTGCAATTTGCCTGCCAAGCAGGTGGTTGCCGTACTTGGACTGTCGCTGCGTCGACTGGCAACTCTCTTGAAGGTTCAGAACTTACGCCTCGTAGCGACTGCTTCGCTGGTACTTACGATTTGGAAGAGTGCAAGATTTTGCAACTTCCGGCCCTAAGCACATTGTGTGGGGGGAGAACAACAGGGTTGCGCGAGTATAACTAAACCTGGTCCCCCATTCAATGTGCTGTTGCAACTGGGTAATCAGCCGCGAAACGCTGTTCATGAAGATTGGGCGCGAAATGCTTCGCGCGCGACCCTCATAATGCCCGACGACCCCGTCTGTCCGGCGGCCCGGGCAGTCACAACCGCCTGGGATAACCCCTCAATGGTTGGGTTCTCGAAAAGGGCTCCTATTGCTAGCTCAACATTGAGGGTCTGCCGAATGCGGGAGATGACCTGGGTGGCGAGGAGGGAGTGGCCGCCGAGGTCAAAGAAGTTGTCCTCCACGCTGACGCGGTCGCGCTTGAGCACTTCGGCCCAGATCTGGGCCACGGCTTCTTCAGTCGGATTCCGCGGCG
>DASSIO010000072.1:0-3490 GCA_035691825.1 Terriglobales bacterium | reverse complement strand
TCGGCGATCATCGAGCCGTTTTCCGTGTAAATTGGTCCACCGCGAGCGCCCCGCCCGCCGCCGTTTCGGAGAGGACCTCCGCCCGTAATCCACTGACCTTGTAAGGCTGGCGGAGTGTATTTGGACGCAAGGCCGGCCAGGTCACCCGTCGTGGAATGGCAACTGCCGCATTTCTGGCCGAATAGCTGCTCCCCGCGTTTTGCGTTACCTACCACAATGTCTTGATACGCATAAGTCTGGCGAAACGCGGCGCCGTAAACCTGAACACGCAGCCAGGCAGCCAAATCCGAGATCTGTTGATCGGTCAACTGGATTTGGCTTGCTCCTTTCGGATGAGGCGCGCGCAACACGGGTCCGATGAGACTCGCCTTCACGTCATCTTCGACAAGTGTGGAGCGAATGAGGTCTGGTGCGACGTCTGTTCCTTTGGCAGTAGCGCCATGGCAAGAGGCGCAACTGGCGGCGAACGCCTCGGCACCACGCTGCACCGCAGCCGGATCTTCCTGGCTGACGCGTATCGCCGCAGGAGTTGCTGCTACGGTGGCGTTAGAACCATTCCCGGCGGGTGAGGGAGCAGGCGATGTCGTTTGAGCTCGGACAACGCATGTTGCGGCAACCGCAAGCGCTGAGATGCCGAGGCAAAGTTTCGTCAGTCGTTTCATTTTACGTGCAAGTCCCTTCACGCCGCTTTCCGGCGTTCGAATGCGCTCTCTTGCTATGCCGTTATGCAGCCTGCAATCTGTGGTTACGCTACCGCGTTCACCGGGCCTTGACAGCTAACTCATGCCAATATCGCTTTCATATACGCCATACACTTCGCAACTTCTTTCGTGCAGTCCGAGTCGGTGGGAACGGGATAGGACAGCTCAACCAGAGCGGGAATCGGATAACGCTTGGTCTTGAGCAATGTGAGCACTTCTTTAACCGGAGTGTCGCCTTCGCCCCACGGCACACTCGGACCCAGGTTTTTCTTGCGGTCCTTCATATGGAGGTGCGTGATGCGGTCATGGTTCTGCTCGATGAAGGCGACTGCATCGTAGTTCGAGCCTGTGATGTAGCCAATATCTAAATTGATGCGGAACCACTTGGACATGGCCATCGCCTTGTAAAAGCTTTCAGGCCTGGCGAACTGATTGGGATCGTCAATCTGTTCGTGATTGTGAAAGGCAACGGGGAACTGATGCTTTTCGGCAAAAGACACGAGTTTTTCGGCCACGTCGAGCGTCGTGGACGAGGATATCGTGACGGCGCCAAGCGTTTTCGCCTGCTCGAACATCTTGTCGATTTCCTCGGCTGTGTAATCGGCTCCCATGCCGTTCACTGTGTACGCGTAAACGACGATTCCAGCGTCGTTGAGCTTTTTCTTGACGCCTTCAAAGTGGCTCATCGGAGTCGTGAGGCGCCACTGCCGAAGTTCTTCACGCGCCTTCATCGCCTCTGGACTGCGACCTCTGCCACCACGAGTTCCGCCACTTGCAGCAGGAGCGGGCGTGGCATTGGCAGCGGAGGTCGGCGCGCCCGCGGCGGGCGGACTTCCGGAACCGCCCGCCGCTCCTCTACGCCCCTGAAATTCGCTTACAGGCTCTACGTGATTGCTCATTAATTCGAGCAAACCAACACCTGCACCTTGGCAATCCTGGATGACGGCATCAATGTGGTCTTGGCCGACGACGTTGGGCATATCGTGAAAGCTGTAAGTGATTGCGCCAAGACGTACGCCGCCAACAACCGGATCGATTCTCCGTGGAAGGAGCAAAGCGATGGGGATTCCGGCTAACATTAATTGTCCGAACTCTCGACGTGAGTAAGACATGCTCCTCCCTTTTGTAACCGGGGCCGCGGCACCGCTGTTTTTTAAGAAACAGCCTGCGAGTTGGGCGAGACCACTCGCGAAGGTCTCGCCCAACTCGCATCCTCCCCACAAAAACTAAGCCGCTTCCAACAGCCGGACTCGCGCAGCGGCTCTATTAGAACAACAATTTCAAGGCGAACTGGATTTCGCGCTGATTCCAGTTACCGCTCATGGAGTTGATTTGACCCGTAGTCTTGCCCACCAGATTGACTGTGCCATCTTTGTTGTAGGCAATGCTTGACGACGGTTGGCCAAAGTTCGCCTGGTTCAAGAGATTGAATACTTCGGTGCGGAACTGCAGGCGTGTCTGCTCTCTGAGCGAAAACTCCTTGAAAATCGAGAAATCAAAGCGCTTCTGCGAAGGGCCGAAGAGTTGCATGGTGTGCTCGTCTCCGAGAGTGTTCGCCAGGGGCTGCACGAAATCGTTGTAATTGAACCAGTGAAGGCGCGTCGGATTGGCGAGTCTGCCGGATCCGATCTGATCGAGGTATTGCGTCTGGCTGAGACCGGAGTTGTTCGAGGAAGCCGTGACGGAAAACGGGAGGCCCGTCTGCCAGGAACCTGAAGTATTCACGCCCCAGTCCTTCAGCAATGCGCCCTCGACGCCCGTGAACGATTTGCCGAATGGTATCTGGTAGTTCACGCCCCATGTGATGCGGTCGGCCACATCCTGCGGGTCGTTCCCCCATGCGTACTGCGGAAAGTTATAGACGAGACGCGGTGCGCTCGATCCCGTTCCGTTTGACGTGTCAACGAAGCAAGGAGTTGGCGTCGCATAATAGGAGGAAACGCACGAGAAATTGTTCACATTGGACATCATGTGCGACCAGACGTAGTTCAAGTTCACAGTGAGGCCGTTGCTAAAGCGGCGAACGAACGATGTTTGCAATCCTTCGTAGGCGCTTGTACCCCAGTTGTTCGATTCGGTCAGGTTGAGCGATTTCGTCCACGCGAATCCTGGTAGAACACCAAGCGGCGTGGTTCCACCGACCGTGAGGGGAGGCGTCGTGGCCAAGGTCGGATTCGTCACCTGGTTTTGCGGGAGATTGCGAACCTCAGCGTGCCTGCCGAGTTCGCCCACGTAGCCGACCGTCACGACGTTGGCGCCGAATTGTTTCTGCAACTGTAAATTAAATTGTTCGAGGTAGGCCTCTTGATAGCGGACAGGTAGTCCAATGATCCTCGTGCCGGCATATTTTGAGGTGTCGGTCGCAAGATTCACGTTGAGTTGTGGCACTGGCAGGCCAAGGGGTGCGGAAGCTCCTCCTGTTCCACCAGGATTTGTGGCGCTGCCCTTTGGGAAAGTCTGGCAAGTAGGGCAATAAACGGTACTGCTGGTGAGCGTCGCTGTTGTGCTCGCGGGATTTGGCGTCTGGCATGTGTTCTTATACGCCGCCGTCGAATCGCTGAATGGGCATGTACCGTAATTTGCAACGACAGAGTTCGCAAACTGCCCGGTGGGACCGTCGAACTGCGCCGTGGCGCATGACGAGTTGGTGGTCGTTTCATTCTGCAGGTTGCAGCTCACGGCGTAATTGAAAGGCGCGTTCAGCATGAAGTACGACGATTGGAAATTCGTCGGAAAGAAGCTGAGGCCGAAGCCACCGCGAAGCACCATACTGCGCGGCAACGTGAGAG
>DASSIO010000071.1:0-26585 GCA_035691825.1 Terriglobales bacterium | reverse complement strand
CACGACAGCCTGCCCGCTTTTGCCCAAGTCTTGGCCTCCCGATCGACAATAAGCAAATACTCTTACGCCATCGTTTTGATCGATACTGGGATGCCAATAGAAAAAGTTCACTTCATTGCGTTGCAATGCAGGATGTTGCGTACGCAGCCGGATCAACTCGCGCACGCGGTTCCGTAAAGTTTTATGGCCAAGAATTTCCAGCCGCGACCAATCCACCGGATCCGACATTTTCAAATGCCAGTCGGTGTTGTCCAGATCATGAATGTCGGCGAACTCTTCGCCGGCCAGGAACATGGGCACGCCCACCGAGGTCAGCATCAGGGCAAAGCTGCTGCCGATTCTCTCCAGGGCCTGAGCGTGAGCGGCCTGAACATCAGCTGGCTGACTGGCAATGTTGTCGACAATCGATTTAATGAAGGCAGCTTGAGTTTGTCCCTGCCCCGGCGTCTTTCCCATCCAGGCGAGAATTTCGCTGAGATGGAAATTCATCAAGCGCTCTTCCAGCTTTTTCTCGACATCATGCGAGGTGATGTAATTGACGGTCTTGCGTAAATCATCGAATCCTTCGGAGCGATAGGAGCGTGACATATCGTTCCAGACTTTTTGCGCGGAGATCATGCTGTATATGCGATCACTTCGCGAAGGCTCGCCCAGGTTGGTCGTGAGTGCGTTGTCGAGTAGGCGCCGGATCTCATCGCGAAAGTCGAAGTTCCACATGGAGTCAACCAGTGGAGCCTCGTGATAGGCGTCGTCCCTGGTGATTTCCGGACGGCGCCATGAGTCCTCGGCGATGACGATGAACGGCCGATCGGAGAAAAGCCGATCGTGTTCCGCCCAGGCATGCTGGCGAAAGCCTTGCAGGAAATCCCAATTGTTGATGCCTTTGAATTCGTCGATGCGGAATCCATCGACGCGGTATTCGCGAATCCAGAACTCCGCCATGCGGTAATGAAATTCGCGCGCCGCATACTGGCCGCCATCGACGGGCCTGGCATATTTGAAAAGCCGCCCGCCGTAATCCTCCCGGTGTACGCCATTGCCGTCTTCTTCGGTGCTGCCCGGGGCGAGGTAATACCAATTGTCAGCGAGGGTTTCCAGAGGACACTTGCGCGAATGGTTCATCACCACATCGAGAATCACACGAATTCCGTACTGGTGGCAGCACTTGACCAGGAACTTCAAGTCAATAGGCGTGCCCATATCCCAATCCGGAGCAAAGAAGAAGCGGGTGCCATAACCCCAGTCGATGGTGTCCGCGGAGTCCTCGATGGGTAGCAGCTCTATGGCGTTGATGCCGAGATCGTGCAGATCGTCGAGATGCTCAAACACGGTCCTTTCAAAAGTCCCGATGTCGACTTGGCGGTTCTCTTCCGTTTGCGACATCCAGCGCACCGGCATCTCGTAGACGACCATCTGGTTGTTGTTGGGCAAGGGAACACCGTTGCTCAGTTCGTCGGACCAGTCGAACTCGTGCGCCACCCGAATTCCATTTTCGATGTGGAACACGGAGCGATAGCCCCCGAACTTCTCAAGTTCTTCGGCAAATGGATCAGCGATTACCTGGGCTGGGCTTGCAGAAACCACGAAATCATATTCGTAGGTTCCGTCTGGCAAACCCAGCGAGTTTAAATCGATCTGAAAAATGCCCGGAATTTGAGACTTAAGACTTTGAAATTGCCAGGCTCGTCCGAAGTCATCTCTATCGTCGAGTGGCGCAAAACGCAGTTCTACTTTGGCGGCGTTGGGCGCCGGTAAAGTCAGGAGAGGAGAAACCGGCACCCGCCGGGGGCGAGGAGGAAAGGGGATGGAAACTGCGCGTACTGCCATAGCAACTACCTCCATAAGCGGCTGGACTTCATTTGCTCAAAGATTGTTGTAGCCGCTCGCGCAAACCCGTTGCGCGGCTGAGCGACTGATGCTGGTCTGACCCGGAGACGGCCTCAGGGGGTGCTGCACTTCCAGAGGAACTGCTCTTCGGAGAGGCTATTCGCCTACAGCCTCGACCCAAGCAGGCGAGAGTGGCAATAAATTTTTGTTTTGTTCCAAAAACCGGAATTCAAAGCGGGAATCAATCGTGCCAAATGGCAGAGAGCCAGATGCCGGCTAGGGCGTTTGAGAGTGGCACATCCCGCGCTACCACGCCGCCGCACTTCTCCAGTTGTGAGGGAAGCAGCCTCAGGGGCGTAGGCTTCCGATCGGGGGAATGCTCGTTAGCCGAGGCTCCCGTAAGCATGCTCCGTAGCCAGGCGCATTGCAACTAAAACTCCAGTTTTTCTGAAGGCAAACGATTCCAGATTGGGAAAAGAAAACCGGTCTTCTTGGGCGGCAACGGTCGGGTCACCTATCCTTTGCTGGTTCGCTGCGCAACTTTCACGAGCGCCATAACGTTTCTGGCCCTTGTGCCGACGGCCTAATCGGCACCTGGACGGGCTTCGACAAACGCGTGTACTTAAACTCAGATTTGACCTACGAGAAACGGCGGGAAAGCGGAATCTTCCGGTATCGCAACCCCAGTCTGCATAGGGGCAGGTGGAGACACCTGCCCCTCCATAAACCCCTGCGATTTACATCACATCCGTGCGCTTGCGCATGAACGCAGGCACGTCCAGATCATCGGGTTGAAAATTGGGCGTCATCATGGCAGCCACCTGCTCGACAGGCGCGGGCTGAGGAGCTTGAGCGACGCTGTCGCCGGATTCCTGCATGATGAGCGGCTCAACGGTTGGCTCGGGCGTCGGCTCTGCCTCGGGATCGTCAAAGAACTCGCGCCGCTCCGGCCGGGAGGTAATGATCGGGGTTCGGCTCGCCTCTTTGCGACGTCGAATCACGTCGGCATCCTTAAAGCCGGTAGCGATTACGGTGATCTTGACCGAGTCCTTCATCTTCTCGTCGAGGACAGCGCCGAAGATAATGTTGGCATCTTCGTCGGCCGCACTCTGAATGATGGTCGAGGCTTCGTTGACCTCAGTGAGTTTCAGCGAGCTTGATCCGGTGATGTTGATCAAGATGCCGCGAGCGCCATCAATCGCGCCTGCTTCGAGCAGGGGCGAGGCAATCGCCCGCTGTGCGGCTTCGATTGCGCGCCGTGAGCCGCTGGCGCTGGCAGTGCCCATGACGGCATACCCCATCTGCGCCATGATTGCTTTCACGTCGGCAAAATCGCGATTGATGATCCCCGGGATCGTGATGATGTCGGAGATACCCTGCACGCCCTGCATCAGGATGTCGTCCGCCACCCGGAAGGACTCGAAGAAGCCGGCATCCTGAGCCACCGCCAGCAACTTTTCGTTGGGAATGACGATGGTGGTATCGACGGCATCGATCAGGTCGGAAAGCCCGCGTTCCGCTTGCGCCATGCGGCGCTTACCCTCGAAATTGAACGGCTTGGTCACGACCGCCACCGTCAGCGCGCCCATCTCGCTCGCCAACGAGGCAATGATGGGTGCCGCGCCGGTTCCGGTTCCTCCGCCGAGGCCGGCGGTTACAAACACCATATCCGCGCCTTCGAGCGACTCGATAATCTGCTCCGAATCTTCGAGTGCTGCCTTGCGACCCACTTCAGGATTGGCGCCCGCGCCGAGGCCGCTCGTCAGCTTTACCCCGAGTTGAATCTTGATGGGGGCGCGTGACATCCGCAGCGCCTGTAGATCGGTATTGGCGACTACGAACTCGATGCCCTCCAGGCCGGCATCGATCATGCGGTTCACCGCGTTGCCGCCGCCTCCGCCCACACCGATGACCTTGATCTTTGCATCGTTGCGAGCCTCTTCGTTAAAGCTGATGCGTATGCCGTTGTCGTTTTCGTTGATCATGGATTCACCGCCCTCTCGTCATTAGTAGTCGTTGGTCCTTAGTCCTTGGCTATCAGTCGCGATCTCTTACGCGCCCTTTTTCGCGAAAAATGCTTTCAGCCGCGAGCTCCAGCGTTCATCCTGAATACCCCGCGCGATCCGCGCCCGATGCGTATAAAAAATCATGCCTAATACCGTGGCAAACTCCGGCTCCGCAAGGACGGCCGGCATCTTGGCCAACGGCGCCGGCCATGCCAGGCGCACCGGGCGGCGCAGGACGGATTCGGCGACGTCCAGCACGCCCGCCAGCCGCGAAGCGCCTCCACTGAGCACCACCCCGCCCATGCAGGCATCGAGCATGCCGGAATGCCGCAGGTTCTCGCGCACTAACTCAAACAGCTCGCGCGCCCTGGGTTCCAGAATTTCCCCCACGTAGCGCTGATGCACCAGCCGAGACGGGCGGTCGCCCACCGAAGGCACTTCGACTTCATTTCCCTCGGGAATGAGCGTCACCACGGTATTGCCGAAGACGCGCTTGATCTTCTCCGCTTCCGCAACCGGTGTACACAGGCCCACCGACAAGTCGCTGGTGAAATGATCTCCGCCAATCGGAATGACGCCGGTATGTGCCACCGCGCCATCCTGAAAAACCACGATATCGGTGGAACCAGCGCCCAGCTCCGCCAGACAGACACCGAGTTCGCGCTCGTCAGAGCGGAGCACCGAATCGGCGCAAGCCAACGGCTCAAACACCGTATCGTCAACGTGAACGCCTGCGCGGTTAACGGCAGTCACAACATTCTGCGTCGCGCTGGATGCGGCAGTAACGATGTGAACTCGCACTTCCAGCCGCGTGCCCATCATGCCCAGAGGATCGCGAATGCCACCTTGATCATCGAGGATGAATTCCTGTGGCAGCAGGTGCACGATCTCACGATCAATCGGCAAGGGAATGGCGCGGGCTTTGTCCACGGCGAGCCGAATCTCATCGCGCGTAATTTCGCGCGGGCGCGTGCCGAAACTGATTCCGCCGTGTGTGTTGATGCCCCGCACATGAGATCCTGCGATGCCGACGCTCGCGTGCTCGACCGCGGCTCCGGCGGCATCTTCCGCTTGTTCCACAGCTCTCTGAATTGCGGCTACGGCCTTCTCCAGCTCGACAATGACACCTTTACGCGAGCCTCGCGACTCGGCAACTCCGTGTCCGCGATAGCGCAGCCCGCTGTCCGACATCTCTGCCAGCAATGCGCATGTCTTCGCGCTTCCCACGTCGATGGCGGCTAATAAATTGTCCTGCTGGTTCCCCATACTTATTGGCTCGGTTGCTCCTTGGCTATGGCAGGGCTTGGCTTGCCCACTGTTTTGGCGCCGTCGTGTGTTGATTTAACAATCGAGCTCGGTGCTGGCTGGCTTCCCGGCGTCGAGACGGTAACGCTGTTTCGAGCCGTCACAGCGGCTGGAGCGGGATTCGGTTTAACCGCGGTTTTCCACCCACGCTTCTTATGCACCCGCACTACCTTTTTTGTGCTTGGCTTTATTAATGGTTTTAGCGGCGCAATCGCCAGTGTCCGGGGGCGAGCGCTGGGGGGCGCCATGCGCGTCACCAGCGCCGCGGGCTTCACTCCGGCGGCGGCTGCCACCCGCGCCGCTGCGGGAGAGAGTCCTGCCTCCTTGCTAGCGACCCGCAAATCAGGATTCACGATGATCTGGCGGTCGTACCGCAAGTCGACCGATTCCAATTTCTCGAACTGTTGTCTCCACTCCCGTACGTGACTGACGTAAATCTTGTAGCGGTCGAGAAAATTGGATGATCCCAGGTGAATGAGAACCGCTCCTTGCGGATCATTCGCCACCACGCGCACGTCGTCCGGATCGGAAACATCGACTTCGCTGAGATCCTGGGAGTAGTGGCCACCGGAGGAGTCCAACTCACGAACCAGTTCGTTGTAAATTTTCATGCGCGCTATGCGGGTCGAAGCCGGTTCATTGGCGTTGACGCCCACTAGCACGGGAAAGGAGTATTTCCTTCGGCCGGCCAGTGGCAACTCCATCAGGGTGCCGCCTGCGTCCACCAGGCAGATTCTGGATCCGGTTCGGGCAAATGCCACCGGGCTTCGCTCGTGAATTTCGACTTTGATCTGGTTAGGAACGAAGCGCATGACGCTCGCGGCTTCCACCCAGGGAATCTGCTCCAGTTGCGCCTTGCGCTGACTTAGAGGAATAAAGAAGATGTTGCGGCCGATGTCCGCGCCAAACACCTCGAGGATTTGTGTATGGGTAACGTTGTGGTTCCCGGAAATCTGAATGTCATCGCTGGAGGCCACGCGAAAGCGCCAGGAGTGTTCACCGTATTGGTAGACCGTGCCGGCAACGAGCGTCACCAGCCCTAACAGCAGCAGGCTGCCCACAACCCAAGTCAGTTTTTTCGCGGTTTTTTTCGGGAGGGGACCTCGGCGTGCGGGAACACGCTTTTGGCCGCGCAGGAAGGGCGATTCCTCTTCCGCCTCGAGATCGACCAGCCGGGCGTCGTCCAGTTCGGGACGCAGCGACTCATCTACCGATGGGTAGAGTTCTTCCTGCGAGATGGTCGGACTGCTTTTCCGCGCCATCAACTCAGGTCAATTGTCGTCAGTGAATCGCCAGCCTTCACACTATAACTGCTTTTGCGTTGTGGAGAGTAGAGAAATTTGGTTCGTTTTCGCGGACAGAAAAAAATGCGGCTGCAATATTCGCGCAGCCGCTCAGGAATTAAGGAGAGACACTCGATTCAGTTGAGGCGCGAACTCCCCCAACCGGGGAGCTGCATCGCTTAAATAGGATCATGTACTACTGGCACATCAGGGGTCGTGATATCGACATTGATAGCCGGCTCGGGACTGACAACGAGGTTGCGCCGTTCGCGTAAGATTTGTGCGGGAGCGTCCTCGAGGTTCGGACAATGAATCGCAGCTTTGGGAAGTGCCGGAACGTCAACCACGAAGCGCATAGGCTTGATCTCGCGGATAGCGGCAGCGGCTTCGAGCTGAGCTTGGACGGCCTGCATCCGGGCCTGCTGGGCCTGCATCCTTGCACGTTGCGCGTCAACCTGTGCCATCGCCGATTCCATATGCGAGTAACCTGCCTGGGTGCGACCAAGGGCCATTTCCAAAACGGCTACGGACGGCATCGCGCGTAGATGCAGCTGGTCAAAGGCTCTCGAAGCGCTGCCCAGCAGGCACTTGCCAGTGCCGGAAGATGCAAACGAAGCCGCCAGGAGTGTCAAAGCTGTCCAGTACCACGCTTTTGCCGTCATACCCTGCTCCTGCCTAGTTGGACGAGGGCTTGTCCATTTCGTCAACAAAATGTTCTACGAAAATGTGGGGTGTTTTGTTTCAGGAAAATTGCGAGGGCTCGTTAACTGATCGCGACGTTCTACTTGGCTCCCACTGCCTGCTTGGCCTGCAACTTCTCCAGGATCATAGGCCCCAGCTGATAGACGTTGCCCGCCCCCAGAGTCATGATCAGGTCTCCATCAGCAGCAGCGGCGCTGCAAAGTTCGACGGCTTCCTGGAAAGATGACGCGAAGCTCACTGACGGATGTCCGGCTTCGCGAATTCGCTGGGCGAGCACTTCGGAAGTGACTCCCTCGATAGCCGGTTCACTGGCTGGATAGATATCCACCAGGATCAGAGTGTCGGCATCGCCGAAGCCAGTGGCAAATTCATCCATCAGAAGCTGAGTCCGGGTGTAGCGATGAGGCTGAAAAATGACGGAAATCTTTCCGTAGCCGCACTGCCGCGCCGCTTTCAGCGTAGCTTTGATCTCGGTGGGATGATGGCCGTAATCGTCCACGACAGTCACGCCCGCAGCCTCGCCTTTTAGTTGGAAGCGGCGATCGACGCCACGAAAAGCCTCCAAGCCTTCCCGGATTCTATCAACCGCAACATCGAGGCCGATGCCGACCGCAACTGCGGCGGTTGCGTTCAACACATTATGATCGCCGGGAACGCACAGGATGAACTCTCCCAGGTCCTGCTCATGGAACTGAACGCGGAACCGGCTGACGGGACGATGATCGCCGTTGGCGCACTCGGTCGAGACCGGCCCGATTCGAAAATCGGAACCCCGGCGCGTTCCGTAGGTCACGATGCGGCGCTCCACTTGGGGCAAGATGCGGCGCAGCACCGGATCGTCGTTGCACGCCACAACCATGCCATAGAAAGGAACCCGGTCCATGAATCGCAGAAATGTCTGTTTGATATCGCGAAGATTGCGGTAACAGTCCAGGTGTTCGCGATCAATGTTAGTGATCACGGAAAGAATAGGAGAAAGATTCAGAAACGAGCGGTCGCTCTCATCGGCTTCGGCGACCAGGTACTGCGACTTGCCCAGGCGGGCGTTCGAGCCCATGGCATCCACGCGTCCCCCGACCACTACTGTAGGGTCGAGGCCGCCAGCCGCCAGCACGGCGGCAATCATTGAGGTCGTCGTAGTCTTACCATGCATTCCCGCGACCGCCACGCCATATTTCAGCCGCATCAGTTCCGCCAACATCTCCGCACGGCGGATAACGGGGATACGCTGATGACGCGCTTCCTGCACTTCGGGATTATCGGGAGTGATTGCGGAACTGGTGACCACGACATCCGCGCCGGCGATGTTTTCTGCCCGGTGCCCCTCTAAAATCTCGGCCCCCAAGGTCGCAAGCCGCTGGGTCACCGTCGACTTCTTCAAATCCGAGCCGGAGACTTTGTAACCGAGGTTCAACAGCACTTCGGCAATACCGCTCATGCCGATGCCGCCTATGCCTACAAAATGAACGCGTTGAATTTTCGCAAACATAAACCACTGCTCTTAGCATTACGGGAGCGAGAAGCTATTCTGCTCCCGACAGTCGGGCTGCAATCGCCGCAATCTTGTTCGCGGCATCCGGGTGCGACAATGCGCGGGCGGCGGCAGACATTTTTCCTAACCGCGGAGCATCCCTCAGCAACAAACTCACAGTTTCTACCAGTCGATCTTTTGTGAGCTGCGCCTCTTCCAGCATGAGTGCTGCTCCGCCGCGTACGAGTGCCTCGGCATTGCGCTTTTGATGATCGTCCGCAGCGCGCGGAAATGGAACAAAAATCGCCGGCTTGCCTGCTGCCGTTATCTCCGCAACCGTGCTCGCTCCCGAACGGCAGAGCAACAGGTCGGAACGCGCGAAGGTTCCCGGCATGTCGTCAATGAAGGGATAGACTTCTGCAGAACCACCCGTCCTGAGGTACGCTGCCTGGGCTTCATTGTAATCGCGTTCGCCGGTTTGATGGATGATGTGAATATCCGGCACCGCAGCCCGCAATGCATCGAGTGCGTTGATCACCACCTGGTTAATCGCATGAGCGCCCTGGCTGCCGCCGAACACAAGCAGAGTAGGATGAGCGTCCTGCTGCGGCACACATCCCACATCAAAGAAGGCTTTACGGACCGGAACCCCGGTAATCCGGAATCGCCGGAAATGGCGGCCGGTCTCTTCAAAATGCACCGCTGCGGCGGAAATCATCGGCGCAACCAGACGGTTGGCAAATCCTGGCACAACATTCGGCTCAAACGCCAGCGTCGGAACCCCGCTCAGCGCTGCCGCCAGCATGCCTGGACCGGAGGCGTAGCCTCCGACTCCGATTGCGACATCAGGACGGAATTCGGACACGATGCGCCATGATTCCCAGATGGCTCGCGGCAGATCGAGCGCCGTCCTCAGCCGTGTAGCCAGGCTGACGTTCTTCAGAGCTCCAACCTTAATCAACCGCAGCTTATATCCGGCAGCCGGGACCAGCCGATTTTCAATTCCCCGCGGCGTACCGATGAAGAGGAGGTCTGCGTCATAACGCTCGTTCAGAGCCTGGGCTATAGCCAAGGCAGGGATCACATGGCCACCTGTTCCTCCTCCGACCAGCATGGCTCGCATGCTGTGCAATATAACAGGGGCGCAGGGTGCGTATCAGTCCACCTGCTGGGTGATGTTCAGCAGCACTCCGATACAGGCGAGGGTAATAAATAAGGATGAACCGCCATAGGAGACCAGAGGCAGTGGGATGCCTTTTGTGGGCATCATGCCCAGGACAACGCTGATATTGATGAAGGCCTGCAAGACAACCATGCTGGTAATCCCAATAGCCATGTATCGGCCGAACATGTCGTTGATGTTGGCGGCGGTCCTTAGACCTCTCCATAGGAACACGGCGAAGAGAGCCGCGAGAAAAATCGATCCCAAAAGGCCAAATTCCTCCGCGGTTACCGCATAGATGAAGTCAGTGTGCGGCTCCGGCAAGTAAAACAACTTTTGCTTCCCTTCCATCAAACCCAGTCCCGTGATTCCTCCGGTACTAACCGCAATCATGGATTGAATAATATGGAAGCCTGTCTTCTGCGGATCCGCATATGGATTCAAGAACGCCAAAATCCGGTCGCGACGGTACGCCACGTGAAAAATCAAGATGTAAAGCGCCGGAAGTGAAGCTGCCAACGCGTAAGCGAAGTAGCGCAATTGCGTGCCCGCAACGAAAAGCACGCACACCGTAATTGCAGCGCAGGCTATTGCAGTTCCCAGGTCCGGCTGGAAAACAATCAGGCCAAGAAAAACCAGCGTAGGGGCAACCGCCGGCAACAGCGTATTCCGCCAGTCCTCCATAGAATTAGTGCGGCCCTCAAGGAAGTACGCCAAAAAAAAGATGAGGGCGGGCTTGGCCAGTTCCGATGGCTGAAACGAAAATGCTCCCCAGTGAATCCAGCGATGAGTATTGTGCGCGCGGTCGAGAAAGAACACCGACATTAACATCAGCGTTGTGATGCCCAGCAGCGAAAACACGAACGCCGGATGACGGTAGCGGCGGTAATCGATTTTCATCGTGACAAGCATCGCCAGGATGCCGGCGCCCGCCCACGCCGCCTGGCGAAGCAGGAATGTGTAAGGCGAACCGTAGCGCTCCTTGGCCATGACGGCCGAGGCGCTGAAAATCATGATCAACCCGATGAACACCAGCAGCAGCGTTACCGTGAACAGCCATCGATCGACACTAACCCGCTTCGCCATCGTGAATCATTTCACCACGGAGACGCAGAGGCGCGGAGATATTCGAGTGGGGATTTTGAAAACCTGTTTGACTCTTTTGATTCCCTGAGGAGCGCATTCCTGGAAGCGAGGTACCGAAAGTTTCCGTGGCGATGGCCAATGAGGCGCCGCATGGCGACACCCAGGCGACCTCGGGGGCGGTAACATCTCGGCTGGAACCGGTCCGACCAGCCGGGCGGAACGCTCAAAAAAGGCAAACTGAGCTGGCGTGCTAAACTGTTGAAAACCTGCCGCGGAGAGGTGGCCGAGTGGCTGAAGGCGGCGGTTTGCTAAACCGTTATACGGGCTAACACCTGTATCGAGGGTTCGAATCCCTCCCTCTCCGCCAGAGCTTTTTTTGAGGTCCTTCGCTGCGCTCGGGATCTCGCCTGCGGGCTCTCAGCCTCACTTGCGCTGGGCTTCACGCCCGCAAAACGGCTCAAGTTCGAATCCCTCCCTCTCGGCCAGCTTTAGCCGCTCGAAGAGGAGGCTTAGCAGTCAATTCACAGCGGCGAACCCGCTCCTGATGCGCCTCGTCTAGGTCATTCAGGCATTCTTCACTTCCTCCTTGCCGACTCCCAGTTTACGCAGGAACGTCATCATGGGGCACCAATCGGTGAAGCCTGACTGGAACAGGTTCAGGCCCACAAAGGCGGTAAAGAGATACCAGTACTGATTCACCCAATGCCCAAGCGCCAACGAAACGAGGACAAACAGTCCAGCGATCAAGCGGAGTGTTCGTTCAATGGTCATCATCATTCTCCTTTGCAGAATTCATTGCGCTACTTCGCACTGCGGTAGTTCACGCTCGGCGATGTTCTCCGGCGAGTGAGGGTGCAGCGGCGTTGTTTGTTTTCGCTTCTGCGAGATGTAATAAAGGACGGGCACGGCCATGCGAGACAGGACCGTGGATGCTACCTCGCCCGCCATGAGTGAGAGTGCGAGCCCCTGGAAGATGGGATCAAACAGGATCACGCTCGCCCCGACGACGACGGCGGCTGCGGTCAACAGCATGGGACGGAATCGCACTGCACCAGCATCCACTACCGCTTCTTCCAGCGACATCCCTTGCGAGCGGCGCAATTCGATGAAGTCAACGAGAATGATGGAATTGCGCACGATGATGCCGGCGCCCGCAATGAACCCGATCATCGAAGTGGCGGTGAAGAACGCGCCCATTATGGCGTGAGCCGGAAGGATTCCGACCAACGTCAAAGGGATCGGCGCCATGATCACTAGCGGTGTAATAAACGAGCGAAACCATCCGACGACCAAAACATAGATCAACACCAGAACTGCTGCGAAAGCCAGGCCAAGGTCGCGGAACACTTCCACCGTGATGTGCCACTCTCCATCCCATTTCATCGAGTAGCGGTCGGTGCGTTCGGGCATGGTCGTGCCTTTGTATTGTCGAACCGCGTAGCCGTCGGGGAGCCTGATTTTATCGATCGAATTACTCATCTTGCCAATGGCATAGACCGGGCTTTCTTCTCCGCCGGCGACATCACCAGTGACGTACACCACAGGCTGGAGATTCTTGCGGTATACGCTGGTATCGATCGTCGTCTGATTTAGCGCAGTTATTTCTTGCAATGCGATCTGCCCGCCAGTGGGAGTGGGTAGCTTCAGATTCGCCAAGTCGTGGATTCCAGATCGATCGGAACGGGACAATCGCACACGGATGGGAATGTCTTCGCGGGACTGCGCATCGTGTAGAAGACCGGCATCCGCGCCGCCCAGTCCGATTTGCAGCGAGCGGGTCACATCCGCCGCCGAAATGCCGTGCAGCGACGCTTTATCGAGATCTACCTTGAGGTCGTACTTGGTCTGCGGGTCTTCTACATACCAGTCAACGTCCACCACGCCGGGCGTTTGCTGAAAGACTTGCTTGATCTGTGACGCCAGCTGAATTTGGCCCTTGTAGTCCGGGCCATAGACTTCCGCGACCAGCGTCTCGAGTACAGGAGGTCCCGGTGGAACTTCGGCAACCTTGATCCGGGCCCCAAACGGCTGGGCAAGCTTCACTAGTTCGGGACGCAATCGACGCGCAATTTCGTGGCTCTGCGCTTTGCGGTCGTGACGCGAGAGCAAATTCACCTGTATGTCTGCTTGATTCGGCTGCCGTCTGAGAAAGTAGTGCCTTACCAGTCCATTGAAGTTGTACGGGCCCGATGCGCCCGAGTAAATCTGATAGTTCGTCACCTCAGGTTGTTGCGCAAGATATTGTCCCAGGGTCTCTGCGACATGAGTGGTTTGCTCTAAGGGCGTTCCGTCCGGCATGTCGATAATTACCTGGAACTCACTCTTGTTGTCGAAGGGCAGCATCTTCACTCGAACCCATTTCATGGGGACGAACGCCACGGCGACAAGCAGCAGAACGATCACGCCACCGAGGAAAAGCCAGCGCCGCTTGGAATCGAGGACTAGCGGGTTCATTAGTTTGCGGTAGAAGCGTGTGGTCCAGCCTTCTGCTTCGTCATGTGAGTGGCCGCTATCGCCAGAGTAGTGCCCCAAAAGTCTGAGTGCAGCCCAAGGCGACACCACAAACGCAACAATCAGAGAGAACACCATTGCCGCCGAGGCGCCGACGGGAATCGGACGCATATATGGCCCCATGAGGCCGCGCACAAAGGCCATGGGAAGAATTGCGCCGATCACGGCGAAGGTCGCAAGTATCGTAGGATTGCCAACTTCATCAACCGCCTCGACAGCGACATCCACGAGCGACCGTCCTCGGCTACTGGGTAGGCGGAAATGTCGAACGATGTTTTCGACGACTACGATGGCGTCATCCACAAGGATGCCGATGGAAAAGATCAGCGCAAACAGCGTCACCCGGTTCAGGGTGTATCCGAAGAGATAAAAAATCGCGAGAGTGAGGGCCAGAGTCACTGGCACGGCCAGCAAAACGACTCCGGACTCTCGCCAACCTAGGGCTAAGGCAATCAAGAGTGTTACAGATAACGTTGCAATAAGAAGATGTTTCAGAAGTTCGTCGGACTTATCCTTTGCCGTCTCGCCGTAATTTCGTGTGACGGTAACGTTCAAATCCTGGGGCAACATATAGCCACGGAGCGCGGCGATTTTCTGCAACACATTCTCGGCAATGACGCTGGCATTCGTACCTTTGCGCTTCGCCAAAGTGATGGTCACTGCCGGATACTCGGGATTCACCGCCTGGCCGCTGGTTCCCTTCGCATTGGCGAAGAGAACATAGTTGTCAGGCTCGGCGGGACCGTCTTCGATCTTCTCGGCGACATCCCGCAAGTAGACGGGCCGCCCTGCATGAACTCCGATGACGACTTGCTGCAGATCCTCGGGATGCGTGAAGAACAATCCTGCTTCTACCTGAAACTCGCGATTGTCACGAGCAAAGCTGCCGGCCTGTCCTCGCGTGTTCGCACCGCGCAGTTGTACAACGACGGCTTCGGGTGTGAGTCCATAAGCTGCGAGACGCTCGGTATCGAGCACGACCCGCACTTGCCGGGGTTGGCCGCCGATGATGGTCGTTTCAGAAACGGCGTCCAACTTCTTTACAGAGTCTTCCAACTCCCCGGCGACACGGCGCAAGCGATAGGAATCATAGTTCTTGCCCCAAAGTGTGAGCGCCATGATCGGAACGTTGTCGATGGAGCGAACCTTGATCAGTGGTTGAGAAACACCTGGCGGAATGCGGTCAAAATTAGAGTAGAGCTTATTGTAGGTCTGAATGATGGCGTCTTCTTCTTTGGTTCCCACATAGAAGCGCACGATCACCATGCTCACGCCCGGATGACTGATCGAATAGATGTATTCGACTCCCGGAACTTCGCGCAGCAACTTCTCCATTGGGAGGCTGACCCGTTGTGCGACCTCTTGCGACGAGGCGCCCGGCATCTGCACAGATACATCCAGCATCGGAACGACGATTTGTGGTTCCTCTTCGCGTGGTGTCTGCAGAATGGCGAAAGTTCCAAGGAGCAGGGCGGCCACAATCACCAGGGGTGTGAGTTTCGAGTCGATGAAACCATGGGTGACTTTTCCTGCCAGGCGAAGAGCGGAGTGGGCGCCGTTTGCCAATTTCGATTTCTGGTTGTCAGCACTCATTCCTCGCTCCTAACGCGATTGGATCTTCTTGCCGCTCAGTTCTTCGCTGCCCGGATCAGCAATTAGCATCTCCCCAGCCTGAAGGCCGGCGAGTACCTCCACCTCCTGTGCCGCCGATTTGCCGAGAGTAATGTAGCGCAGCCCAGCGATTCGGTTTTGATCCAGTACATAAACGCCCTGCAGTTGGCCGCGCTCAACGATCGCTGCACGCGGGACCAGCAGCGCGGTTCGCGCTCCTCGGGTGAAGTGTGCTCGGCCGAAGAGACCAGATCGCAGCGCCGGATCAAATGGCAGTTCAACCTTTACGAGAAAACTGCGACTGGCTGGGTCCGCTGCGGGAACGATCTCGATGACTTTTCCTTTTACTTCACGATCTCCGAATGCATCGATAAGAACCGATACCGGTTGTCCATGGTGCACGTACTGCAGGTCACTTTCGTTCACTGCAGCTTCCAAGCGGTAGCGGCGCAAATCCTCTACAGTGAAGATCGGCATGCCGGGACTTGCGAGCGTTCCTACGTCGGCCCGCTTTTCTGTTACCAACCCGTCGAATGGAGCCGAAATGTGTGTGTACCCGAGTGCCGTGCGTGCTTGCTGCAGTGCGGCTTTGGATTGGGCCTGTTTGGCGCGAGCCATCTCGCGCCGTGCCTGCGCCTCTTGATAGCGAGCCTTGATTTCGTCGAACTCCTGCGGGCTGACAGATTTTCGCTCGTACAGCGTCTGGTAGCGTTTAAAGGTCGAGTCGGCGAGCGTTAAATCGGAATCCGCGGAAGAAATTTCCTGTTGAGCAGCCAGATCAGCAGCTGTAGCGCGATCCAAAGCAGCACGCGGTTGTGCGTCGTCGATCACAGCTAGCACTTGTCCACGCTGTACTCGGTCCCCTTCGCGCACCCCAATCTCAACGATGCTTCCCATCATCTGCGCCGCGAGTTGGCTGGTTTCTGCGGCCCTGAGCGTCCCCACTGCCTCGAGCTCGTCAGGAATCTGTGCCGCTTGAGCCGGCACGACTGAGACGTTGCTTACAGTCTCCGGAGCCGCGCTGAGGCTTTGCCTTTCTCTAGAGCAGCCGACAAACGTCAGACTCAGAAAGGTGGAAGCTAAGGTGGCGCTTCCGAAGACGAAGGATGACCGTTTCAGTTTTTCAAGAAGATTGAAGCTCATGGCATAACCACCAAAGACTGTAGATTCATGGTTCCGCAAGCCAACTCCAAGTTGGCGTAGCTGATGTGAAAGTGATAGATCGCCTGCCAGTAATCGGTCTGCGTTCGTCGCGCGGCTTCCTCCGCTCCGAGAAGATCGGTGATGGTGAGCAGGCCGCTGTCGTAACGATCTTGATCAATACGCAAACTCTCGTGCGCCTGTGTAATGGCAGTACGCGCGACTTCCACCTGCTGCCGACTCGCGTCCTGATCGTAATAAGCCTGACGGACCTCCAGCCGCACCGCATCGTCCGCCACCTGCTTTAACGCCGCGATCTTTTCTGCGTTAGCACGTTCGCGCGACAGCGCTGCTCGTTTTGCTCCGCCCTGGAAGAGGTCGATCTGCAGCTCGATTCCTCCCAGCCAGTTATTGCCACCGCCTCCGGCAAGCAAGGTGGGATTGTCCATCTCCCAGCCGGCAAATGCGTTCAGGCGCGGACCGAACGACGACTTGGCGATCGCGACACTCAGTTCCTGCGCGGATCGCTGCGCTTCGATTCGCCTGAGATCCGGGCGAGTCGTCAGCGCCTTCTGTTCCAATTCCTCCAATGAGGCCGCGGGCAGATTTCGCTCGGGAACCGGATCGGCAGGCTGGTAAAGCTTGTCGGCGGACACACCCATCGCGGTATTTAGTTGGGCTCGGGCCAGTTCCAGATTATTTCGGGCGCGAATCAGTTCTTGCTCACGGCTGGCAAGGCGAACCTTAGCCGTCAGAAGATCAGACTCGACCACCAGTCCGGCATCGAAGCGGACTTGGCTTCGATCCAGAATCGACTTCGCTGTTTTGTCCGATTGCTCAGCGATCTCTAACTGCTTCGTCGCTAGGAGAACTCCGTAGTAGGATTGCACGACTCGAAACACAATTTCCTGCTCGGTACGTTCGAGTTGGCGGTTTGCAGCGACGTTCATCTCCTTGGCGCGATTGATGCCCTGCCAGGAAGCAAAGGAATCGAACAGGTTCCAGGTTCCCCCGAAACGAGTCGAGAAGTTCCCGTACGGCAAAGGCATGTTTAGCTTGTTTAACGGCGGAGCGAAGTTAACTGCCGTGAAGCGCTGCTGACGAAGCTTGCTGCCAAAAACATAGACGGGATCATTGCCCCTGGTTGCCAGTTCCGAGAACGTGACATGCGGCATAAGGAACGATTGCGCTTCCCGCACTCCGGCGGATGCTGCCTTGGTATCTGCCACAGCCGCTTTGCGAAGGGGATTCTGTTCCAGGGCGATGCTCGCGGCATCGTGCAGGGTCAGAGGAGCACCGGAACTCTGCGCCAACCCCGTCGCAGCGAATACCGTGCCGGCGGCGAGCGCGACAGCGAAGTGTCGAATAAGGCTCAACCCTCGACTCCTGCCAACTCAGCCGGATGCAGCCAGGACGTACTGTCCTCGATGATTTCGTGGGTGGTTTGGAATGTGGCTGTCTTCTGCACCATCGCTCCGACCGAGCAGTACTTCTCTTCCGACAGCCGGATAGCTTCCACGACTGCAGATCCGTCAATTCCAATGCCGGTAACGACATGATGGATTCGAACCGTCGTGAAGACCTGCGGCGGACGCTCGGCCTGATCGGCTTCGACACGCACTTCATAGCCGGTGACTTTCTGGTGATATTTCTGCCGCAGAATTGTGATGACATCGAACGCCGTACATCCCGCCAGACCGACCACTACCAACTCGATTGGCTTCGGGCCGGTTCCACCCGCAGCGTCGTCCAGAATCAGGCTGTGGCCGCTCCCGGTTCTCGCTACAAACTGGCGATGCTGTTTCAGTGCTTGTGTGACCTCGACGTGCGCCGCAATCATGAGTGCCTCCTGCGAATTCATCGGCAAAGAACACGAATAAATGCAGAAATGCAGGATTTGTTACAGAGAATTTCCGGGATTGTTTTCGAGACGATTTAGAGTTCTAGGAATTCGGGTGGAGCACAGCGCTAAGGCGTTGATATTGCTGGATCAACTCTACACGTAGCCTCGCGGCTTTGGCTGGAGGGCACTCTGCTGCTGAGTTGCGACATTGCTCGATCGTTGCTTGCAATGTAGCTACGAACGCCTGACAGGGCTCGCATCCGTCCAGGTGACGCTCTAATTCTTCGCAAAGAGAATCGTCCAGTTGTTCGTCTAGATAGTCAGACAGCTCCGCAAACATGGCCTTGCATCGCCCTGGCCGGTTTTGCGCAACGGTACGTCTCCGCGGGCTAAATTTGTTTGCTGTTCCGGGCATCCACGTGCGTGTCAATTCTTTCCTGACGAACAAGCGGGCTCGGTGCAGCCGTACGCGTACAGTTCCAGCGCGAACACCAGTGATCTCCGCAACCTCATCGTCCGTGAGTCCTTCCATGTCGCTAAGCACTAGGACGATGCGATATTGTGGCGGTAACTTCTGAACCGCCTCGCGCAGCCGTGAGGCTTGCTCACCGCGGATTGCGAAGGATTCCGGGGTGACTCTGCCGTCGGCAGAAAGTTGTTCCAGTTCTTTGCGATCCGGCATCAGCTCTTGCAGCGATAGCTCATGCTCAGGAGCGAATTTGCTCTTGCGGCGATTCATCAGACAGCGATTCTTCGCTACCTTATACAACCAAACCACAAGCGCCTTAGGACTGTCGAACTTGGGCAAGTGCGGAACTGACTTCATCAGAACTTCCTGCATCGTGTCTTCCGCATCCTCCCTTTGCCCGCACACGCGCATGCTGAAAGAGAACACGGTATTCTGCAGCAACTTCAGGGCCTGTTCGACACTGGCGTCATCTGCCTCCCGCAACAATTCGACAGCTCTTTCGATTTCCGCGCGCATTGTTTAAACATATTACGCAAGTGTCAGCGGGCTGGAAAGAAGAGAGCTACCGCCTCGGGCCGTTGTTAGTCTCAGATCAGCTGTTTGCCGAAGCGCACAAGGCAAGCGTACGAAGACATGGCATCATGCTTAGTGTGTCGCGTACACGCGTATTTCAGCCTGCTGTTTGCCGTGCGCGGGCGTTGCGACAAACAGCTTTCCCCACTCCGCAACAAAGAGACCCGTCTGGGAGCGCGGCGGAGTCGAGTAACGGGCGACCCGATCATATTGGTCGGTATTTCTCTGTTCGAAGACCTCCAGATATCCCTCGCTGGTGAGCACATAGACTCGGTGCTTCGCTGAATCGTAGAAAAGATCGTCTGTTTTGCCGGCAATTTCCCCGGCTGCGACTTGTCTCCCCGTATCGATATTAAAGACGAGTAGCTGAGGCGGCTTCCATACTCCGATCAGCAGCCGATGCTGAGCTTCGTCGAGCGCCATCGGGAAATTGTCTTCCGCCGAGACAGGCCAACGCGCGATGACAGAATGTTTGACACCGTCGATGACCTCGATTTCTTTCTTCTCGGGTACATTGACAAAAATACGTGAGCCCGATCTTTCCAGCTGAAACGACTCTGGGTGCGCATCGATGACGACGTCTCCGGTCTTCTTTCCCCTCGGGTCGATAAACCCCAGTCCCCCGGTTCCTTCTTCGCGCTTTCGCAAGTGTTTTGCACCGGCGTAGCCGACAATCACACCCTTGCTGCGCGGGTCATAGCGAATATTGTCGGCGTCATCGGGAAACTTCACCGTTGTGACGGTTTTGAAAGTGGTCCCATCAAAGACCTTCGTGACACCGTCTAGCGCGCAGGCAACGAACAGATGGTTGGTCGCGGGGTCATAAAAGACGCCCTGGGGCTCGGCCAGGTCGGAGATAGTATGAGCCAGCCGTCCTGACTTGAGGGCCATGACTTCGACAGTGTGGTTTTCGACCGCAGCCACAAAGAGTTGCTGCCGTTTCAGGTCGACGCCGAAGTGATCGATCCGTCCTTTTACGCCCGGCAGAGGAATTCGTCTCTCAAGAGTTAACACTTCAGAGTTTTGCGCCCCGGCAGGCCTGACCAATACTGCGAGAACCAGGATGGAGAACACGCACGGCACAGTTCGACATCTCTTGAACACGTTCCCTTTCAGCAAGACTGTCCCTCTCGAAATGTTTGCATGCTAACGACAATAGTACCCGTCTCTGGGCGGCTCCCGATCTTCGGTTTGGCGTACCCCGGCTAAACGGACACAGTCGCCACCAGTGTCATGATGCGCTTCGCCACGACCTCTTGCATTCGAGTGTCCGGGCTGAGCTTGCGAGAGTACATATCTGCGGTGTAGTATCGGCACTCGTCAACTGAGTTAGAGTATGCCAAATAACTCCTTGGCCAATGCCCTCGAAGAGCATCGAGAACTATATTCCGGCCTTATACGCTTACATGTGCTGCATCATGCGGTTAAAGAACCGATTTTCGGTTTGGGGATGATGGAAGAGTTGAGACGCCATGGCTATAAGGTCAGCCCCGGCATGTTCTACCCGCTTCTTCATTCCATGGAGAAACGGGGCTTGCTTCGTTCCCGGCAGGGAGGCCGTCGCAATGGCAGGAGAGTTTACCGGGCTACGCCGGATGGCCAGAAAGCGCTTGCAATGGCAAAGCATCGCGTGCAGGAGCTATTCAGCGAACTTTTCGAAGATGTTCTTGGTGCTCGCTCCGGCAAGACTCCGGCGAAGGTAAGCGCCAGATGAGCGCTCTGCGGCGGGTCTCGCTTGCCTGTTGCCTTGTATCAGGGATACTGTTTACCTGTGGTGAGGCACAAACCAATTCCACTGGATCGGGGTCCTCTGCGCAACCGTCATTGGCCCAACAAGCTCAGGTTCGAACGCTCACCCTGGCAGCGGCAATTGACAGGGCGGAAACCAACTATCCCAGGACCCGCGTGGCACTGGAACAAAGCAACTCGGCACAGGCAAGAATTGGCGTCGCGCGTTCGGCCTACTATCCTCGTGCCGACTTGCTTTGGCAGACGAATCGGGCAACAGCGAACAATATCTTTGGCCTGCTGCTTCCGCAAGGGGTTATACCGTCCATTTCCGGTCCCGTGATCGCGAGTGACAACACCCGATCCGCATGGAGCAGCGCAGGCGGAACTCTGATCGCGTGGCAGCCATTCGACTTTGGACTCCGAGCGGCTCAGGTTAATACGGCAACGCAGGGTGCCCTGGCGGCAAAGGCAGGATTTGCCCTGACTAAATTAGATGTCGCCGTTCTGACTGCGAATGTCTACTTTGATCTCGCGACGGCCGAGCAACTGGCGACGACTGCGCGGGCCAATGTCGATCGACTGCAGGTCTTCGCCAAAGCGGTGCACATTCTAGTGGACAACCAACTGCGCCCGGGGGCAGATGCAGCGCAGGCGGATGCTCAGTTGGCCTTGGCGCGAACCCAGCTAATACAAGCGCAAACCAATGTTGAAGTACGACGCGCGACGCTAGGC
Source organism: Terriglobales bacterium (assembly GCA_035691825.1). Taxonomy (GTDB): domain Bacteria; phylum Acidobacteriota; class Terriglobia; order Terriglobales; family Acidobacteriaceae; genus Gp1-AA122. Next base: position 5,133 of record DASSIO010000071.1, on the reverse strand, counting down.
GAACTCGTCGGAACTCCCGCGGTTGAAGTGGATTACGCCAAGTTGCTCGTCCCAGCTCCTCCGGAACAGCAAGGCGCTGCCTCGATTGCAAGTCATCCTGCTGCTCAACGCGAAGCGGCGTTGGTGAATCAACAGAAAGCACAATTGTCAGCCTTAGCACATTCCTATGTGCCGCAATTCAATGCTCTCGCTTCTCTCTCAGGGCGAGGCGCGGGAACGGACGCCACGGGAGTCTTTCCGGGCGGAAGCAACGGGCTTGCTCCGAACACCATGAACTGGGCTACCGGTGTGCAAATGACGTTTCCGGCGTTCGACTTCTTCCGCGTGCGAGCTGAAAAGAAGGTACAGGCGGCAAACGTACGAGCAGAGCAGGCGAATTACCTGCAGCTCGTTGACGACCTCTCGACTGGAATACAGCAGGCGCAGGCCCAATTAGCAGGCGCTCGACAAGCAGCGCTAAACACACCCATCGAACTATCCGCGGCGCAGCAAAGCGAGCAGCAGCAACGGGCAAGATTTCAGGCGGGGCTTGCAACCGTAATTGATGTCGCTGCTGCTGAGAGTGTGCTGGTTCAGGCTGAGGCAGATAATGCGCTGGCTTGCTTGAACGTCTGGCGAGCGATGGCTGCGGTGTCCGCTGCGCGCGGTGATCTCAATCCATTTCTTTCTCAAGTGGCCGCGCAGCCGTAGCCGGGGTATCAAAGAGAACTTCGTATGTGGCTAATTCGTGCAGCCCTCAGGCGTCCGATCAGCGTGATGGTTATCGTCGCCGCGCTGGCGCTCTCTTCCATCCTCGCTTTGCTTCGCACCCGTATCGACATTTTTCCCGATCTCAATCTTCCCGTTATTTACGTCGCTCAACCGTATGGCGGAATGAGTCCGCAGCAGATGGAAGGTTTTCTTGCCTATTACTACGAGTATCACTTCCTCTATATCAACGGCATTGAGAACGTTGAGGCAAAGTCGATCCAAAGCAACGCGCTCATCAAGCTGACTTTCCATCCCGGGACCGATATGAGCCAAGCACTGGCTCAGACGATTTCGTATGTCAACCGGGCCCGCGCTTTCATGCCACCGGGAACGGTTTCGCCATTCGTGATCCGCTACGACGCCGGCACGCTTCCAGTCGGCTACCTTGTTTTCTCCAGTCCCTCTCGAACGCTTGGAGAAATTCAAGACCTCGCCTTGAACCGCGTTCGCCCCGTATTTGCCACCTTGCCAGGTGTATCTTCCCCGCCGCCCTTCGGGGGAAACCAGCGCACCATTGTCATCAGTGTCGATCCGAACAAGCTGCACGCATACGGCATGTCGCCGAACAATGTGGTCCAGTCGCTACTTGCCGGAAACAGCATTGAACCTGCGGGCAATGCAAACATCGGCAATTCCCAGGTGCTGGTCACGACCAACTCAACCGTCGACCAGATTACTGACTTGCTCGACATTCCATTGCGGACAGGGTCCGGTCCCGCTGTGTATTTGCGTGACGTCGGCAGCGTCTCGGACTCCTCTGACATTTTGGCCGGTTATGCCCTGGTTAACGGTAAGCGCACTGTCTACATCCCTGTAACCAAGCGGCCGGATGCTTCGACAATTACAGTTGTGAACGAGGTGCGACACAGCCTGCCGAACTTCCAGTCGCTGATTCCTGAAGACATCAAGCTCACGTATGAGTTTGATCAATCGCAGTACGTGCGCGACGCGCTCTTCTCCGTTTTGCGCGAAGGCGCCTTGGGTGCGCTGCTGACTGGTTTGACGCTGCTGCTCTTTCTCCGCGACTGGCGCAGTTCCTTGGTTGTCGTGATCACCATACCGTTCGCGTTGTTGATTGCCGTGGTGGCCCTTTGGGCAGCTGGGGAAACCATTAACATTATGACTCTTGGCGGCCTTGCCCTAGCCGTCGGAGTGCTTGTGGATGAAGGCACCGTGCTGATGGAGAACATTCACGTCCACTTTGCGCAGGGCGCACCAAAGGCGAGAGCCGTGCTGAATGCGAGCGGCGAAGTGGCGATCCCACGCCTGCTTGCGATGCTTAGTGTATTGGCAGTCTTTCTGCCGTCGTTTTTCATGACCGGGCCCGCCCGTGCGTTATTCGTTCCGCTCTCGTTAGCGGTGGGCTTTTCGATGGGCGCTTCTTATCTTCTCTCCAGCTCGTTGGTACCGGTGCTTTCCAATTGGATTTTGAAAACAAAACTCGTTCAAGCACACCACTCCGCCGATGAACGCTTTGACCGCTTCCGCCAGAGATTCGGCTCGACTCTGAACCGGATCATGAAACGGCAGTGGCTATTGCTTGCCGTATACGCCGTTGTCGGCGCGCTCGTCCTGATCTTCATTTTGCCGCGTCTGAGCCGCGAAATCTTTCCATCGACCGCGGCCAGCCAGTTCCGTTTGCGTTTCGATGCTCCGGACGGCACGCGAGTCCCCATAACGGAGCAGTTAACGCGACATGTGCTCGATCTGGTGAACCGCGAAGCAGGACAAGGCAATATCGAAGCTACGCTGAGCTATGTCGGTGTGCAGGCATCGTCCTACCCGATCAACACGGTTTTCCTCTGGACCAGCGGCCCGCACGAGGCCGTGATGAACATTGCACTCCGGCCCGGAGCTTCGATCTCGCTGCGCGACCTGGAAGACCGGCTGCGTAGTGTCTTGCCACAGCAATTTCCCGGCTCCCACTTCTCGTTCGATCCCGGTGATCTTATTGGACAGACACTAAACTTTGGTACTCCGTCACTGATCGAGGTTGCCGTCCACGGTCCGCAATACGACGACGTAGTCCGTTACGCGGCCAAGCTGCAGCAACAACTGAGTGGAGTAGGCGAACTGCGCGACCTCGGCTACGAGGAGCCGCTGCACTATCCGACAGTTTCGGTCAATGTAAATCGGGTGATGGCCGGCCAATTAGGAACCACGGCTGATGAAATCGGCAAGGCTGTCGTCTCCGCGACCGCTTCCAGCCGATTTGTTGCGCCCGATTATTGGCGTGACCCAAAGTCGGGGGTCAGCTACCAGGTCCAAGTGCAGATTCCCCAACCGGAGATGACCTCGATCAAGGACATTCAAACGATTCCCGTCGCCAGCACCAGCGGAGCTGATCCGCTGGTCGATCAGGTTGCTTCGGTACGGTCGGACACAGTTCCGGGTGAACTGGACCGCCTGAACGGACAATGGCAAGTCGCACTCTCGGCAAACCTCTCAAAAGTTGATCTCGGTCGCGCGAATGCTGATATCGAGAAGGCAATCTCACAGGCCGGGGCTCCGCCGCGGGGTGTCACTGTTCAGGTGCGTGGACAGATCAGCGCCATGAGCCAAATTTTCGGAAATCTCACGGTGGGATTGGGAGTGGCGATCCTGGTTATTCTCCTCATACTAGCCGCCAATTTCGAGTCCGCGCGTCTGGCATTGGTCGTGGTGTCTACTACTCCGGCCGTGTTGGTCGGTGTTGTCATCATGCTGCTGATCACGGGCACCAGTCTGAACTTGGAGAGCTTCATGGGAGCAATTATGGCCATCGGCGTTGCCGTCGCGAACGCCATTCTGCTGGTGACATTTGCCGAAAAGAATCGCAAGTCGGGGCAAAACCCGGCCACTGCAGCGAGAAATGCTGCCGCCGAGCGTCTGCGCCCGGTGCTGATGACAAGCGTTGCCATGATCGCAGGCATGATTCCGATGGCGCTGGCCATTGGACGCGGCAGCGAAGAAGTGGCGCCATTGGGACGCGCCGTCATTGGCGGTCTATTGTTTGCGACCGTCGCTACGTTGCTAGTTCTACCCACTATCTTCTCGATGGTGCAAAGGCGTGCGTCCATCAAATCTCCTACGTTGGATCCCGATGATCCAGACTTTGCGGGTTCAGCGCCGGAGGTGAGCTAATGCGCCCTTATAGTCTCCTGGCAGCGATTTCCGCATTCGCCGTGCTTATCTTGCTTGGATGTACCGGAAACGCCGGATCCCCACCGCAGAAAACTCAGAAGTCTGGTGCTGCCCCAACCGTAAACGTAATCGCCGTGGAATCGCAGAAACTAAACACGACGTTGTCACTCCCCGCCCAAACTACGGCTTACGAAGCGGTCTCAGTTTTCCCTAAGGTGACTGGCTTCATTGATAAGATTTCGGTCGATCGGGGATCGCACGTCAAATCGGGTGATCTGATGGTGCAACTTTCGGCGCCCGAGTTGCTTGCTCAGCGGTCCCAGGCTGAAGCAAATCTTCAAACTGCTGAATCGCATCTCGCAGCGGCACAGGCTAAGCTCCTTTCTGACAAAGGCACTTATGAGCACTTGGCATCAGCGGCGAAAACACCCGGGGTGGTGGCGGGTAACGATTTACTGGTTGCTGAACAAACCACAGCCGCCGACCGCGCCCAGGTAGAAGCAGCTCATCACAACGTCTTGGCCGCACAAGAGGCCTTGCGTAGCGTCACTCAGCTTGAATCCTACCTGCAAATCCGTGCTCCCTTTGATGGGGTTGTTACCGAACGCAATTTACACCACGGTGCTCTGGTCGGGCCGTCCTCGGGCCAAGGTGGGTCGCTGCCGATCGTTCGAATCGAAGATATCGGCCGCTTGCGCTTGGTCGTGCCTGTACCGGAACAATACGTCTCAGGAGTCCACGAAGGAGAATCCGTTTCCTTCACTGTTCCGGCCTATCCAGGCCAGACTTTCCACGCGCCGATTGCACGCATTTCCCACGACATTGATCAGAACACGCGAACCATGGCAGTCGAACTTGATGTGCGTAACGCACAGATCACTCCCGGAACTTTTGCCAATGTGCAATGGCCAGTCCAGCGCGGATATGCCACATTGTTTGTTCCGGCATCGGCAATCACCACGAACCTGCAGCGCACTTTTGTGATCAGGATTCGCGGCGGCAAGGCAGAGTGGATAGATGTGAAGACTGGGGCTACTGCCGGCGGGAAGACTGAGGTGTTCGGCGATGTTAAAGACGGAGATCAGGTCGTGGTGCCTGCAACTGACGAACTCGCTCCCGGCACATCAGTAGCGGTCCGTGCAGTCAAGAACGCATCTTGAGTAGCCAATCCGTGTGCTCATTTTATCCATTTGTTTCACACCAGCAGGCGCTTACGTAGAACTTGCCTCAGCTTGAGGCCTCCCTAAACCGAATCAAGAA
>DASSIO010000070.1:0-2425 GCA_035691825.1 Terriglobales bacterium | reverse complement strand
AGCCGGCCAGCAAAAGCGACCGACAGCAACTTAACCACGCATGTGCCAACCAGAAATAGAATCAGCATCCGCCAGGAGAACGCGCGCACCAGGTCAAGTTTGAGTCCAACGATGGCGAAGTAGATTGGTATGAAGAAAGCGAATGAGACCTTCCCGATAGCATCCAGTGCGTCAGCGAACAGGCGACGCTTCTTATGAACAACGGCGAAGCCTGCCAGGAATGCTGCAAAAACAAGATTCACCTGCAACAGGCCAGCGAGAACGCAGTACGCCAATAGGACAGCCAGAGTGTATGACACGGGAGCCTGGCGGGCCAGCACGTTGAACTTCGATTTGTTGATTCGCTTGACCGCTCTCGGCAAAAGCGTGAGACCCACCGCAAAGAACGCAACAGTGAAGATCAGGTGGTAGGCGATCTGGCGAGGCACTAAGATTGCGGTCTCGGCCAAGGCAGTAGCGACGGCCAGCGCGGCCCAAAGCACAATATCTTCCAGTACAGCGACCCCCAATACCAGGCGGGCAAAGCGAGTGTGGAGAATCTTGAGGTCTGCAAAAATCTTGGAGATAACCGGAACAGATGTGACCGCCACCGCAACCGCCAAAATTATGATTAATGAAATTTTGTTCCCCTTCGGCCCCGCGATAGCGGCACCCACCAGGAGCGGCCCGCATGCCAGGCCAATCGCGAACGGAATACCGGTTCCCACAATCGCCAGCCAACCGACCTCTCGCCTCTCCTCACGAGTGAACAACTGTTTTGTCTCCGCCCCGGACAGGAACATCAATAAGAGCAATCCCATCCAATAGACGAAATCGAGAAGGGGCGCATGGTGCTTCGCCAGCTCAGGCAAAGACATTGATGCAATGTGCAACTTGCCCAACAGGGCTGGCCCCAAAACAACTCCAGCAAGAATCTCTCCAACAACCTTGGGCTGGCGAATCTTCACGAACAGATGCCCCAGCAACTGAGCGAGAGCAACGAGGAGCAACAGGAGAAGAAGAATGGCCGTCAGGTCAGAATTAGACACCAACAATGGATGCAGCCGGGCCGCCGTCTGTTGCGTTCAACTTGGCTGGACTTGTCTTGGACCAGCACGTTCACCACATCGTGCCAGTTCACTTCTTGATCTTGCGTGCGGCAAGATCGTCCGGAGGGACTTCAGGGCGACAAAGCGGCCTAGGTCGGTGTCCTCAGCTTTGTAGACGACACCCATCCCTCCGCCGCCCAGTTTCTCGACGATGCGGTAGAGTGAGATGGTCTGGTCGATCACGGCAAGGCGCCCGGTTGGATCGCATCATCCTTAAGTGCGCCGGATTGCTCCGTCAACGAATCACGGCAGAAGGGAACCACATCACGGAGCCCAATCGAACCATCCATACTTACTGCTGGGTTTCATGAGCCTGGGGACGCGCGCCCCGCAAAACCATTTCGCAGAGATGATCGACGAACTCCGGTGTCAATGGATCATGCTGGATGAGGAATCTCATGTAGACCGGCCCGTAGAGAGAATCCAGCAAGAGGTCCCGGTCAATGTTCCGGCGTAACTCCCCGCGCGCGATGGCGCGGTCCACTGTGACGTAGGCCTCTTGCCGGCGGGGCATCATGAAGCGGTCTCGAAAAGCGGTCAGCACCTCTCGTTCGCTTTGCCCGGCAGCCAGGATCGCCGCCACGATGCGCCCTCTTCGGCTGCGGAAGACCCTGATCAATTGCCGCATCTGCTGGCTCAGGTCGGTATAGATGGAGCCCGTGTCGGGAAAGTGAAGCTTGCTGACCGTGCTGTTCGCAAACGCGTCCGCGACCAGGGCGGCCTTATCAGGCCACCAGCGGTAGACAGTGGCTTTGCCCACTGCCGCCCGCTCCGCCACCTCTTCGATTGTGAAATCGGAGAATCCAGTTTTGGCCAAAACTTTGAGACTGGCGCTCAGAATGGCCAGCCGCGCTTCCTCGCTGCGGGGGCGTCCCGGCGGACGCTTGCCGTTCCCATTCACGCCATTCCGGTGGATGGACGGCTTTTTGCGCATGCTGCTACGCTACCATATAATCAAGCGCAGTCATTTAGAATCCGATACGCGGAGTATCGAATCTAAGTTTTCTTGGGGCAGGCTTGGGATGGTGTCTCGGTTCGAGTTGGGAGTGATCGTAATTCATGTGGATTGTAGCTCTAGCCCTAAGGCGTCCGTATACGTTTGTAGTGATGGCGCTGGTCATCCTGATCCTGACGCCAATTACCATCCTGCGCACGCCGACTGATATTTTCCCGGATATCGATATTCCTGTCGTTTCGGTGGTCTGGTTCTACACCGGATTGTCGCCCGAGGACATGGCGAACCGGATCGTGGCCAACTCCGAGCGCGGCATCACCACGACGGTCAATGACATTGAGCACATGGAATCCCAGTCGGTCTACGGACTGGGCATCATCAA
>DASSIO010000069.1:0-5062 GCA_035691825.1 Terriglobales bacterium | reverse complement strand
AGCGGTAGGCTGAAGGTACGGAATCGCATCTATGGCGAGGTTTTCGACGATGAATGGGTGCGCTCTTGTCTGCCGGGCGCGGAATTGCGCCGGCAGCGTGCTGCCTACGTACGCGGCCTGAAATTAGCTTCCGGAATACTCCTCCCCCTTCTACTCCTGGCTGTCGGCTACGCCTTATATGTGTACCGCCTTAACCCCACCATTCCGCTTACGATCAGGAAATCCGACACGCTGCTCGCGCCACCGGCATTCTGGGCCTCTTTCAATACTGCTACGGCACCCGCACGCGATACCGGTGGCTTGCTGGTCAGCACCGGCGATTTCGGCGTCCGAATCCTGATTAATGGCCGTGAATATGGCACTACTGGCAGGGCGGGGAAGCTGCGCATCCCCATCATGACGGCCGGCATCTACGACATTGCCGCCGATAAGCCTGGCTTTCAAGGCGTGCAGCAGCGGGTGGAGATCCACAAGGATGCTGTCTCCACCGTTAGCTTTAAGCTGTTGCCGGTTTCCGTCCGTGGAGGCTTGTTCGGGACCATCACCGATTCCTCAGGTAATCCCGTCGCAGGCGCAACCGTCACTTTGACCGGTCGCGATGGCAATGCTTCCAGGGTTAGCGCCAATCAGGCGGGTCACTATGCGATTCAGAACTTATTAGCCGATAATTATAGGGTTTCCATCGAGGCGCCGCGATTTAAGGCGGTTAACGCTCCGGTAATGATTTATGCCAACCAGTTATCCTTGCACGACGTGCAGTTGCCCGTTGATGACGAGGCACGCGCCTGGGAGCAGGCGGCCAAATCGGGGGACGCCGCTCAAGTTTCCGGTTTCCTAACGAAATATCCCAGCGGGGCTCATGCCGAGATGGGGAGAAATTTGTTGGCTCAATTGCGCTCCGAAGAGCGCGCCGCTTGGGGGCGGGCCAGGAGCGCAAATCAGCTCGGCTCTTACCAGGATTTTTTGCGCCGGTATCCCGACGGCGAGTATAGGGGTCCGGCCAAGACTCAGATCGAAACCCTGCAGGCCCAATTGCGGCGTCCCCCGGCTCCCCGTCCCACTCCGCCCCCGGTGGACGACGGCCACATCGTCCTCAGTGTCTTGGGGCAGTATCAGAAAGCTTACGAGGACCGCAAGGTGGAAGAATTGGCTACCATCTGGCCCAGTATGAGCTCGCGGCAAATCAGCAGCTTGCGCAAATTTTTCGAAGATGCCCAGCAAATCAGTTTGACCTACGAGCTCATCAGTCAGCCAGAAATCAATCACGATGAGGCCACCATTCGCTTTACCCAGTCGTTGAACTACACCATCCGCGGCAAGACTCAGAAGCCGGATTCGGACAAGGTTGTCATGCGTTTGCATAAATTGACGTCCACCTCAGGCGCGTCAGGTAGATGGGTTATCGACTCCATCCGATGAAGTGACGTTTCCGAGAACGTGCAGGATGAGGAGCGACGTTTGCTGATCGCATCAATCCGCATCACGGCCACAAGTGATCTTCATCACAGCACGGCAGTGATTCTGGCAGTAGCCTCGTGTTGTGGAGGCGAGCCATGCCGGTCGTAGTGGATGTCGAGGAGGAAGTTATCCGTGAGCAGCGGGACCAGCTTGCCACCGAACGCCGCGACCGCAACTCTTTTGCTATCGCGGAGGTTGTCGGCCGTAACCCCGCGAGGAAACCTGTTCGTCGGGAGCCACCATCCCCCACTCCGAAAGACAAAGATTAGCCCACCTGCAATCATCCTTGTCGCCGGGCATGCTCCTGCCCACCTGGTTCGGATGGGGACGCTCAGAAGGTGTAAGACACGCCGATCAAAGGGGCAGGCTTGTAATGCAATCCGGCATCATTGACTCGGAATAGAATATTGGCGGTTATCAGCAACTTCCCAACTGGGCTTACCTTCCCGCCTATGGCTACGCTGTCCTGATTGATGGTCGCGGTCGAGACGGAAATGTCCGGATGCAAGCCGCCTGTGAAATCTGGGACAGATGGGGCCACGGATACCTTTTTTTCATTCTGCAAAGCTTGGCCGATGAAGTCTGCGGAAATGCTCAGGCGGCGAATGATTCCAACGTCGGCGCCGGCAGCATAGCTGATCACATTTGGCAACTGGGCCTTTGTGTCAGTCGTAACGTCCCCCGCCAAGATCGAATTTCCATTCACCTGCAATCCTACGTTCGCATGAGGTGAGACCCTCCCTAAGTATGAGAAGGCTAGGAAGGGCCTCAGTCCCCAAGTGCCGGAGCCTAAGAAGTTTTCTTCGTTACCTGTCGGAATACGCGCATCCAAGCCCACAGCCACACCTGCTTTTTCGCCTTGCCAGGCGTGAAATTTGCCGCGGAAAACAATGTCTCCTACGCCGAATGCAGAATTGGTATTAGCAAATAGTGCGTGATTGTAGTATGGCGGAGTGAACGCGCCGATCGCCGGAAAGAGCTCTTTTTCTGTCGAAGTTGGATGCAGGTTGTCGAAGCGATGCACACAGCACGACGGTATGATACCCGGATTTGTGACCTCGACGCTCTGGATCGTTGCGTCGGAAGTCATATCCATACGGACGTCCAGGATGGGGACGGCAATGGATAGATCCAGACGGTCAGTGAGACCGAATGTGCCCACAAAAGTAGTCTGGTGAACCTTTAGATCTATTCTATTCTGCGTGGAGATGAAGTCTTCGGTGATCGCGGGAATGCTCTTACCGTTGCTGACAACGCACGCGATGTTATTTGGGTTGGGGCTGGGACAGGCCTCGAATTCGTGGTGGAAAACGGCCCCAAAGTTCCTCAGGTTTACACCATCAAGGCGGTCGAAATCAAAGTACTGATAGCTCACTCCGACAAACAATTTATGTCTGCCTATCGTTTCCGCCCGTTCCGTGAGAATCGGTCCGAAATTCTGCGTCGTTTCTGATACCACGCCCAGGGAGCGATTGAAGGTGAAGATGAATCCTGAAGCTGGCGAGGTAATCGGTATCTGGCTGATCTGAGTGCCAATCTCGGTCGTCAAGGGAGAGAAACTGGCCAGACTGGAGGCTTGGAAGTGAACCGAATGTTTGAACGCGGAAGAGGCCTGATTAGTAGAACCGAGCGGCCCGTTGTTATCGGCACCCACCAGTCCGCCAGGACCATACACTTGGGGAACAAGGCAGATTAGATCTGGCGAGATCGCGGAAATAGCTTGGTTCGTAGAGTTGGAAGTGGGGCACGGTCCGCCGAGCGTCTGTCCCAGAAGCGGCGCGGATAACAAGGCCAGCGCAATCAGAACAAAACAGATGCTTTTGAGCATTGGCGTTAGTTCTTGCCCCAATGGCCGACAGCAAGTGCGAGGATGTTGGTGGGTACCGTTAAAGCTGTCAAGTCTATTCGCAAATTGGACCGTGTCAAGCCAAATTCAGAGGAATCCGTACCATGGCGGATCGAAATGTTGCCGAGAGTCAACGCCAAAATGTCAGAGCAGTTGGAGTTTAGCCACACGTCCTGTACCGGAAAACCTGTAATAGCAAGACGACTGCCGATAGAGGCGCGCGCTCCTCTCACCAGCCGGCGCCCGCGCAACTCTCCGTCGTTATTCCCACACCCAGGGAAATCGACGTCGGCCCGCGGCCCGCCGCAGCCTCCTCGTTGTCTCAGTGGTGCTTCTCTTCAGAAGCATGTTCACGATTGTGGTGGCAACTGGGATACGATGTGAGCAGACGGTGAACGCTGGGGTGATCCAAAACCCAAAAACTGACACAGAGGAAAGTAGCGGTAGGCTGGGGCAGAAGTCCGGAAGAGGAGAGCGAGGACGATGCCCAAGAAGGGTCACACGGAAGAGCAGATCGTGGCGGTATTGCGGCAGGTGGAGGCGGGAGTGGCGGAGATTTGCCGCAAGGTGGGGATCAGCCAGGCCACGTACTATCTCTGGAAACGGCAGTACTCCGGGGTGGGAGTAAGCGAACTGCGTGAGTTGCGGCAGTTGCGCGAGGAGAACGGACGGCTGAAGCGGCTGGTGGCGGACCTGAGCATGGACCGCCAGATCCTGCAGGAGATCGTCTCAAAAAAGCTCTAAGGCCTCGTGCGCGTCGGAAGTTGGCGCTGGGCGCAGGAGGCCTACCGAATCAGTGAGCGGCACGCGGCCAGGCTGGTGAAACTGGCGATCGGGACGTTGCGGTACCAGAGCCGGAAGGTGTTCGATGAAGTCTTGCGGCATCGGCTACGGGAGCTGGCGGGAACGCACGTGCGCTACGGGTATCGCCGGTTGACCGTGCTGCTACGACGCGAAGGCTGGCATGTGAATGCCAAACGTATCTACCGGCTTTACCGGGAGGAAGAGTTGATCGTGTGCACCAAGCAGCGACGGAAAATGGCGCGACGACGGCCGATTGCAACGGCCGGCATGGCGGCGCGACCGAACCAGTGTTGGAGCATGGACTTTGTGAGTGACAAGTTGGCAGACGGGCGCTCGTTCCGCATCCTGACGGTGGTGGACCAGTTCACGCGGGAGTGCGTGGCCTTGGAAGCGGATCGCTCGATGACAGGGATGAAAGTGGCGCAGGCGCTAGAGCGCGTGCGCCAGGAACGCGGCAGGCTGCCAGAAAGCATCACCGTGGACAACGGCAGCGAGTTCTACAGTCGTGCGCTGGAAGCCTGGGCCATGAGTAGCGAAGTGCAGTTGTGTTTCATTCGGCCAGGCCGTCCGCTGGAAAACGGGTTCATCGAGAGTTTTAACGGTCGGCTCCGCGACGAGTGTTTGAACGTGGAATAGTTCTCATCGCTGGACGACGCGCGGCAGAAGCTGGCGAAGTTCCGTGAGCATTACAATCGCGAGCGTCCCCACAGTGCGCTGGCGGACCGGACGCCCGCGGCGTTTGCGGCTTTGCACCAGGGGAAGGCTAGTACATTGCTGGGGCGCGCACTCCAGAGCCTCTTGATGGAGTCTCTGGAGTGCGCGAAACCCGCATCAACAGCGGGAGAAAGGACTTGCACTGCCCAAAATCTCTAGTTTCGTTTGTCACAGAGAATGGGAGCGGTTCAAACCTCAACTTTCGTACTCAGGAGTGTGCGAAGTAAGGGGGCAGGTCAG
>DASSIO010000068.1:0-9731 GCA_035691825.1 Terriglobales bacterium | reverse complement strand
AAAAAAGCGGACTCGTGTGGTGAATTGGTGGGAAGAGAGATCCCCACCACGTGCCTTGATTTCAGGGCATCCAACTCCTTGATGACTTCATGCCAAGCCTTCGAGTTCTGTTTAGTTGCAAACGGCCTCTCAAGATCGGCGTAATAGGAGAGAAGGTCTCGGCGCAGAGCGTCCGAGACGGGTTTGCCGCTCGTTTTGTTGAGCAGCTTGGCGTAAGTTTCGTCAGCGAGTCTATACGTGCCTCCTCCGGTGACGCCTCCTGTGTCAAGGTTGTCGTTGGGTAATTGGAGCCGGTTTTCCTGTTGTGCATTGAGCAGCTCTCGATAGCGGTCCAAGGTCTCGTTGAAGCTGGTCATGTACAACTGTTCGACAGCCGGTGTCGGCGGATGAAACGCGAGGCCACTGAACGGGCCGGTTTTTGGAACAACCCTTAAGAAAAATGCCTTGAGTCGGGCCGCGAAGCCCGGCGTTTCATAGACATGGCCCCACTCCTTGCGGTACCCCGAACTTGAAATGTTGTAGATGAATTCCTGCTTGGTCTCGCTTGGGTGACTGTTTTGAATCTCATTTCGCTTGAGATGCCACGCCACTTTGGTCATGCGTGGAATAACGGTTGAAACTGCGTGGCGATAGCTACCGATGGAAAGATCCACGGCGAAGAACACATCGGACAGGTCGAGCGAATAAGTTCTCGCAAATGCTCTTTCGAGAACCGGCTTTGAAACCTCAAAGCCAATAAAGTCATGATAGGCCTTGGGTGCATAGTTACCTTCGGCGACCTGGTCCACATCGAAGCCGTATTCCACCTTCATGTGAGCGGACGGTTTTTCCTGATAGGTAACAATGGAGCCATATTTCTTTGCCAGGCCGGGATACATGATGGCTACCGCTCGGTTGGTGGCAAGTTGGTGACCTGAACTGTCGGCGGCATAATGCGCCAGAGCACCCAGTGCGAATGCGTATTCATTTAGATCTTTTGATTCTTCGATCAAGGCAATCACAAAATCACCGCTTCGGGCATAGTGCGTGAGGTCGCTGAAGAATTGGCTGCCGAACGGGTAGTAACCCAGATCCTGAATAATTGCCCCGCCGTAGACGTAAGCGTGGGCCTGCAGCAGTTCTTCCGGAGTCGCGTTGGGAAATCGGCGCAAGAGGAGAGGCATGATGCTTTCCTTCCACGCGGCATCGATAATGGCCTCATGTGTAAGAACGGAATACGCCTTGCAAACAGGGGCGCAGGACATTCCTAAGAGAAGGCCGAGAATCAGAGGCCCGTACAGTGAGAAAAACCTGGATCCACTCCGCGCCTGCATCGTGTCAGTTGACTTCCTTTCCGGACCGACATGCCAGGTCAGGGGCTCGCGAATCTCCCGATGTCCCCGTTCGACTTCCTCGACTGTCCCTTGATCTAGAAATCTTGACCCGCCCATGGCTTTCCCAGCTAATCCCACAGGGAAACAGTCATTCTTCGCCACGGATTGCAGTGCCTGCGGATTCCGACACACTTTTCTCCAATGTCCTAATCGCACGTCTCTAGGCTTACCCACTCCTCTTCAACCACGCCGATTGGGTTGGGTACACCATGTTCGCCGCGGAGGGCCCCTAACATCACTGTGAAAACTGCCAGTAGGTAACACCCGGACCGCTTCGATGCACCTCGGCACAACCCCATTTTCAGCGACCCGCAGCGGATACTGGAAGCGGCTGAACGTAAGGCTTCAGGTCAACGATCGTCTTCATTCTCCAAATAATGAATGGAATCTACTTGTCAGTGCCTGCTAAGTTGGGAACTCGAAAAGTTTCCTCCCGGCACTTCACCTGGACGAGTAGCGGGTCTATCAAACACTGGCCTGCTAACTTGAGAAGCAGATAAGATACGCCCTCAGAATCGCCGGGACTCTTCTTTTTGCTGTGACTCTTGAAGATCACTATGCGGACTAACACCAATGCGGGCGAAGACCGTCTGAGCACGCGACGATTCCCTTGTTCCACCGGGTTGATCTTCGTGGCTCTCCTTACAGCCGGATTACTTGCCCCCTGCCATGCAAGCGCTCGGGGTCTTCCAAATGCTGCCCGCTCTGTTCCCCAGGAAGGGCCACGCACGGCAGAAGCAGCGCGCGTTGACCGTGCGCCAAAGCTGGACGGCACACTGGACGACCCGATCTGGGCATCCGCGGCCGTAATCTCTGATTTTCGGCAGCGCGAGCCCAAGGAGGGTGAACCTGCCACCGAACGCACGGAAGTGCGTATCCTCTTCACCCGGCGAGCTGTTTATTATGGGATTCATTGTTACGATTCCGTGCCCACCCGGATCGTCGCGACAGAATTGCGCCGCGATGTAAGCCAGGACTTGGACGATCATTTCGAGATTCTCATTAGTTCGAACCATGACCGGCGAGACGGTTATGTTTTTGAGATAAATCCGCTGGGAACGCAAAGCGACGGCTTGGTCGTCGAGGAGCAGAGTGGATCAGAGGGTACCGATTTCGATCCGGGTTGGGATGGCGTCTGGACGTCCGAGGCGCGCATCACGCAGGATGGTTGGACAGCGACGATCGAAGTTCCTTTCTCGACTCTGAATTTTACAAAATCGAAAGATGTCATTTGGGGATTGAATTTCAAGCGATTCATCCGCAGAAAGAACGAAGAAGATCTTTGGGCCGCATACAAGCGGACATACGGGATCATGAAAGTCTCGGAAGCTGGGGACCTCACCGGCATAACGGATATCGAAAGCGGAAGGCTTTTTGTCGTGAAACCCTATGGACTGGCTCAGTATGACAAGCAGACGGGTCAAAACGCGGAATTTCCTCTTACGGGCGGATTGGACGTGAAGTACGGGATTCGCTCGAATGTGGTTTTGAATCTGACGGGGAACACGGATTTTTCGGCGACGGATGTAGATCAAGAGCAGTTCAATCTCACGCCCTTCCCAATCTTTATTCCGGAGAAGCGGCAGTTCTTTTTGGAAAACGCGGGAATCTTTAACTTCGATCTGGGCGAGCAAGATCAGTTGTTCTTCTCCCGGCAGATTGGCATCGATTCCGTAACGGGGAACCAGGTTCCGGTAAACGGAGGCGCGAAGCTGACCGGGAGCTTGGGCCGGTTGCAGTTTGGAGTTTTGGATGTTGACACCCGCTCGAGCGGGCCGAATCCTTATGCCAATTATGCGGTCGTCCGGCTCAAGGAATCTCTATGGGGCGGTTCGTATGTCGGCGTTATGGGCATCGATAAGCGGTCCGGAGACTTGCAGGACACTTTCAATCAGACCGGCGGAATCGATACGCGACTTGTCTTCTTCAAAAATTGGTTCGTGGATGCCCATATCGCGGGGACGCAATCGCCCGGATATCCCAGCGGGAACAGCGATGTCGGCGCCTCGTTGTCCTATCGGTCGAACTGGGTGGAGGGACGATTTGAGCGTAGAAAGATCGGCCCGAATTTTAATCCGGAAGTGGGATTTCTCGAACTCACGGACGCGAATGAAACCAAGGGAGATGTGACTTTCAAGGTTCGGCCCAAAATCAGCGGCGTCAGGGAACTGCAGTTCGAGGGATTCATTCTTCACGCTCCGGACACTCAAAACGTTGTGCAAACTCAAGAGTGGCAGGGAACTTTTCGCGCGGAGTTCAATAATGGCGGGTACACCGACGATGACATCAGCGACGTGATTACACAGCGGATCACAACGCCGCTTCATATCTACAAGAACGTGTTCATTCCAAATGGGCTTTATCATTTCGCGCGTCATCAACTGACCTACGGGTCCGGTCAAGACCGGCGGTTTACGTACAACTTCTTCGAGCGCTTTGGCGGGTATTACGGTGGAACGCTCAATGAATTTCGTGTGCGGGCCAACTATCGTCCGACCGCGAAGTTTTCGATTTCCGCTTCGGGGACTTGGGATCGTTTTCGATTGCCCCTCCCCAATGGTAATTTTTCAGTAGTGCTTGCAAGCCTTCAGGGAAATTACTCCTTCACTCGTTTCTTGACATTCACCAGCCTGATTCAGGTGGACACGTCGAACTCGCAGGCGGTCAGTGCCAATGTCCGTCTGAGATATAACTACAGGCCGGACAGCGACCTCTACGTCATCTACAACGTCGGCACACAATTCGCCAGCATCGCTCCAGCGAATCCTCCGCAAGTCCGTGAGACCAGGTTCGCCGTAAAATGGACCTATTCATTCAATCCATGAAGGCGCACCACGACTCAATCTGGCTTGTTAAGAAGCAGCGGGATCAACTGCAACGCTTGCTGGATTCACTTCAATAAATCGTCAGTCTTTCCCGAATTTCCCGAAAGCAAAAGCGATCCTTGCGATTCGCTTTCTATTGATTGTCGTCCGGGCCGACGAAATTCACGATGAACGGCGCTATGCCGTGGACCTGCAGCACGGTGTCGCCTTTACATTGCGCAAAGTGCCGCACCTTCGGTCCCGCCGAGAAAAATCCTCCCGTGGGAACTTCTTTGAGCGCTCCGTCGTCCCACTTCGATCCCATGCCAACAGCCGCCGCGCCCTTCACCACCGTCACGTTTTCCGTAGTGGGATGCCAGTGCGGAGCGATCTTGAGTCCGTCCGTGCACGAGAGCCGCAGGGTATAGGAGCGTCCGGCAGTCATGGGATCGCCCTGGAGTACGGCGATGCGCAAGGTTCCTCCCATTTCAACGGATGGCGTACCAACCAGCGCAGCGGCTGGAACGTCTCCCCATTTTTCCGCTCCGGACTCGACGACCATCGGGCTCGGCTTCGCGGCGCCGGCTTTCGCGGGCGCTTTCGTTTGAGCGCCGGTGAACCACGGGGACAGCACTAACAAAGCCCACAAAACGTGTTTCTTCATGATGCAAAATCTCCTTTCAACCTGGATTTAGTTGCTTGTGGCATAAGGCTCGGAAGATTGTACACCTCTTCGCCGGCAAGTGATTTCATCACGCGGGCCAGTTCGACGACTTCGATCTGCCGCGGGCATGCGGGCCAATTGTGGCGCCAGCAGACGATTACGTCGCAACCGTTTGCAGGATGGCCATGCTCCCGGAAATTCTTGCTCTCGTATTCAAATTCGATGGAGACGCGCTGCCAGCGGCCGGGAGCGATCGGTCGCAACGCCTCGCAATCGGGAAACCCCTTTTGCACGTTTTCCACCAGGTAGCCCAGCTCTTTCGCCAGCATCCCAAACAGAAACACCACGCCTTGTTCGTTCATTGGTTCATGCCGCAGCCAACGGAACGGACTCGGGTTTCCGAAGATGGGCCGGTCCCTTAGTCTCGCGTGCCATCTCTTGCGAGCCGCGCCTGCGGGAGCGGAGCCGCTCTGCTGAACTTCCCGCTCGACCTTTCTCGCCGGGCGCCGCGCTTCGCGCGGAGGAAGCAGCGCCATCACGTCCGCCCACTCCCGCTTGCCTTTGGCAAAAGTGCGAAATGCCTCGGGCACCGCCGACCAGCCCCCAAATCGTTTTGCGAGCGTGCAGGGATTGTAGTTTCCCAGGCGAAGATGCACGTGCCTCGGAAGCATCGCATGGTTTTTTCGCACCGCCTTGCCCCAGTCTTCCAGCAGCGCCCGGCTCTCTATCTTTGCATTCCGGGTGTACGGCCGGAGCCCCGCCGCTCGGACCGCCTCGCTCCACGTTCGGAAGTAATGCAGCACGAAATACGCCGAGATCCCTGAGCAAGCATTGAACTCTGCTCGCGAAGGCGCGTGGCCCAGCTTTCTCGCCACCGCGGCGATGGAATTTAGAATCTGCCGTTTGCCGGGCATGAGGTGCGCCAATCAAAAAGATGCGTTACTCGAGAGGCCAACGAGGGAACAGCACAGAGTTCACGGAGAAGCGAGGATCCAGAACGTACGGTTTGGCCCATGAGCCGGATCCGAAGCCCGTTTCAGGATGGAGCCGAGGCCACAATCGCCCCAAAACAAAAAAAGCGGGAGAGCAATCTCCCGCTGTCAAAGCATGGCTTTCTACGAGGTTTACTTTACAGGAATCGGTGGATGTCAGTCAAATGAATTTTTGTAAAGACCCACATGCCTTTAGCGGCGGCGTTTATCCGAAGTTGCCTCTACGGAGTCAAAGCTGCCATGACTACGACTCACGCCGCGTTCAGGTTGACTGCTTAACTGTGATAGCTCTGTGAGCCGCTAGGGCAATACAACAACCTGTCCCACCATCCCCAGGTTATCGTGCAGCGAGCACTTGTAATTGTACGTGCCGGGTCCCAGGAAAGTCGCACGGAACCGCGTCGGATTCAGCGCGATCGCATTGTTAGGGTTTGAATTCACGGGCGTGCCGGGCTGGTCTGGCAGCGCCTGCAAGACAAATCCGGAGTGCACAGCGTCGCTTGGCGAGTTCAGGACAGCGTGCAAACCTCCGTCTGGATCCACCGTCACGTTGGAGGAAGGATCAAACAGGTCCTGGGGCTCTGGTCCGAAGGTCATGGTATGTGGCTCTTGGGGATCATTGTTTTCCCACTCCACCGTGTCGCCAACGTGAACCACGATTTTCCCCTTAACAAAGCGCACCAGCGATGAGGTCTGCACACCTCCCGCAGTCGACACGATTTCTCCGACACCAGCGGTGACGTGCCCGGTCGCCGGCAGGTTGGCGCCGGAGGATGCGGACAGCTTCTTGTTTGTTGAGGCAAGCCGGTTGTTTGCGGCTAGCACGCGGATGGTCACGATATCTCCCGAATGCGCCATCCCCATCCCGTCGGCGTCCGAACTCATTGCGTGGTCGTTATCGGTAAGCAGGCCGCGCGCCTCATCTTGCGCCTCCTGGTCGTAGAACGCCTGGTCGTGGGGCAGCGCGGCGGAACGGTCAAGAACATGGATTGTGCCGTTCATTGTGCTGTGAACTAGGCACTGAAGCCTGAAGTTCCCGGATATCGGGAAGGCCACGGTGAAAGTCGGATTGCCTTTCACGGATGGTGGCGTTGTGACGCAAGTCGAGCCATCGAAGCTGGCGGCGCCGAAGGAAAACCCGGGGCAGCCTACCGGAAACGGTGGAAAGTTCTGCCCAACAACCAGAAACGAGACTGTATGAATTTCATCCGAGTTGAAAGTCCAGGTCACGCTGTCGCCGGCGTGGATCCAGATTTCGTTTGGCAGAAAGGCGAGCGCCTGCCGGCCCATGCCCGGGGTCTCGGCCCCAACTTTGGCATTCCAGTTCTGTTGTGCGTGTAGCGGCCGGGCAAAGCTCAAACCGGCAAGAGCAACCAGTCCAAAAAAGATTCGGTGGTACCGAATCGCATGCCTATTCTTCATCTCCGTCTCCTATTGCGTTCTCAATCTCGACCCTGGAAGTTTTTGGCGGCTCACACCGCGAGCATTGCTGTTCTTCTGTGTGGACAAACGCGGCGATGACCTGTGCCTGTTCCAAGCCGTGCAGCACTGCGAGGACTAAAAACGTTGTATTGGAAATACGGGGAGAAGTCAACAAAAATGGAGCGCCTGCGGGCCGGTGCCCTGGTCCGGTTTCGGCGTTCATCGGGAATGAGGAGGACGGAATCCGCGCTTCGTTGCCGGCACAGTCACCGCCTCCATCCGTGGATTGGGGTCGGGCCAAATTTGTCCGCGGGCTTTCCACGCCCAAGAGCTGAGAGGGGGCAGGAGGCTGCCGGATTCGCTTCGACTGTGGCAACCTCCTGCGCGTTGCCCGGGGTGTTGGGCATGCGTTGCAAAAGCGGAGGAACGTGCTGGTCGAACTGCACGCCGCTAAAAGCTTTATAACTCCGGCGAACTTGCCGCCTTCATGGCCCGACTTTTTTCCAGATACGCCGGCAGCTGCTTCCAGTTCGAACGCTAGTGCGCATCCGGAAGAGCAGCGGTACCGTCCGACCAGCGCCGCACCGGAATCAGAAAAACGGTGAGGCGCTCCTCGGAATTCTGAAACGTGATGATCGGCGAACCGGGAAGATCCGCACCCCAAGCTTTGGAATCGGTTGTGGGCTCGAAGAACATGAGATGTGGCAGCCAGGGCCCTCCGGCCTGGTCTCCCAAATAACCTTGCTTGGACAGCATGAAACACATGGCGCCGGGCTCGGGCGCCGGCAATTCCTTTTTGTCGATGGCGGCGGCGATGGCGTCGAACATCTGAGATTTCGAACGCCCGGCGATCACCAGCTCGGTTTTTTTGATCGTACGAGGGAGGTAGGTCCGCGCGGCGGCCGCGTTCAGGCAGAGGGGACCCCGCAGTTTGGGATTCCAAAAGTTTGAATCCTTGATTCCGGCAGTCCACGAGCGCTCCACCAGGCAGACGAAACCATTTTTCCCGCGAACTGCCGTTTCATAACCATGTTTGGTTAGGACTAAGACCTCGGCGTCGCGCGAAATGGATTCCGGAGCCGCGCTGCGCGCCAGCTGGATCTCCTGGTTGCGATCGGGCATCAGATATTGTTCGAGCGGGGCCATGGCCGTATAGGGAGTTTCTTTGTCCTGCGCTTTTGCATGGCTCGCCACGGCGGAAAAGAGAAGGGCCGCGATACTCGTCAACACGGCCGTCGGGACTTTCGTTCGGCTCATGATTTCTCCTCATTCTGAGAGGCGGCTGCACCTGCCGGGAGTCCCAGCAACATAGTTTGATATCAACCTATCACACGTAGGGAGCCCTTGGCAAGATAGGTTGATATTCATATTATGTGCTTATGGCTATGGTGGCTCACCCGACCTTTGAAACCACGCACCTCGTCCGCGATTCCTGTCTCTGTCTCCACGTGCAACGGGCCGCACGAGCGCTGGCGCGTCGCTTCGATGATGCCCTCCGTCCCGTCGGCTTGACCAACGGACAATTCTCGCTATTGATGTCGCTGAACCGCGCGAAACCCGCGGGCATGACGGCGGTCGCTTCTCTGCTGGCGATGGATCGCACTACGTTGACGGCTGCTCTCAAGCCTTTGCGACGGCGCGGCTTGGTCAAAGTCGCCCCTGATTCCGAGGACCGTCGCGGCCGTCTGATGACCCTCACGCTAAAAGGGCGGAAGACGCTGACCCGTGCCGTTCCCATTTGGCGGAAGACCCATGCCGCCGTTGAAGCGCTTCTGCGCGATGGCGACGGAGATCGTCTCCGCAGTAATCTACGCGCGCTCTCCTGATTTTTAAGGAAGCCGCCTCGTCACTCCGCCGCTTTCAGTTCCCGAATCCAGATGTTGCGGTAGCGGACCGGATTGCCGTGGTCCTGCAACCCAAGCGGCAGTTTCTCCGGTGTGACTTTATACGGTGGACGCACTCCGTTCGCCGTTGGGCCGGTCAACTCGACGTTGTCCTGTACGAGAACGCCGTTGTGAAACACGGTAAAGCGCGCGGGGCGAAGAACTTTGCCCGCAGCATCGAACCTCGGACCATGGAAGACGATGTCGTACCACTGCCACTCGCCGGGTGGGCGCGAGGCGTTGACCAGTGGAGGGTACTGGCCGTATAAAGCCGAGGCCTGCCCGTCGGCGTAGGTCTTGTTGTCGTAGGAATCGAGCACCTGTACTTCGTAGAGCCCCATCAGGAAGACACCGCTGTTTCCGCGCTCCTGGCTCTCGCCGTGCGGAGGCGTCGGCTCTCGAAATTCAACGTGCAGCTGGCAATCGCCAAAGGCTTCCTTTGTTCGCAGCTCGCCAGTTCTCGGCACGACTTCGACGTAGCCGTTTTCGACTTTCCATTTTGCGGGGCTGCCGTCCTGCTGTTGCCATTTCGAGAGATCTTTTCCGTCGAAAAGCACGACAGCATCCGAGGGCGGATTTCCCGGCGAATCCTG
>DASSIO010000067.1:0-2316 GCA_035691825.1 Terriglobales bacterium | reverse complement strand
CATTTACGGAGTCTCGTGGTTCTCAGGCGGGGCCTCAATCTTCCCAAACTGGGGTTTTTCACTCTGGCTCGCGTCTTCTCACGGCTCTTCCTCTCGACCCAAACTGTGGTCTTCTGCGCCTGCGATGCTGGGATAGGATGGCGTTCCCTGAAAAAGCAAAAGGCGGGTCAAAACTCAAGAACATTCCTTCGCCAGGCTTGGTAGACAAGATGGAAACCACTCTCAAATTGTCACGCCCTCGTCGTTCAGTATTGGGGTAGTCTTGAGCGAAGCCCGGAAGAACGTGGGGTCGGGCATGAATAAGCAAGAACGGGTGTGGAAATCTCTTCAGGGGTCTCCCGGGGCGTGGCTACCCATCGTCGGCGGGATTATTGTCGTAATCCTTTCTGCTTTTCTCCGCAGTTTTCCCATTTCTCCTGACCCACAGCTCTTTGCGCAGCTCCAATTCACCAGCGGCATCGTCGCTATTACCTTTGCGGCAGCAGCGTTCGTTAGATTTCGCGCAACTCAAGAGCGCCTGCCCTTGATTCTAGCTTCCGGTTTCACGATTGTTGGAATCACGCTCGCGACCTCCAGCCTTGCTTCCTCAAGCCCTTCCCTGTCCGATGCGGCGGCCACGCTGCGTGATCCCATGACTTGGGTGATCGGGCGCACGCTCCTGGCGATTTTGCTGGTTTCTGCGCCGCTGGTGCAAAAGCGCCATGCATGGTCACGCCATCCAAACCGGGATCTTGCCGTCGCTCTCGTTTTGGCGGTTCTCATCTCCTTCGCTTTCAGCATCGTGCATCACCATCTGCCTTCAAACCTTGTGGTGCAGAGCGGGCATTTCTTTCCGCGTCCCGGAAACCTTGTTCCTGCGGCTCTCTTTCTCTTAGCTTCACTCCTGTACCATCGCCGGCTGAGGAGCGTCTCCGGCGCCTTCGATGTTTCGCTTTATTTCGCAGCAACCATCAATTTCTGGTGTTCGGTGGCCGCGGCGCAATCGGACCGCCGGCTCGATGTCACTTTTGCCATGGCTGGGCTTCTTCAATTCAGCGGGTACGCTGTCCTTCTCGGTGGGACTCTCGTTGATAGTATTTACGTCTTCCGAGATGTTCATCGCTTGGCGGTGAGCGATCCCGTCACCGGTCTAGCCAATTACCGGCGCCTCATCGATTCGCTGGAAATGGAAATGCAAAGAACCAGCCGGACCGGGCGCCCCTTCGCTCTGCTTCTTTTTGATTTGGATGGTCTCAAGCAGATCAACGACGAGTTCGGGCATCAGGTTGGAACGCGTGCCCTCTGCCGCGCGGCAGACGTGCTTCGTCTTCACTCTCGCACGATCGACATCAGCGCACGCCACGGAGGCGATGAGTTTGCGTTGGTCTTGCCGGAAACAATGGATCAGGGCGCGCAAGAGGTTTTGACGCGCGTCTGCGAACGCGTTGCTAATGATGGCCAACAACCGCCCCTCTCCCTTAGCGCAGGCTTCGCCGTTTATCCGCGGGACGGTAATACCGTCGAGACGTTGATGGACGCGGCCGACCGCTCTCTCTACCGCATGAAGATAGAACACAAAACTACTCCACCGCTCTGGAAACAGACTGCTGTCTGACCCGTGGCTTCCCGCAAGCTGCGCGTAACGCTCCCTGCGAAAGGTTTTGCATGTAGCGCCACCTTTTAGGGTGTCATCCTACGCCTCTGCTCTTGCCGTGCCGTCCAGAGGGAGAAAACCTTGATCCTCTCGCCGAAGGAATGAGCTAGTGAAAGGCAGCCCCACCCTTTCTGCGCAAACCGCAGAAAGGATGGGCCACCCAGGATTCCTAGCGGATCGAGAGTCGGCCACCCGCCCACAATATTGGAACGTCAAAACCACAAAACCCGCACCCTGAAAACCGCGGGGCTGCGGCACCCTCACTCTCTGAGCCAGCCGACCTGTTGTTATTCCTTGTTCTTTTTGCTTCCGTCCCGAAGTGCCCTTCGAACTCGCTCCGAAACTTCATCAATAAGGTGATAGTTTTGAGTCAGCGGAAGTTCGAGGCAAGTGTTGTTGAAACCTTCGTGGCCTTTGCCCAACTTTCGGTGGTCGGTGAGACTGACGGTTTTATCCGCGAGGTTGACCGTGATTTCTGACCAAATGCAAATTGGGAATGCCCCTGTTGGGGAATCCGCAGCGACAATCCGGGTCTTACTCCACGACAAGACCGGATAATATGTTACGTCCACGTTGGGTTCGCCATAGATAATCTGAGCAGTTGCCGCAATGCAATACGCGTCCGAATTAACGAGCAGGGCACCGCCGCGGCGGTAGCATGCGAAATCTGTCACAGATGGTAT
>DASSIO010000066.1:0-88768 GCA_035691825.1 Terriglobales bacterium | reverse complement strand
TGTCCCGTTTGCCACACCGGGGGTGAACCGGACTCGTACGTCCACGGTTTTGGTGTCGCCGTAACCAACTTGTACTGTGGGCCTTGGTGGACGACAATTTCTCCCGACACGGGTTCGGAAGAATCATCACAAGATCACCTTGTGGGCCAAATCCGCGAGCTTCCGCAAGTGCTGTCGCCAGGGCGAGCGCAAGGGAAAAGGCAAATTTCGGTTTCATGCGTGCTTCACGTCTGGCTGGAAGGGCACAATCAGAGGGGGAGAGCACAAATCACCCCGCTGCGCGTGGCTCATCGCGCGCCTCTTCTTTGGATTCCCAGACTCCATCAAACGCCACAAAGTAGGTTTCTACGCTGACAGCTGGGAATTTCGACCGTACGAATTCGGCGGCCCGCTGTAATTCTGATTTGTGGTGGACGGACTCCGCGTCGCGATCTCCTTTAAACCGCGCCAGCCCGCCGTAGGTCGCGCAATCGGAGTGACTGGTGAGAATCACCCGCTGGCAGGCATGCAAATCGATCGAGAGTCGGATCTGCTCGAGGATGAAATCCTGTTCGAAGTCGTTTCGCGGCGAGGCCAGTGTCTTCGCGCCGCCTGCGACCACAATCATGTCGGGGTGGGCAATAGCATTGTGCTGCAGAAACTTTCGAACGGCCAAATTGATGCGGTGGTCAAAGCAACAGAGTACGGCCGCATCGGCAACGTAGGCATCAGGCGAGGAGTCGAAGTGGAAGATCTTCCGCATGAGCTAGATTGTAGCCGGTCCCGTGCTGCCCGTGACTCTGCAGTCACCGCGAAATTAGAGAAATGAAAACGGCGGCTATTCAGAATGCAGAACAGCCGCCGTCTTTGTGGTTATGTCTTCTTATTTAACTGTCACAGTAATGGGTTTGGACGCTTCCGGAAGCCAATTACGGTTTCCGCTGTATTGGAACGTGATTACGTTAAGTCCAGGCGGTAACATGATCGGCAAAGTGAAGATCGAGTTGCCACCATTGGCAAGGGTTAATGGTTCGGGGAAGGCCAGCGGCTGAGCGGCGCCGCCATTCACCGAATCGAAGAACTGCACTGTGCCCGTCGGGCTCCCCTCCAAGCTGATGATGGGATCGTTCGGCGCTCCAATGACGGTTGCTGTCAGACTGGTCTGAGAGTTCGCCGATACGATGCTTGATGCCGCGGTCAGTTTAAGCGTGGGTGTTCCGCGGTTTACCTGTGTGGTGATGATGGGACTGCTGAACGGAGCGTAGTTGGCGTCGCCTGAGTAGCTGGCGGTTATCTGGAATGTGGCCGCCCCGGCAAAGCTGACTATGAAGCTGGCATTGCCGTTGACCAGCGGTCTCGGTCCGTCCAACACATTGTTGATCGGAGACACGATGCTGGCGGTTCCGGTCGGCATTGGTCCCCCGGCGACTGGTGGCCGGACCGTGACAACGTAATTTGCCGTCTGGCCCAGGCTCACGGTTGCGGGATTTTGTTGCAGGGTTATCTGAGGAATTTTGGTTTGCGCTGCCACGACCGTGACCGGTCGCTGAACAGCAGTGACTCCTGGGGATCCGTCGGAAGGAGAGTAGTTCTTGTCCCCCGAATAGCTGACCGACAAAGCGTGTATGCCGACAGAAAAGGAGCTGGTCGTGAAGATGGCTTGCGGCTGAGGTCCCGCTGGCCCGCCGAATACCAATGGAATCGGGCCGGTGATGGTCTTGCCATTATCGATGACCCGCACCGTTCCGGTAGGTTGTTGGACTCCGATCGGGAAAGCGGTTACGGCATCGCCGCGCACAATCAACACCAGCTGAACCGGAGCGCCTTTCGTAACCGTTGTTTGGAGCGGCGCAAGATCCGTCTGCACCGGTCTTCGGATTACGTTGGCGCTGATCGGAGCGGATGTGAAAGGCTTGAAGCTGTTGTCGCCGCTGTACGAGACAGTGTACGTGTGCTTCCCTACGGTCATGCCAGTGCTTTCGGGAAGGCCGTCCACCTCGATAAAGGCGTGTCCAGTTGCAGCCATGGGGAAAGTACCAAGCACTGTCTTGCCATCCCTCATGGTCAGTGTGCCGGTTGCGGCCCCTTGGTGCGAAAGTCCGAACACCTGAATGTCAAAGCCCACGGGCTCGCCATAAAAGACGGGGCTGGACAGGGGCCGCGTAATACCAGCAAAGTTCACTTCAAAACCTTGCATGTTGATGTCAGACGTTTCGGGAGCGATGTTCACCGTGACCGGTGCAGAAGCGCTCGACTTGAACATGGCATCGCCCGAGTAATGAGCCGTTGCGGTGTAGGTGCCGCCGGGAAGGTCTGCTACCTTGGTGGCGAGTGTTCCGTTTGCAAGCGTCCCAGCAAATACGGATCCGGACTTGCTGGTGATAAGGTCGATGTCGCCAGAAGGCATGCCTGTTCCGGATTGCGGACTCACTGCGACATTGATCGGAACCGGACTGCCGTGGGTGCCCGTAATGGTACCGGAAGCAAACCGGGTGACCGAAGGTAGCTTAGTGACCACATTCCAGCCTGCCGCGACCCTGGCCGCATTGACGCTGCCCAGGCCAGTCGACATGTCGTATCCCGACGTCGCAGGATAGCCTGGCAAGCCAGGTACAGCATTGCTTCCCTGAGTTGTATCCCGGAAGAAGCAGGTGTCCACTTGCGCTGGATTAATCAGGTTTGTGGAATTGCAATTGGCGAGTTTGTCTTTGGCGGCCAATTTGTAGAAGGTGAAATTGGCCAGTCCTTGGAATGTCCCATTTTTCTGCTCGATCAGCGCCATGATGCCTGCCATCGAAGGCGCCGACACAGAGGTTCCACCAATGACACCGGCGTTCAGCAGAATGGTCTGTCCGTTAGACTGCGTGGTTTGACAGGAGCCCTCAATGCAGAAAAGGCTTCCGTCGTGCGCACCGCCCGCATTCAGAGCAAGATCAGGGAGGTCGCGCACACCGTCATTGGGAACTCCGACGCCTGCCTGCCAGGAAGGTTTGGGATATCCTGCCTGGCACACGAACTGAAAGTTCACGATGGTAGACAGAACGCAACTGCTCGGTCCACCGCTTCCAGCAACGATGAAGAAGAGCTTAGTACCAAAGCATTTATTGGGGTCTATAGTCGGATCGCAACTCTCATTCCACACTGTTTCGGGAATGTAACCCGCGGCCGAGGACAAGTTCGGGCGGTTGTTGGCATTCCAGAAAATGCCGTCCAGTCCATTTTCCGCAAACTGGGTTCCGCCGACAGCAAGATTGAACGGCGTGGAGGCTAATCCGCTGACGTTTGCAAGTTTGACGGGGCCCAGAGAGATTTGCGAGTCGCAGCCGGCGGGTCCATCATCTCCCGTGGAGACGACTACGGTAATGCCCTCCGCTGCGGCCTGTTCATAGAGATTATGGAAAAACGCGTTGCCGGTCGGTCCCAGTGCGGCTTCACAAGCGCTGAAGCTGGCGCTCATGATGGGGGCGACCACATTGTCGATAACGTAGTTCATGGACAGATCGATACCATCCGCCGAGAAGGTGGAAGGGGAAACGACAAACTTTATGGTAGCCCGGGGTGCTATGGCGCCCGACCACTCTACATCCAGGTCGGCCTCGTCCTCTTCACCGGGAACCACGCCCGGATCGCCTCCGTTGAAGATGAAAATCGGATCGTTGGCGGGCAGTCCGAAAATCTTGCGAAAGGTCTGCACGTCGGAGAGTTGAATATTGGTCCGGCCTACAACCGCGATCGAAACGCCGGAACCGTTGATGTTCTGATTCAGCAGCGTCTGCGTGTTGTAAATTCTGGCGAAATCGCCGGGGGCGGTGAAGTGAGCAGATCCATTTTGGTTCGAAAGCGTGAAGTCGGGAACCAATCTTCCAGTTGTGGCGTCACGGTGCACGCGATAAGAGTTGCTGTGAGCGGGCTTCTTGCGAAAATCGTGCAGCGACAGCACACCGGCGACCACCGGGCTGAGGGCAGAAGGCAGTGAAATATCTCCGGCATTGGCGACGTGCTGTTCGCCGTGAACCGAGTAGTGGTGCATTTCCGTGCGAAAAGCGTTTTCCACCTGGCGGGCGGTGCCCGAGAACTCGATAAACTGCTTGCCGCGCCCAACGGCGTTCACGCGGAATCCCTGCTGCTGCAACCAGCTGGTGATCTGTGAGACGTCAGCATCTGCCGGCCCAAATGCTTCGCCAAACTTCTCGGGCGTTAACCATTGCCGATAGCTGGGCGATTCAGGATTGTGCAAATCATTAAGCATCCGTTCCATGGCCGTCTGCTGCTCCGGGCCGGGTTTCAGAACGAGGAGCATGCGCTCCATGGGGAGGTTAGGGTCGACGCGGCCGCGATCGTTGGCCCGCGTGGCCAAGGGGTGCTGCGAATTGGCGATACGGATAACGGTGTTGTTGTCGATGGCCTGAGTAATGCGGGGGTGCTGGACTTGACTGTATCCCAACGAAGCTAGTGTCAACATCAGTGACACCTGCAAAGCGATCAAAGCTGCAATTCTGATTGGTTTCATGGGGAAGCATCCTTATGAAGCTAGCGACCACCTAGCCTGGTTCGTCCGAATTAATATGAGGTTGTTTTGAAAAGTCGCCGGGGGAGCCGGGTCCTAGTGCATCGGCCGGGCGATCAGCTGGTAATAGAATTTTCTCGTGGCACGAATCGTGCCACGCCGGCTGAAGGCTTGCGGCAGAATGCCGAGTCCGAGAGTGGGCATAATGTTTCAGTACGAATGCAGATCCAGAGCTTCGAGGTGGGCGGTCTGGTATCGGGATGTGTTTCCGCGGGGTGCGATGGAGCTTCGCGCGTGCAGCCTATCCCTGGGCTGAGGCCGAAACCGCGCTACCAGCGCGCCTTCCAGGAGACGCTGTTCCTGGACCCGAGCAGGAAAGATGTGCGCCAATGTAGCTCAAGAACTCACTTCCGGCAACGGAAAAAGGAAAAAAATGAGCGCTCAACAGAACATAGCGGACAGTGTTATGTGCAAAGGACGGGATCTCAAGCGGTGGCGTCCATCCATATCCGACCAAGAACAACAAAGGCCTCTCCGGCGAGAGGCCTCGAAGAGCAAAATTGTGCAACTGTCTACTGAGTGGAGCCGAGAACAGCGGTGCCTGCCGTAGGCGTGGGGGCCACTACCGGTCCGCTGACGAAGAAACTGTGATCGTACAGATTGCGATACATGCGGCCGGCGATCTCGGCTGCCTTGGGGCCATAGGTTGGACGGCCACCTTGCAGGAAAACCACTGTCACGATTCGTCCCACATTGGTGTTGGCATAGGAAGCGAACCAGCCGTAACGCGTGCCCGCCCGAGAGCAGGTTCCGGTCTTGCCCAGAATCGTCTCTTCGTTAAAATTCATCCGCACGCTGCGGGCAGTTCCGTACTGCACAGCGCCGGCCATGCCATCGGAAATTTCCGGAATCAGCGGCGCGATGTCCAGATGCCGTTTGACGCGCGGCTGAAAGTTGGCAACTTCATCGGCGCTTTCGGGATGTTGCAAGTAATAGAGAGTGCCGCCATTGGCAATGGCGGAGACCAGCGCTCCCAGTTGCAGGGGCGTCATCGAAATGCCTTCGCCGAAGGAGCACATCTTGCCAACTCCACCCAGTTTGGAAGGAATCTCTTCCTCCGGATAAGTGCCCAGGTGCTCTCCCGGAATGTTGTACCCGGCGAGTTCGCCCAACCCGAATTGATGCGCGTAATAACTGACTTTTTCAAATCCTAGTTTGCGGCCGACGGCTTCAAAGTAAGCGTTGTTGGAGTGAGCAAGAGCCTCGGTGAGATTCAAAGTGCTGCGGCGTCCGAGACGAATCTCGGTTTCCTTGGTGATCACGTTCTCGCTAAGAGCGGCCAGCGCCACTGACAGCTTGATGGTCGAGCACGGCTGCGCTCCGCTGGACAAAGCCAATTTCTGATTGACCATTGCCAGAACGCGTCCACTGGTCGGCTCGATGGCAACGACTGTGCCATTCATATTCCCCAGTGCATCAACCGCGGCGGCCCGAACCATGGGATCTTCGCCCGCAGTCTGATCGCCTCCCGTAATGTCATCGGCAAAAGAACTGGTGTAGAAGCGTTCGTAATAGCGGCGGTGGCGGCGCGCATAGCGAGTGCGAACGCCGCGGCTGCGAGCCAGGCGCCGCATGCGTCTGCTGGCGTGCTGAGTTTCGCTGGGAGACTGATTTTTGGCTTTGGGCCGCAGCACCTTGGTATTTACCGTCGCGCCGAACCCAACCGCCGTCAACAACCACGCCAAGACCAGGACCGCAGCACCGTTTAGAGCCCGCCTAACGAATCTCATTCACTTCCATCCCCGGTTCTACAAAGTAATTCGTGCAAGCCAGGTTCCACTCGGACGTCGCCACGGCCGAAATGCTCGCAACTATCCGATAGTAAGAGAGTTGCCGTTTTTTTCGCAAGGACAAACTGCCTGGTGTCCGAATTAGCATCTACTTAGCTAAGCCATTCTGATGCTGCTACTTACAAGCGAGTTGCCGAACGTCACTCGACTTCCGTAACGGGTTACTGTTTACTGCTATGACACCTACCTGTGTGCAAGAGTTTTCCCTGCGTTGCGACGCAAACCGCGCCGTAATCTTTGCTCCCACAGCATTCGGAAGTGGTATCAAGGATTGCCTGATTATCAGGAGGACCCGCATGAAGTACTTCTACCAGCCGATCATCGGTGTGCTGCTTATTCTCGCCCCAACGATGGGATTCGCCCACGGCGCCCAAAAGCCTGCTGCACACCACGCTCCGAAAGCAATCGCCCAAGCGCAGGGTGCGCTAGATCAGGAAGATGTCGCGGCAATGAAAGAGGAATTGCAGAAGATGCGGACGCTGTTAACGCAAATGCAAGTCAACTTCGCGCTGGTAGGGAATACAACCACTCCCGTCAATCACGAATTGGAGCTGAATATGCAGATGTGGCAGCTGATGCTCGATCACATGCAGCATCGGCTCGACAAAGCTCAGAATGCAAGTCCCGCGGCTAACAGGTAAGGCGGCGAAACTACGCCACATTCGGTTTTGTCGAGCTGCGCTCGGCCGCCGAGACGAGGACACCGGCCCTACGCGAGTTGTTTCTGATCCTCAGGCAGCGATCACAAGAGGCGTTCTCATGTGATACTCGTCAAGTGATTCAACTTAAGCGCGCGCCGGGCCTGTTCCTGTTGATACTGCTTCTGTGGCTGGGAACAGCGAGCGCTCAAACTGATGCCGGCGCAACAAGCAAGGCTCAGGACGGCACTCCCGACCATGGCGTAGCGCATTCGTCACATTCGGTAAAGCCTCATTCACATCACCACCCGGCAAGTAGTTTCTTGGAATACCTGGCTCATCACTCCGGATCGGGCACCAGCGCTGAGCCGATCTCCACTCCCAGTTCCATGCTGATGCGCTCCATGTCGTCGTGGCAGCTGATGCTGCATGGCACCGTATTTTTGACAGCGGTACAGCAGACCGGACCTCGCGGCGGGGATAAATTATTTTCGACCAACTGGGTTATGGGAATGGCCCAGCGGCAACTGGGGCCAGGCACGTTCAGCCTTCGCGCCATGTTGAGCCTGGAACCGGCGACCGTTACCGAGCGCCGCTATCCATTGCTGTTACAGTCCGGCGAAACAGCTTTCGGGAGAGCGATTGCGGACGCACAACATCCGCACGATTTCATCATGGAGATCGCTGCTCTCTACGACTTACGCGTGACTTCGAGCACATTGCTGTCGCTTTATGTCGCTCCAATTGGCGACCCGGCGCTGGGTCCGCCTGCGTTTCCCCACCGTGCTTCCGCTTCCGAGGATCCCGTGGCTCCCCTCGGCCATCATCTGCAAGACTCGACCCATATCGCCAGTGACGTAATCACCACCGGCGTAACCTACAAGAACGTGCGCATAGAAGGCTCGGGGTTTCACGGCGCTGAGCCTGATGAATTCCGCTGGGACATCGATCAGGGAAAGATCGATTCGTGGTCGGGGCGTGCCACCGTCGCCATTGGCCGTGACTGGACTGGGCAGTATTCGTACGGCTATCTGAGGTCCCCTGAAGCGCTTCATCCCCTTGAAAACATACGACGCATGACCGCGTCTATTTCTTACAACCGGCTTCTCGAGAGCGGCAGTTGGGCCAACACGCTGATCTGGGGGCGTAACCGAACTGGCGGAAGCCGTCCGCAAACCTATAACAGCTACCTGCTGGAATCGACTCTGCGTTTTCGCAAAGAGAACTTTTTCTGGGGACGTCTGGAAAATGTAGATCGCACCTCCGACCTTCTGCAGCAAACTCCGGGAGGCGAAGAACATTTCCTGGCGAGAGTCCAGGCCTATACGTTGGGTGCAGGACGGGGCTTCAGACTTATTCCGGATGCGGAGACTGCGGTGGGTGGACAGATCATGCTGTATGGGACGCCGGCTTCGCTGGATCCTATTTACGGCAGGCACCCGATGGGATTTGCGGCTTTCGTTCGAGTACGTCTAGGTTCATCCCGGTAATATGCGCGCCAAACGATGGTTCTCCGATCCGCGATTTCTGCTTTGCCTGGTTGCAGCGTTAGGAAGCCTAGTGGCGCAATCCGGGGAGCTAGGATCGGCCGACACCATGCACCGTTTGCAGGCGGCACATTCGTTCTGGACCTCGGAGCCGCCAGTCTTTCCCAACGAATATCCGGAATTCGGATTACATGGGCGCGGCGGCAAATTGTATGACTGGTATGGAATCGGGCAGCCGCTGCTCTTATTACCCTTCGACATTGTTGGCACTTATATCGAGCGGTTGCCGATTTTCAGCAACTACGACGGAACGGACCCGACCGTGCGCGACATATTCGTCAGTTGCTGCGTGAATTCGCTGCTCAGCATTTTGACCGCGCTGCTGGCTTTGAGGTTTCTTCAGGACCTTAAGTTCAATGAGGGTGAATCCATCGCCGGCGCGCTTGCGCTGTTGTTTTGCACCACCCGGCTGCATTACACACAGAACATGATGGAGAACAACTACATCATGCTGTTGACGCTGGCCGGATTCGCCTTTCAGCTTGAATGGCTGCTACGCGGAAGCACGCGTCTGCTGTTTGCAGGAGCGTGCGCTTTCGGCCTCAATTTGCTGACCCGCTTGACGACCGGGATGGATCTGATCGCGGGCGGCATCTTTCTGCTTCTCATTCTCCGGCTGGAAGGCGCGACGGTCCGCGAGGTGTGGGAGCGATTCTTAAGTTACTCCAAAGTGGCCGGGCCGGTATACGCGGTTTTCATTTTGATCGATCGCTGGTATCAGTACCACCGCTTTGGATCGTTCTTCACAACCTACGTATCTGTATTTGCTCAGGAATACCATCGTCTCGATCCGTCACTTCCGGCAAATTATCCTTGGGAAACCCCGTTTCATGTGGGCTTTCTGGGCCCATTCATCACGCCCGAGAAATCCATTTTTCTCTTCGACCCTTTGATTGTGCTCACAATGCTCGTGGCAACCCT
Organism: Terriglobales bacterium; assembly: GCA_035691825.1. Lineage (GTDB taxonomy): Bacteria > Acidobacteriota > Terriglobia > Terriglobales > Acidobacteriaceae > Gp1-AA122. The sequence goes on along the minus strand of DASSIO010000066.1, from coordinate 79,326 downwards.
CGCGTGGAAGTACTTTCCCAGCGAGATTCGCGCCTATGTGCTTGCAAGCTTTCTGCTCGTGCTTGCCTATATCTGCTTTTACGCCCGATATACGGTTTGGAGCGGCGACTTTGCCTGGGGCGATCGTTACGTTTCCACCAGCGTGGAACTAGCAGCCTTCATTTCGGTGCCGCTGCTAATGAGGTACCGCCAGCAACTCGGGAAAGTAATCTGGGTCGTGGGAGTTGCCGTAGTTGCAATCAGCGCGGTTATTCAAGTTGCTTCGCTTATGTTCTGGTTGCCACTGGAAATTTACCAGATGGAAACGCTGGGGCATCCGACATTTGTAATTGGACTGCGCTTCAGAAACATCATCGCTTTCGCATTGGGGAAAATGACCCAGTGGGGACTCACGAATCATGCCATGACAGAGGATCCCTGGGACTACGTTCACATTACTACGTGGAATTTTCTCCCTTTTCTGCTGCGGAGAGTGGGCGAGGCCCCAGGCTGGGTGGTGAAGGTAGTTTTCGTTATCTGGACGGCGTGCTTGGCGGCCTTCACCGCGGCCATTTGGCGACTGCAGCACATACTGAGCAGCAGTGCCGACGCGGACGGTCATCCCGCATCAGCAGCTTAGCGGCTGACACACTTGCAAGATCTGCCTACAAAGGAGCCGCTGCGTTCGTATCAGTGATATCGCTGCCGCATGAAGTCAGTCATCGCAGCATAGGCATTGCCCAGTGTTTTTTCATCGGGAAGGAAAACGATGCGGAAGTGCCTGGTTCCCGCCTTCTGTCCGAAGCCAGATCCGTGCACCACCAGAACGTGCTTCTGCTTCAGCAGTTCCTTGACGAAAATGTCGTCCCCCTCGGAAATGTCAAGCCGGGGAAAAGCGTAGAAAGCGCCGCGCGGGGCAACACAACTGACCCGGGCCGTGCTATTGCACCACGCCATCGTCATGTCGCGGCGGGAACGAAGCTTGGTGATGACGCCTGGAAGATGGTCCTGGGGTCCCTCCAAGGCAGCCTTGATAGCGTACTGTTCAGGATGATTGGCGCAAAGACGGGCGCGCAACAGCCGATTGATGGCATCCACATAGGCCTTCACAGAAGCCGCTTCACCGCTCACCACGCCCCATCCAATACGCCAGCCCGGCGCGAGGTAATTCTTGGACAAACCACCGAAAGTCACAATCGGGACATCAGGCGCGATGGATGCGATTGAGATGTGCCGATCATCGTCGAGGATGAGTTTGTCGTAAATTTCGTCCGCGAATATAACGAGGTTCTGGCGTCGCGCCAGTTCTGCAACAGATTCCAACATGCGCCGCGAGCACAATGCGCCCGTGGGATTATTTGGGTTGATCAGAACAATGCCGCGGGTCCGCGAACTGATCTTGCGATTGACATCGAGCAGGTCCGGTTGCCAGCCGTCGTCTTCATTGAGCTCGTAGGTATTCAACTCCACGCCTAGCTTCGCCAGAACCGCTGAATAAAGCGGGTAGTCGGGACTGGGTGTCAGAACGTTTTCGCCGGGATTCAACAATGCGGTCAGGCAGATGTCGACAGTCTCGCTGACACCGGTGGTGACAAACGTATCCTGAATGCTGGTGATTCCCTTACGGCCGGCCTCCGCGCGAATGGCGTCGATGGCCTCCTTGATCCCTGTGGATGGCGCGTACCCGTTCTTGCCGTCGCGCATGGCTTTGTAGACGGCCTCGATCATGTGAGCGGGAGTTTCGAAATCGAAATTCAGCGGATCGCCAATGTTGAGCGGCAGAATTTTGTGTCCCTGTTTGGCGACCTGATCGGCGAGTACGGCCAGATCACGGATGGCGTAGCGGACATTTTCGAGTCGTTGTGCGGCGGCGATCTCGCGAACTTGAGTTAGGGGCATGACGGAGCTCCGGTTGCGATTTTACAGAATACATAGGCAGAATGGCAGCAGGGCCAGTCTCGCCCGTCCGCGGCTACTTTTGACAATCTTATGACACAGGTTGCGTCACCGTTGGCGTAACATAACGCTGCGTTCGACCAAGCCTAGCCGTTGATGTCAATCAAGCTTCCAAAATGGCAGCTCATATGATCAGCGCGAAGGCACTTTTGACGATCTCTCTGGGATTGTTTCTGGCAACAATCATGACACCCGCGCAGCAGCCGCCTGCGACCTCCGGCAGTGTCCATGAAGTTCAGGTGACTGCGAAAAAGTATCAATTCACTCCCGATCCCATTCAGGTGAAGAAAGGCGAGCGCGTACGCCTATTCATCACCGCCGTGGACCATGATCACGGGTTTCAGCTGGACGAGTTCCATATCAAAGAGAAGATCAAGAAGGGGCAGACTGCTACCGTCGAGATCCTAGCCGACCACGCTGGCACATTTCCCTTCCATTGTTCCACGTTCTGCGGCCTTGGACACCATGGCATGAAGGGCACCCTGGTGGTCGAAGAGTAAGCTCAGATCGAAATGTCATCTGCGGCTGAGATACCCGCGCCAACCAGCAGACCTCAACTTCAACGCCAACAACACGCCAGCACAAAACCAAATTTGTCATCGATGGGGCTTTGGGCGCTCATCGTGCTGTATGCCGCAGCCAGGCCGCTACAAGCATTTCCGGGCAGAGTCCCCATGCTTGCTGTGGTGATACTGCATGTTCTTCCGCCTGCGGTCTTTGCCTTCGTGCATGGCAGCCTGCTTTACAGGCTTCGCGGCATCGTGGTCTTCATTTCGCTTGCGCTCGGGATTGGCGGCATTTGCGAAACCATTGGCGTGCTCACCGGGTTTCCGTTTGGCCGGTATTACTTCACAGATCTCATGGGGCCTAAGCTCTTCGTTGTTCCCACTTTCCTCGGCTTAGCTTATGTGGGCGTGGGCTATCTGTCGTGGACGCTTGCGCGGATAATCACGGGCGAACTGAAGGGATCTCCTTCGGGGTGGCGTGTCGTCACGACGCCGATAATCGCCAGCTTCATCATGGTGGCCTGGGACCTTTCCATGGATGCCGTCTGGTCGACGATCCTGCACGCCTGGATTTGGGTAGATGGAGGTGCCTATTTTGGCGTGCCGGTCAGCAACTTCTTCGGCTGGTTTCTGACCGTCTACCTCATTTATCAGGTTTTTGCCCTGTATTTACGAAAAAAAGATGTGTCCCCACCGCGTCTGTCTCGCGGCTACTGGGCTGTCGCCATATTCTTCTATACCGTGGTTGCACTGGGAAACCTGTTGGTAGCTATTCCGCGGCCTGGGTTCAACTTCGCAACCGACCCGTCAGGGACGCAATGGAAGATTAGTGACATCACGGGCGTCAGCGCTCTGATCTCGATTCTCCTCATGGGAGGTTTTGCCTTAATTGCCTCGGTCAGACTGGCGGATCAGAGTCGAATCCCAGCGGCGCAAATTACCTGCAACGAAGTTCATAGCCGGTAGCTATGCCTAATTACTTCAGAGTTAACCCTCACTATTTTGTAAGGTATTATTTTGTTTGAGTCGTTGGGCGAAGCTATGCGAGCGCACTCGCGAGTTTTTAAATGACAAAACGCAGAGCGAAGGGCGCGTACATGATTTCGGCTGTCGCCGAGATGTACGGCATTCATCCGCAGACGCTTCGGCTATACGAGCGCGAGGGACTGCTCAAGCCGTCGCGGACCGAGGGAAATACTCGCCTGTATACCGACGAGGACCTGCAGCGGCTGGAATTCATCTTGTCATTGGCGCGTGATCTGGGGGTCAACATCTCAGGCATTGCGATCATCCTGCAAATGCGCGAGCGCATGGAGGAGATGCAACGCCAGATCCAGGATTTTGTGAAGTACATCCAGGAAGAAGTGTTGTCGCGCGCCAGCGCGGCCGCCGATCCCTCTAAGGGGGCGATCGTTCCCATCCGAAGGCCGTTCGTGACGCCAGCAGCGCCATTGAGCCAGCGGAAGAAGTAGGACGTCAGTTTTCAGCCAAATGCTAATTGCCAACTGCCAATTGCCCTTCCGCGTATCATAATCGGTTCTGGCACTGCGGGGTGAATCCTGAGTGCTGCTGGCTGCATGCTCCCCTTCAAATTGATCTACAGCGACGACTACTACCTTCCCATCGGCGCCCACGTGTTTCCGGCGGAGAAATACCGCCGCGTTCAGCAACAGCTCATTGCCGACAGGATTGCGGACCCGCCGGACTTCCTGAAGCCGCATCCTGCGTCCGATCAGGACATTCTGCTCGTTCACACGCCTGAGTACGTAACCAAGTTGAAGACCGGTACGCTTTCGGCGCGGGAAGAGTTGCAACTGGAAGTGCCGTTTTCACCGGAGTTGGTACACGCCTTCTGGTTGGCAGCGGGCGGGTCGATGCTTGCGGCAGAACACGCGCTGAAAAATGGCGTCGCGATCAACATCGGGGGCGGCTTCCATCATGCCTTTCCCGATCATGGCGAAGGATTCTGCATGATCAACGACGTAGCCGTCGCCATTCGCCGCATGCAGCGCGACAACCGCATCCATCGCGCCATGACGGTGGACTGTGATGTTCATCAAGGAAACGGAACCGCCGCTATTTTTGCCGGCACGCGGGTTCCGGCCGGGGCGCTCCCCTCGCGTTCGGCATCCACCTTGAACCCTGGACGAGAAACCAAGGTTCGCAACGCTCATGCCGGAGATGTCTTCACCATTTCCCTGCACCAGCAGAACAATTACCCGCTATGGAAGCCGCCTTCTTCCATCGACGTTGATCTTCCCGACGAGATTGGCGACGACGAATATCTCGGTTGGCTGGATAATGCGCTGAGCTCGGGCTTGCGCCAGTTCGATCCAGAACTGATCTGCTACATTGCCGGCGCCGATCCCTACCGCGAAGATCAACTCGGAGGCCTGGCGCTCACCATCGAAGGATTGAAAAAGCGAGATGAGTTAGTGTTCCGTGCAGCTAAGGCACGCGGTATTCCTGTCATGGTTACATTCGCGGGTGGATACGCCCGTGTGGTCGACGACACTGTCAGGATCCACTGCAACACGGTGATTGCGGCAAAGGAAGTTTGCGACAGTAGTGATTCCGACCTCAAGGCCGCATCAGGATAGAATTTCTGTATGCGTCTGCGACTGATTCGTCACGCCACGCTCTACCTCGAATATGGCGGTCACAAAATCCTGGTGGATCCTATGCTGGACGACGCAGGAACCCGCCCGCCGATAGAAGATTCGCCTAATCCGCACAAGAACCCGCTCGTGCCTTTGCCGATTTCAGCTAAAGACATTGTCAATAGCATTGACACCGTCCTGGTCACCCACACGCACAGCGATCACTGGGATGAGACTGCCGCTGGAGGTCTTCCAAAGGACATCCCTCTGCTGGGGCAGCCGGAAGATCAGTCCAAATTCCAGTCGCATGGTTTTACCAATACGCGGAGCGTAAACCGCACGCTACAACTGGACGGAATTCAAATCACTCGGACAGGCGGGCAGCATGGCACAGGAGAGATTGCGAAAATGCTGGCGCCGGTTTCCGGGTTCGTGCTGCGTGCCCACGGCGAGCCGACCCTCTACATCGCGGGCGACACGATCTGGTGTGATGAAGTTGAGCGCGCAATTGCCCAACACCGTCCCGGCATCATCGTGGTCAACGCGGGAGGGGCGAGATTCCTCCGCGGCGATCCCATCACCATGACTGCCGATGATGTCGTCCTAACCTGCCGGGCTGCCCCGCAGGCGCTGATTGTTGCCGTCCACATGGAAGCGATCAACCACTGCCTCTTGCCGCGCGCAGATTTGGCGTTTCAGTTGGAAGCGGCGCGCGCGGTCGGCCAGGTCGCTATCCCAGGAGACGGCGATTGGGTGGACACAAAGTAAGCACGATTCCCGAACAGCGAGGCGGCTTGGCCGCCACATCGTCGGAAGGCGCGTCAGCCGATAGGCCCCCAAAGCCGCTGCTTCGATGCAGCGCCAGATGCGGTTCCATTCATCTGAGCTAAGCCGTGGGCTGCTAAAATAGACAAGCCATCCGGCGGTTGTAATCCCTATGTTTGAGAATCTTTCCGAAAAATTTCAACGCACTTTCAAGGGCTTGCGCGGCCAGGCCGTCCTCAATGAAGACAACGTTCAGGAGGCCTTACGCCAGCTGCGGCTCGCTTTGCTCGAAGCCGACGTCAGCTTCAAGGTGGTCAAACCGCTCATCGACAAGATTCAGGACAAAGCGCTCGGCCAGGAAGTCATGACGGCACTGTCTCCCGGCGAGCAGGTCATCAAGATAGTGCGCGACGAACTGGTCGACCTGCTTGGCCACGACACGGCCAAGCTCAAGTTTTCCTCTCAACCGCCCACCGTGGTCCTGATGGCAGGCCTGCAGGGTTCCGGCAAGACAACTACGTCGGGCAAATTGGCCAATTGGCTGAAGAATGGTGGACACCGGCCGCTCTTAGTTTCTGTCGACGTCTACCGCCCGGCTGCGCGCGAGCAACTGAAAGTGGTCGCACAGGCGATCAAAGCCAATATTTACGAGGGACAGGTCAGCGAGGCCAACACCGTCACGGTCGAGCGTCTGGCGAAAGAGGCTCGCCGAGAAGCCATGAACACCGGTTGCGACGTGCTCATCGTCGATACCGCCGGGCGTTTGCATATCGACGAGCAACTGATGGAGGAAATGCAGTCGCTTAAGACGCTGCTGAATCCGCAGGAGATTCTGTTCGTGGCGGATTCCATGACCGGTCAGGATGCGGTTCGCTCCGCCGATGAGTTCCATAAAAAGCTGACGCTTACCGGTGTTGTACTCACCAAGATGGATGGCGACGCGCGCGGTGGCGCGGCGCTTTCGATCCGGAGCGTCACTGGGCAGCCGATCAAATTTATCGGCGTGGGCGAAAAATATGATGCCCTGGAGCCGTTCCATCCCGACCGCATCGTTTCCCGCATTCTCGGCATGGGCGACATACTTTCGCTGATCGAAAAGGCCGAGCAGCAGGTCGACAAAAAACGCGCCCAGGAAATTGCAACCAAGGCGCTGACCGGCGACGGTTTTTCGCTGGAAGATTTTCGCGATCAGCTGCGGCAGGTCCGCAAGATGGGATCTATCCAGAGTTTGATGGGGATGTTGCCGCGCATCGGTCCCTTTTCAGGTTTGCAGGCCGCGGCCGAAAAGGTGGATGAGAAACAGGTCAATCGTGTCGAGGCGATCATCAACTCCATGACACGCTATGAACGCGAACACCACGAAGTAATCAACGGCAGTCGCCGCAAGCGCATCGCGCGGGGCTCGGGGACAAGCGTGCAGGAGGTCAACAACCTGCTCCGGCAGTACGCGCAGATGAAAAAGATGTTTAAGCAGATGGGCAAGCCCAGCTTCATGCGTCGCATGGCCAGCATGAAGATGCCAGGAATGTGAGGTTGGTTATTCGTTATTCGTTCTTGCTTATTCGTTTGTGGTGTTTAGTTCCGAGGTGAAGTGCCTTGTCCGGTTTTGAAGTCCCGCGAATAACGCAGAGATTGTAGAGTCAAACGACTAGCAACCAAGAACGAAGAACTAAGAACGAGAAACCAGAAACTACTTCCCATGTTGCTCCGACGAACATGTTGTCTATTGCTGGCGCTCTTGATGGCAGCGACTGCTGCCGCGCAGAGCAAGTCTGCCGGAAAGTCCGACAGCTTTGCGGCGGAAATGCAAAGGATTCGCGAATCCTGGGTTGCGGAATTCAACGCCGGACAAGCCGACAAGGTTGCCGCATTTTACGCGCCAGAAGCCGTGCTGATGCGGTGGGATGGCACAGTGCATGGCTACGATTCGATTTTGGCCGAAATGCGACGGTCTGTCGCGGCGGGCGCACACGATTACGTGGTACACAGCCTGCACGTGGAGCGATCGGGAGATCTCGCCTACGACACTGGAGCTTACAATGTCACACTGCGGGACAGGGTCGTGGAGGGCAACTACGTAATCGTGTTGAGGAAGATCAAAGGAAAGTGGCTGATCGTAGCCCATTCCAGCGTGCCGAATCCGCGCACGACGCCGTAGCTCCCAGCGAAATGAAACGCAAGGTCCCTCGACTTTGCAGGAGCGCTCGTTCCTTGCGCGCCGGCTCCACTCGGGATGACAGAGCCCATTTAGTTACTATGGACGCACGCACAATTGCACAAGCGAGAACGAAAAGCCAAGAACGAAGAACTATTAACTGAGAACTGAGAACTGCTTTGTGAAATGGCGCTCCCTGGAAGAAGCCGATCTCAACGCCGATGCGCGCTCTTTGCGCGAGCAGTTCGCGGAACGCAAAGAGCTCATTGCTAAGTACGTTCCCGCCGAAGCTCAAGCGGTTCACGCCCAGGTGGTTGCGGACTTGCACCGCGAGGGCATTGACGCTCGATGCCTTGGGGTAGGAGCGATCGCGCCCAGCTTCGAGCTTCGGGATCACAATGACAATTTGGTGTCCTCGGCTACCCTCCTGGTCAAAGGCCCGCTTGTCATCTGCTTTTTCCGTGGCCGGTGGTGTCCTTTCTGTGTGGGGCAGTTGGAAGCGATGAAGCGGGTTCTGCCACAAATTGAGGCTGCGGGAGCGCCGATGGTGGCCATCTCGCCGCAAACCGTGAAGCAGTCCTTCTTTATGGCCGACCAGCACAAGTTGCGATTCCCGCTCCTCGCGGATTTAGGAAATCAGGTGGCGCGCCAGTTTGGACTGGTCTACCGAGTTCCGGAAGACCAGCAGGCGATCTATCGGCGGGCGCTCATCAATTTGCCGAACGCCAACGGGGATGACAGCTGGGAGTTGCCGATTCCGGCCACATACATTATTAATCAGGATGGCAAGGTCCGGTATTATTGGGCGAATGCTGATTACACGGAGAGGCCGGAACCGGTAGAAATTATTCAGGCACTTGCCGACCGCTAGCTTCCGGCTCGCTAATGGAAACCACGGCTTGCCAATCCCGCTAACTTTCTAGATAATAATAGTTTGCCTCATCCCCTCCGAAACAAGTAGGAAAGGAAACAAAGCTCAGTGTTGATGATTCGTCTGAAGCGTATGGGTGCGCGCAAACAGCCGCACTATCGGGTGATTGTGATTGAAAAAGAGCGGGCGCGGGACGGCCGTCCGGTCGAGGTCGTGGGCACGTACAATCCGCGATCTACTCCGGCCACCATTGATTTGAAGCGCGATCGCATTGATTACTGGGTCTCCAAGGGTGCCAAGCTGTCGGACCGGGTTGGCAAGCTCGTGTCCAAGCCGGTTGCGGCTCCCACGGAATCCGTAGCCTAACACCGCAGCAGCTTCGCCCCGAACCCGGAGCAAACAAATGGCAGCAGAAAACGCCGTGAACGCGCAGGCGCTGATCGAGCATGTGGCCAAGTCTTTGGTGGACGCGGCCGATCAGGTTTCCGTCAACGTGGCAGAAGATGAGGACGGAACTGTTATCGAGTTGAAAGTTGCGGAGACGGACTTGGGCAAGGTCATCGGGAAACAAGGCCGTATTGCCCGGGCCATGCGGGGACTGCTGGGAGTCGCCGGCCTGAAATCGCACAAGCATTACACGCTGGAGATTTTGGAATAGGCATAGGCGAAGAATTCATCACCATCGCCCGCGTGACGAAGACGCAAGGCCGCCACGGCGAGGTTTTACTAGAACTCCACACCGAGTTTCCTGAGCGCTTCGAAGACCGCAGGCGGATTTTTGCTCTCAACGGGCAGGGTGCACGACAGGAACTGACGATCGAATCGTTTTGGCCGCACAAGGGATCGGTGGTCCTGAAGTTCGCGGGCGTTGATTCGATTTCCGAGGCGGAGAAGCTGGTCGGTTGCGAACTTCAGGTTCTGCTCGCTGAGCGTACCGGCCTTGAGCCGGGCGTCTCATACATCAGCGACTTGATTGGGTGCGTCGTTTGGGCCCGCGAGAGCAGAATAGGGACCGTAATTGACGTGCGGTTCGGCGCGGGAGAGGCGCCGCTGCTGGTGGTCGAGGGCGAGAAGGAATTTGAGATTCCGTACGCCGAAGCGTACCTGCGAAACGTGGATCTTGCCGGCAAGGAGATTCACATGCTCCTTCCGGAAGGCATGCTGGAGATCAACGCGCCACTGACTGAAGAAGAGAAGCGGCAGCAGAGGAGCTAGCTTTCCAGAGGCTGCGGGGTACGCATGCGAGTCGATATTCTCACCATTTTCCCCGATTTTTTTCGCGGGCCGCTGGATCACGGCATGGTTCGCCGGGGGCGGGAAGCGGGGCTGGTGAGTGTTCAGATACACGACCTGCGGGCTTTTGCTCGCGATCGACATCGCACTGTGGATGACCGCCCATTTGGCGGGGGCGAGGGCATGGTGCTCAAGCCGGAACCGATCTTTGAATGTATCGAATCATTGGGCCTTCCCTCGTGGGAACAGCGGCTGGCTAGCGGCGCCGAGCAGAGTGTTATTGTGCTGTCGGCGCAGGGCAAGCGCTTCCATCAGTCGGTTGCTACAGAATTGGCTGAGCTAGAGCGTATGGTGCTGATTTGCGGCCGCTACGAAGGTGTTGACGAGCGGGTGGCCGAGTTTCTCGCGGACCGCGAGCTGTCGATCGGAGATTACGTCCTGAGCGGCGGCGAGTTGGGCGCGGCGGTAATTGTGGACGCCGTTACGCGGCTCATTCCGGGGGTTGTGGGCAACGAGGCTTCCACCCGCCAGGAGTCGTTTACGGCGCAGGCGCGCTTGCTGGAGACCGAAGGTCCGGATTCGACGTGCGGGTCGGGCGGATTGCTCGATTATCCGCACTACACGCGTCCCGCCGAGTTTCGCGGCATGGGCGTTCCGGATGTTCTGGTTTCCGGCGACCATGAGCAGATTCGGCGCTGGCGCCGGAGGAGTGCCCTGGAGAAAACGCTGCGCAATCGGCCTGATTTGCTGGATCGAGTGGCATTGAGCGAGGAAGATAAGGAGTGGCTGGCTGAAATCAATCAAGTTGCAGCCGACATACCATTAGGAAGCAAGGCCGGAAGAACGGAGCCCTAGTTTCAACGAAAGATCAAGAAATTCAGAGAACTCGAAGGAATTGATTATGCCGAACCTGGTCATCGAAAAGTTACTCTCCAAGAACAAGCGCACCGATATCCCGAACTTTCGCCCCGGCGACACCGTCCGCGTGCAGGTGAAGATTAAGGAAGGCGACAAGGAGCGCCTACAGGCCTTCGAGGGTGTCGTAATCTCGAAGAGCAATGGTCCTCAGGCCAGCTTCACGGTTCGCAAAATCAGCTTCGGCCAGGGAGTGGAGCGAATATTCCCCGTCAACTCGAAGGTCGTCGATAAGGTGGACGTGCTTCGCTCGTCCAAGGTGCGCCGCGCCAAGCTGTATTACCTTCGTGAGCTGAGAGGTAAAGCTGCTCGGCTGCGGGACGTAGAGTAAGGGTCTGAGGCGGCCGATGCGGTCGCCCCTATGCTCCAGCGCGGGCAAAAGTGCCCGCGCCACTCTTATTCGGGACGGTCGATCTGTGCCCGCTGCAGGCGATCAGAGTAGTCGATGTAGACCGCCTTCCATTCTGTGTAGAAGTCAATCGCGCCGATGCCGCCCTCGCGATGTCCATTACCCGTCGCCTTCACACCACCAAACGGCAGGTGCACCTCGGCGCCAATCGTCGGAGCGTTGATGTATGTGATTCCCGCGTAGAGATCGCGCATGGCGGCAAACGCCCGGTTCACATCGCGCGTGTAGATCGAGGAGGACAAGCCATAGGGAATGTCATTAGCAATGTCGATGGCATCCTCGAGATCGTCACATGGAATCACCGAAACGATAGGCCCAAAGATTTCCTCCTGGGCAATCCGCATTTTGCGATCCACCTCGCTGAAGACCGTGGGCTGCAGAAACCAGCCGTGCTTGAAAATTCCACTGTCCAGGCGGTTCCCGCCGCAAAGCAGCTTCGCACCCTCGGCCTGCCCGATCTCCAGATATTTCAGATCGGTGTTTAACTGGCTTTCGTTGATGGCCGGCCCCATGTCGACAGATTCGTCGAGGCCGTTGCCAATTTTGAGAGCCTTGGCGCGCTCAACCAGGCGGTGCACAAATTCGCCGTAGACGCCTTTCTGGGCAATGATGCGACTAGTTGCCGTGCAACGCTGTCCGGTCGTGCCGAATGCTCCCCAGAGCGCGCCCTCGATCGCGAGGTCAAGGTTGGCATCATCGAGGACGATCATCGGATTCTTCCCGCCCAGTTCGAGCGAGCAATGTTTGAAGCTCTTCGCTGCTGTCTGACCCACAATACGTCCAACTTCGCTGGATCCTGTCAAAGACACGGCGCGAACATCAGGATGCTCGCTGAGCGGCCCGCCTACATGGGAACCAAACCCGGTCACAATGTTGATCACACCTTTCGGCACCCCGGCATCCATCAGCGTTCTCACCAGATTGAAGGTCGAGAGCGGCGTGTCTTGTGCCGGTTTGATGACGCAGGTATTGCCGCAAACCAGTGCAGGCAGCAGCTTCCAGGAAGGAATTGCCATGGGAAAATTCCAGGGTGTGATCATGGCGCAAACACCCAGGGGCTGGCGCACGGCCATAGCGAATTTGTTGGGCAGTTCGGAGGGCGTAGTGGGACCGAACATACGGCGGCCTTCGCCGGCCATGTAGTAAGCGCTGTCTATTGCTTCTTGCACGTCGCCGCGCGTTTCCTTGATGACCTTACCCATCTCGCGGGTCATGTCGCGGGCGTACTCTTCCTTGCGCTCCAGCAGCATCTCAGCGGCACGATAGAGAATTTCCGCGCGGCGCGGCGCGGGTACGAGACGCCACTTGGCAAAGGCGCGCTTGGCTGCTTCGACCGCGGTATCGACGTCCTGCTTTCCGGACTTTTGGAAGATCCCGACCACCTCGCGCGTGTCAGCAGGATTGCGATCTTCGAAAGTTTCGCCGGTCGAGGCCTCAACGAACTCGCCGTCGATGAAGTTCTTGAAAACTCGGGTTTTGCTGGTTTCGCCCAGCATGGGCGCGCTAAGAGTATCAGTCCCCATAAAGCCTCCTGGTCAAGCAATCAAACATTTATCGTACCGCCCGGCAGGAGAAGCGGGCAAGCAAGCGGCGAAGCAGCAGGTACTCATCGCCTCTTTCGCGGCGCTCGCCAGCCACGCGACTGGACGAAGCCGGCAGTGCCATGCATGACACCCACGTAACCTGGAGCGAGTCATAAACGCCGCTATAATCGGCGAAGTGGCCACCACTGTTGCCGGAAAATCCATTCGCGCCGCAACCCGTCCAACCTGGGCAGAGGTGTCGCTGAGCGCATTGCGCCAGAATTTTCGAACCATCCAGCAGCATGTCGGAAGTGATGTGGCAGTGTGCGCGGTCGTAAAGGCCGATGCTTATGGTCACGGCGCAATCGAGTGCTCACGCGCGCTAGTCAGGGAAGGCGCCCAGTGGCTGGGCGTTACATCGCTCGACGAAGCAATCCCGTTGCGAGAAGCAGACATACAGGTCCGGGTGCTGCTGATGACGGGCTTCTGGCGCGGAGAAGAAGAAGAAATTGTGCGTCTGGGGCTCACGCCCACCGTATGGGAAAGCTGGCAAATTGAGTCAATGGACCGCGCCGCCGCCAAGGTCGGAGCTGGCCGTCACCCGATCCACTTAAAAGTTGACAGCGGAATGGGGCGTCTCGGAGTAAGTACCAGCGGGTTGACCGAATTGCTTCCGGTACTGAAAAACGCAAAGCATCTCACGCTGGAAGGGATCTCGACTCACCTGGCCTCTTCGGAGGTGCTGGACGCGTCCTCCGCTGAAGAGCAGATGAAACATTTTGACGAAGCGCGCCACTCGTTGCGGGCGGCCGGGCTTGATCCCTCCCTGGTGCACGTGGCCAACACCTCGGCGACAATCTCTCGCCGGAAAACATGGCACAACATGGTGCGTCCGGGACTTGCCTTGTACGGGTATTACCTTCCTTTTCAGCGTGCGGGACGCGAAGTGAGCGGCAGCGCCTGGCGGCTTGGGGTTAAACCCGTGCTGACGTGGAAGACTCGTATTCTGGCGGTTCGCGAAGTTTCTGCCGGTCAGGCTCTCGGCTATAACGGAACTTACGTGACCAAGAGCACCGCCCACATTGCGGTGCTGCCAGTCGGCTACGCGGACGGGCTTAACCGCGCGCTCTCCTCTCAAGGCCGCATCATTGTGCGCGATCACTACGCGCCCATTGTGGGCTTGATCTCGATGGATCTTACGCTTGCCGATGTGACGGGTATCGCCGGAGTCGATGTGGGAGATGAAGTCATCCTGCTGGGCGCCAGCGACGGCCTGTGCATCAGCGCGCAGGAGCACGCCGAGATCGCCAACACCATTCCTTACGAGATCCTCTGCGGAATTTCGAAGCGAGTTCCCAGAAGATATCACGAATAATCTGAGTTTCCCGCGTGGGTTTGCTCGCACTAGCGCCTGGCTGTGCGGTCCCATTGATGCGCCTCTAACCGGGATTCTCACCACTGAGACACGGAGACACAGAGGCGAGCGGACGGGCTGAATAGCGGCGTACCTGATTCTTACAAAGTCCACGCGCTGAGCACCGGGGGCTGCTTAGGAATTACTGTGAATACCCAAACACAAGGGCCCCTTCGACCGGCTCAGAGCAGGCTCTCCACGTCTTGTCGAGATCACAGGCTTGAAGAACATTACAGCAATTCTGAAAAAATCCTGTGGGCGGATAACTGCTGAGTATCCGGCCCAAGGGTGACTCGGCTCAATTCTCCGTGTCTCCGTGATTCCGTGGTGAAGAATTTCGGCTAATGAAAAAAACCGGCGGCAGTTTGGGAAGATCCTGATGTGCGTATAAGACCCACGCTGCCGCCGTTCCTCCCGCTTCCGGCAGAAGGACAAGGAGAGCCCCATGATGGTTTCAGTCAGGCTGAACCGGCAGACCGTCGAGCATGTGTGCGCCGGCAAGCGTCTTGTTCGGCGAAATGATGCAAGTGATTTTCGGCCAGCTCTGCGGCCTCTTTCTCGCTGGCTGCTGATCCGGCGATCATCAACATTGGAGATTTTGATTTACGCGTGATGGTGTAACGAAAGCGGGTTGTCGCGTGCCGATTTGGCACCCTGAAGGCCGATATCATGACAACATACCCGTCGTTCTCGATTTTCATAGCACGTGCCTTTCACGAACTCGAAGCCGGCATAAAGTTCTTGCTAGTAGTTCGGTCCGACGGCTGCGAACTGCTTTGGGCGGGGGAGACGGTTAGGCGATCTGGGTCGTGATCATCGATCAAGTCGATTACCAGACGCAGAGCCGCTGTCTCTTTTCGCAGACGCGCAATCTCAACTTCCTTTTCGCTCAGGACTTCGTAGGGATTCCTCAATGCGTACTCCACTGATCAGTGATAGATGTCATTTCTCTTGATGTTGGAAGTCTTTGGTCAGGGTTCGATCTACACTGCCCGCCAGGTTGTGCCGCCACTGCTCAAGGGCTTCGGTTACGAGGCGGAGCAGAACCACTTTGTGTTGCGGATCACGCTCGGCGAGCGCATCGCGGTATAGTTCGCTGAAATTAAAATGGGACATCATGGGGCACAGCTCCTCAGACCAGATTGCCGCGGAAAGAGGAAACCCTATCCCGATGTCGAACAAGGCAAATTAAAAGGAGGCGATTGCGACTGCGTGGCTGGAACATACAAAACTCCAAATGGAACCAAACCTGGATCGAAGCGCGAGGGCCGTGTAGGGAACTGCACAACGGCGTTGCCCTATTTGCGTGCATCATACGCGGTGTCATGGCAAGTGACAAATCATTTTTCACATGCGGCGACGATTTTTTCTTGTTCTGTGTGAAAAATAGCATCAGTCATGGTGGTTGCCGAAATTTCGTCACGTAAAGACACGGAGGTGAATTTCCAACATTGATTCTCTTCAATGTGAGCTGCTCGCCGAAATAGCGGCACCTACTAACACCAGAGCTAATCCGATCTGTCCCACGTTGTACCGGGCCGCGATCCAGTGAAATCCACAAAAGGAGTTGATGTCTGCAGGCTCTCTTCCGAGCGTGGTGTTGGTCGCGGTTAGCCTCCGATTTTGACCGTTAACTGATTGCGACCTGCTTCGCGTCCTCGGCTTTTGCTATATTCCGGACAGGATGCGTTCGCGTTACCAGCAATGGATGTACGATTGGGAAACCCGGCTCACGTCGGTTGACAACAACCGCGTTGTACGCCCTCTGGAGTGGGGACTGGACTGGGCTGAGGCTTGGCCTTGCCGAAACGGCTGCTCACCCGCGCAGGCGGCCGCCCACCCCGAACAGTTTCTGGCCGAATACAACCGGCGCATCGTTGCCGACAGCGACGCCTTCTATTCCTACCGCACACCGAACGATTTTCGCCTGGAGCGCCGCGAGATTCAGGTATTCAGCACACGCGAGGTCCCCGATGCCAAGCTCGAGGCTAAGGTCCGGGGAAAATACGCGGACTTCTTGCGTTTTACGTCTCCGGTGCGAACGTGCTATCCGGAAAATGACCTTGTGAACGCGCGTTGGTTCCCGGCACGAGGGCGGCGGGCAGTTGTGCTCTTGCCGCACTGGAACTCCGACGCCCTGGCCTACACCGGGCTGTGCCATGCCCTGAATCTGATCGGTGTTTCAGTATTGCGGCTGAGTATGCCGTATCACGACATTCGCATGCCGGCGGAGATTCGCCGCGCCGATTACGCCGTCTCTGCCAACATCGGGCGCACCCTGGACGCTGCCCGGCAGGGAGTCGTTGACATTCGCGCCTGCCTGGACTGGCTCGAAGAGCGCGGGTACAACCGCTTGGGAATCGTTGGAACCAGCTTGGGCTCCTGCTATGCATTTCTTGCGGCTGCCCATGATCACCGTATTCGCGTGGCGGCGTTCAATCACGCGTCCACGTACTTCGCAGATGTGGTCTGGCATGGGCAGTCTACGCGCCACATCCGCGCCGGCATGGAATCGCAGATCGACCTGGAACGGCTACGCCACCTGTGGGCGGCGATCAGCCCCATGTCGTACTTCGATCAGTTCGCGCGTTGCCCAAAGAGATCGCTGATCATTTATGCGAATTACGATCTGACCTTCCTCCCGGAATTTTCGCGTGAAGTGGTGGCGCAGTTCGAGCGTTACAAACTAGATCACAAAGTGGTTGTGCTGCCCTGCGGCCATTACACCACGGGCGAAACACCATACAAGTACATGGATGGCTGGCAAATCGCGTCATTTCTGAGAACGGCGTTCGAGCGGTAGAATGACGCTGGTCCCGTGTTGCGCCCATCACGCTGCAGGAGCGGGGTCTCGAACCAAACGCTAAGGGCTAATGCCAAAGGCTGTTATGAAAAACGATTCGATGTATCGTCCGCTGTACGAAGTAGACCCGGAAGTGGCCGTTGCCATTGATAACGAAGTTCGGCGTCAGCATGAAGGCTTGGAACTGATCGCCTCAGAAAATTTCGTCAGTGAAGCCGTCCTCGAAGCCATGGGATCGGTCTTCACCAATAAGTATGCCGAAGGGTATCCCCATAAGCGTTATTACGGCGGCTGCGAGTTCGCCGACATCGTGGAAGAGTTGGCGCGTGACCGCGCAAAGAAGTTATTTGGCGCCGAGCATGCCAACGTACAACCGCACGCGGGATCGCAGGCCAACATGGCCGCGTATGCCGCTGTGCTGCAGCCTGGCGACACGATTCTCGGCCTGAATCTCGCCCACGGCGGACACCTGACGCACGGACATCATCTTAACTTTTCGGGCAAGACGTATCGCATTGTTCCCTACGGCGTCACGAAGGAAACGGAAACAATCGACTATGACGATCTCGAGAAATTGGCCGAGAAAGAGCGGCCGAAGCTGATCATTGGCGGCGGCAGCGCCTATCCGCGGATCATTGATTTCTCCCGCATGCGGCAGATCGCCGACAAGGTGGAAGCACTCTATCTGGTCGACATGGCGCATTTCGCCGGCCTGGTCGCGGGAGGCGTACATCCCTCGCCCGTGCCCCATGCGCAGATTGTTACGACCACGACCCATAAAACCCTGCGTGGACCGCGCGCCGGTATGATTCTGTCGAAAGCCGAGCACGCTGCAGCCATCGATAAAGTTGTTTTCCCTGGGATGCAGGGCGGCCCGTTGGTGCACATCATTGCCGCCAAAGCGGTTTGCTTTCAGGAAGCCATGCAGCCTTCCTTCCGCGACTACGCCAGGCAGATCATCGCCAACGCGAAGGTTCTCGCGGAAACACTCGCGGCTGATGGGTTCCGTATTACTTCCGGTGGAACCGATACCCACCTTATGCTGGTGGATGTCTTCTCGAAGGGCATGCTGGGCAGTGAGGCCGAAAAGGCGTTAGGCGAGGCCGGTATTACGGTCAACAAAAATGCCATTCCGTTCGACACCAATCCGCCGATGAAGCCGAGTGGTATCCGGATCGGTACCCCCGCACTGACTACCCGTGGTATGAAGGAAGACGAAATGCGGCAGATCGGCCACTGGATTTCCGAAGTGCTGCATCATCGAACCGACAGCAGTGCGCTGGCGAAAGTACGCAAGCAGGTGCTGGAACTAGCGGAGGCGTTCCCTCTATATCCGGAGCGAAGGGCCAGGGCGCAGGCCGAAGCCAGGGTGTGATCAAGATCAGGGGCCGCCGAGGTCCCGTACGCTTGTCATGCTGAGCACTGCGAAGCATCGCTACCCTCTGAGATATGCCCGCCATAGGGATTCCTCGCTTCGCTCCGAACGACAAGGCCGTTGGGTTCAAATGGTCCCTCGGCAAGGGACGCGGGGCATCTGCCTCACGTCCTTCTATAGTTCCCTGCTTACCTTGTGCCTTATCTGTGGTTAAATCGAGCCGTGAGAGTGGCGATCGATATCCGCCGCAGCACCGACTTCGGCGTCGGCACTTATATCCGCAACATCGTACGCGCCCTGAGCCGCCTGGATCGCAAGAATAAGTACTATCTCATTGGCGCGCCCGAAAAAGCCCACGAAATCGGCGATCTGCCGGGGAACTTTCGCTGTGTTCCTTTTAGCGAGGGAGAGACATCTGCCCGGGGCTATTTCGCCCTGCGCACGGTGCTAAGGAGGCTTGATTGTGACCTGCTGCACGTTCCGCATCTGTTTTGGATGCCGCGCGCGCTTCCCTGTCCGTACGTGACGACAGTACACGATGTGCTGGAGCACATGTCGCGCGCGCACAACGGCTCCGGCCTGCGGCGGTCGCTGCATTTTCACCTGACTCGCCGTGTGCTGATGGGCTCAGCCCGCGTTTTTGCCGTATCCCAATTCACCAAGACCGAACTGGAGAAGCTTTTTGGGATTCCCGGCGAACGCGTGGAGGTCATCTACAATGCCATCGACGAGCGCTTTCTGCGTGGGCACGCCAGCCAATCCGATCGCGACCTGATCGCGCAACGCTATCAGGTGACTTATCCGTTTCTGCTGTACGCGGGCCGGATCAGCCCGCACAAGAACCTGGTCCGCATCATCGAAGCCTTCTCCGCTTTAAGAGCCGCCCTCGCCAAGGAGGGAGGCTTTGCCGACTTGAAGTTGATCATCATCGGCGACGAACTTTCGAAGCATCCCGACCTGCGGCGCACCGTGATCAAAAGCGGCGTGCAAAATGATGTGCGCTTTTTGGGATTTGTTCCCATCGAGGTCCTGCGCATCTTCTATGACCTGGCAAAGATCTTCGTTTTCCCATCTCTTTACGAAGGATTCGGGCTTCCGCCACTGGAAGCGATGGCGCACGGCACCCCGGTGGTGACGTCGAATACATCCTCCTTACCGGAAGTCGTCGGGAATGCCGCCGTGTTGGTCAATCCCGAAAACATTTTTGAGATCATGCGCGCGCTACACCGCGTCCTTACGGATCAGGAGCTCAGGGAAAAGATGAAGCGGCGCAGCTACGAGCAGTACCAGCGATTTTCCTGGGAACATTCCGCTACCCGGGTCTTACAAGCGTACGAAACGGTGGTGGGAACGCAAGACGCCGGCGAGCAGGATGTTGTGCTGTCAAAAAGGGTCGGATAAAGGTTTACGAGCGTCCTAATCGAGGGCAAGGCGAGAGATCTGTGGGAACTGGCTTCAGTGTGGGAAGCAGCGGTGTGGGGACGGGCGTCTCGCCCGTCCCGCGCAGGAAGAATTTCGAACCACAGATTTTTGTCATTCCGAAGCGAAGCGAAAAAGCCTATTGCTGGCGAACTGCAGAAGAGAAGATAGGGATGCTCCACTTCGTTCAGCATGACAATCCGTCGCGGAATAAGGAGACTCGGCGATTCGGGATCGTCGCGACCGTGCCGAATTCGACTCTTCTCGACTCTGCACCCAATCGACACTCGCCCTTCAGCTTGTGTGATCAGCGACTTTATTTTGTGAGCGGCTGGCCGGGAGAAACCAGGCCCAATCGGTGAAGCTTGGCGTTGATGCGCTTCTTCTCGGTATCGGATGTCGACATGTTGTGGAGCTTACGAAGCTTGGCGATTTTTTCTTTGCGGGTGCGGCGGCGGCGGATTTCCGGTCGCCGGGATGGTGCGGACATTCTGATCGGCTCCCTTGTGACTGCTTTGTTCGGCAGCAACTTCTGCCAAACCGACATTATAGCTGTTTACCGCCGAGAACGCTGAGCTAACGTCGGATCAGCAAACGCTTTGGATCAGGCACGTAAAGATTTACACGGCCCACTACCTCGGCGTACTCGGCGCTCTCAGCGGTGAAGAGTTCGGTTGTTTTCCCTCGTTCCATTGCGGAACAAACTCGGAGTTGACCAGCCAAAGTATAGGTCTCAGCAGCGACCCGATCACATTCTCCATGTGCTTGAAATCGATGTGCGAGAGATCGTCGCTGGGCTGGTGATAGTCCGTATGCAAGCCGTAACTCGAAACGGTTTGGGCGATCATTCCCTTCTCAGCAAAGACGTAATTATCCGAACGCCGGAAGAAATGCTCGGCGGGATGCGGGTCGGCGACCAAATGAGCGCCGTGCCGGGCCAGCGCCGGGCCAAGATTGGTGCGATTCCAGCCGGTGAGCCAGAGTGTGTCTTGGGAAACGGCGGGATCGGGACGGCCGATCATTTCAAATTCCAGATAAGCCGCTACGTCTTTTAGTGGAACAGGCGGATGGGCACGAAAATATTGAGAGCCTAACCCGCCCAACTCCTCGCTGCCGAACCAGGCGAAAATGATGGTGCGGCGCGGTTTCGGTTGCGTGGCAAGAAAGCGGGCAAACTCCAGCACAGCGGTGCTGCCGGATGCGTCATCGTCTGCGCCGTTGTAAATATCGTCCCCGTTTACAGCTTTGCCGACTCCAAGCGCATCGAGATGGGCTGTAAGCAGAACCGCCGTGCCCGGTCGCAGCGGCTCCCTGGCCGGGATTTTCGCCACAACATTCCAGGTGTGAACCTCTTCCCCCTTCCGGTTTGTTACCGCAGCGTGTTGGAGAAAGGTGCCGTTGTCACCAAGAGGCTCAATTCCGTACTGCTCCAGTTCCGAAGCGATGTAAGTGGCCGCGATCAACTCGTCGGGGGTGCCGCTGCCCCGGCCACGAAGGGCGTCGGAGGCGAGGAAATCCATGTGGGCCCGAATGCACCGGCCGCAAACCTGCTGGGCGCTGGCCTGGAAGCATAGCCCCCACGGGGCGAACAGGAGCAGAGCTATAACGAAAGAGCGCAGCCTCATACCTGTATTAGATCAGATGGCAGGAAAGAGGCTCAGCAGGGAACAACAAGGTATGCAAGTCTCGTGTGGGCAGACGTTCTAGTCCCGAGACGGACGTGGTTCATGTCCCAAGGAGTGGGAAGAGACGGCGTTCCCATCTGCTACAATCGCTCTACTGCGAGCCGGGTAAATTGCTGAAACGGGGCGTCGGGCGAGGCGTTAAGCCATGTTGAGTTCCAAGCCTAAGTTGGTGCTGCTCAGTTTTGCGCTGGTTTTGAGCCTGATGTCAGCGGGCTGCCGGGGCTTTTTCGTTAAGCCGACGTTGACGACGATTACCGTGGGCCCTCCGACCCCATCTGTCCAGCAGGGCAGCACCTTGCAGATGGCGGCAACTGGAACTTTCGATGACGGCACCACCAAGACCCTGACCTCGAACGTTTTCTGGACCAGTTCCGATGCAACCATTGCAAAAATCAGCTCGGGTGGCCTCATCACCGCAGTCAGCACCGGCAGCGCCACCATAACCGCGACTTCCGGGACTGTTAGCGGGTCGACAACTGTTACCGTGACTCTCGCCAACCTGGTCTCGATCAAGGTTACGCCCGCCAACAGCAGTATTGTCGGTGGCAATCCCGTGACATTCACGGCCACAGGCACCACCAGCACCGGCCAGACTGAGGACATCACTAACACGGTCACCTGGACTTCTTCCAACCAGGCAGTCACTTTCCAGGGCAACGTGGCGAATACCACGGCAGTGACCACCTCCACGCCGGTCACAATCACAGCCACATCGGGCAACATACAAGGGCAAACCACACTGACCGTGACACCGTAGGGAAGCTCTGCTTGCCGTGGTTGGCACGAGAGGCACGACGTTCCTCGACTTCACAGCATCGGGCCAATTTGAGTCGCCAAAGGTCCGGCTGTGCGCCAATTCACGCCAAAACGCCGGGAGGACGTCTCCCGGCGGTCTCGGCAGTCACAGTTACTGATCTCCTCCGGCTTATAGGCTTTGCAAAAACGCCACCAAGTCGGCTTTCTCCTGATCGCTAAAATGCAAGTGAAAACGCTGATCATAAAAGTTGACAACATCCATCAGCGTCGCCGCTGAACCATTGTGGAAGTAAGGAGCGCGAGCGGCCAGGCCGCGCAGGATCGTGCCTTTGAATTTCCCGATGTCGGCGCACTTGCCGGTCACCATGGCTCGGCCCGGGTCCGTGGTGCGCACGATCTTTCCGGTTGCATTGCAAAGCAGCGTGAACAGCGGCAGATCGGGAGTACGGCGCGAGGCATCGGTAAGGCCGATATTCAGGGGAGCCGATAGCGAGTGGTCGCCCACATTAGGTGTGTCATGACAGGTGCCACAGAAGCCGTTGAATGTCTTCACACCGAGCACATCATTGATCCCTGCAACCCCTTCAATTGGAATACGCTTGCTGTTAAAGATTGCTTCACCGCGGGCAATAGATCGCCGTGCCTCCGCGTTAGTGCCGGTTGCATTTGCCCAGGCATCAAACAGGCCGAAGATCTTGGGACTGAAGCTGCCGCCGTTGGGATCTCCGCCGAAGGGGTCATTAATGCCCAGGTGAAACGGTTGCACTGAGAGAGCGAGCGGACCACCCTTGGCCCCATTCGCATTCAGCTTTCCCGCGGAATTGTCCTTGATTTGCGCCGTGAACAGGCCAGTTTCAAAATTCACAATTTGCTGGACCTGTTCTGGAGTGGGTGGAGTACTGGCCTGGGCATGACCCAAAGTGGCGTCGATGGCTTGCTGGCCTAGGTCGACGCCGATGGGCTGACCACTTTGCGTTTCCCGGCCATCCCACATCACGGTCGAGAGGAATCCAAGATTAGTAGACGGCAGAGGACGCCGGTAAACCGAAACGTCGCTGGAGTTGGAGCACCCGTAGGGGTCGTCGATGGCGACGATGCTGAACTCGGCATTAGGAGGCAGCGGCCGGTCAATTCGGATCAGTCCTTTGGCCAGCAAGAGGCTGTATGCGTTTCGGCGTGCGTCGACAGTAGACACGTCGGCCGTCGGGCACGTGGCGCCATCCACCGGGCGGAAAATAGGGTCGGTTCCACCCGTAGCGTCAAACCGCGCCTGGATGTGAAGAGGAGTAACGCTCCAGGCATCACTGGGCTGATGACAAGATACACAGCTGCGGCCGTTCGTTCCCAAGGTTTGGAAGAAGGGATTACTGGTATCCAGCGGACCATGGGTAAAGTTCGTGCGTATCACTCCAGCGGGATCGCGGAAGTCGACCCGAAAGATACCACTGCTGAGCGCCGCACTCGACAAGGCCGCCAGCGCGAAAACGACTAAACAAGCGAACACGACGCGATGGCTGTGCAGGCCTTGCACACATCGAGAATGAAGGCGCCGATCTTTTCCCATAGTAGTTGTTCCTCCCAGCTGAGATTTTTCATTTGGGGAACCTAAATCAACCCGGGGAAGGAGTGGTGGACTACTACGCGACATCGTACCTAAACTGCTGCAGGGTCTCAAGAAAAAAGAAGGGGTGAGTTTTGTCTTCGTAAAACACTGGTTTAATTGAGCTTATTGCTCTGAAGTGCAGTATGCGCCGACCCGGATGCTCTTATACCGACGTGGAGTTTGGATTCGAGCACCATCTCTGCGGAGTTAGGACTTTCCGCACTGATCCTCCATGCGCCGGGCCTTTCAGCCTACGAAGATTTACAAAAGCTTACCTAGTTTTTACAGCTTAAGCCGGCTACAAGGCTTAACATTTGTATATACCGATGAAATCCAATTTTGTGCGAACGATGGGGCTACTGATGCTGCTGCTGGGCAGCAGCACGGGTTTCATTGTCATTAATTCGCTCTCGCAAGATGTGCAACCGAAGGCGTCGCCCACATCGCAGCAAAAGCTGGTCGGCACGGTACAGGCCATTGATGGAAGGACAGTCACGCTCACAGTGCCAGATTCCAATGTCCGGGTAACGATTCCAGATGGAGTGCACATCGTGCGGATTCAACCCGGACAAAAAGATCTGGAGAGCGCCAGTGCCATCGACATTCATGATGTGCAGCCAGGCGACCGTATGCTGGTTCGTGTTGAACCAGGGTCGCGCCCTGACTCGGTGGTTGCCTCCGCCGTCATGGTCATGACGCGAACGGACCTGCAGACCAAGCACCAACACGATCGCGAAGACTGGCAAAAGCGCGGTGTAGGCGGCCTGGTCAGCGCTGTCGATCCGGCTGCGGGAACGGTTTCTATTGTGGCGGGTTCGCTGGCGAACAAGCAAACAACCATCATCAGAATTTCCAAAGACACCGTCGTAAGGCGGTATGCCCCGGATTCCGTGAAGTTTGATGAAGCCCGCCCCAGCACCCTGGCGGAAATCCATTCCGGCGACCAGTTGCGCGCGCGCGGCACGAGGACACCGGCCGGAAACGAATTTATGGCCGATGAGGTCATCAGCGGCTCTTTTCGAAACATCGCCGGGGTCATTACATCCGTGGATGCGACCGGAGGCACCATTGGTGTCCTCGATTCCATGACGAGGAATCCCGTCGTGGTGAAAGTTACCGGTGATTCGGAGCTGCGAAAGCTTCCGCCGGAGATGGCGCAGCGCATCGGCGCCCGGCTGAGTGGTACGCCAACCGCGGCTTCGGGCTATCCAGCGAGGGGAACGCAAGAGCCCGGAGCGCGGCCGGCGGCCAGCCCACCTTTCGAAGTGCGGCGAAACGGCGGCCGCGATCTGCAACAGATGCTTCAGCGTCTCCCTGCTGTGAACCTCCATGGCCTTCAGAAGGGCGATTCCGTAATGTTGGTCTCCACCCAGGGCACAAACTCAGGCCAGGTCACCGCCATAACGCTGTTGGCCGGGGTAGAACCAATTCTCGCCGCTGTCTCCAAAGGCGGGGAGCCCATGACGCTCTCTCCTTGGAGCCTTGGGCAGGGCGGCGGGGACGAGGGGAGTCAGTAGGCAGTCGTCGGTCTTCAGTCCTCGGCATATGGGTACGAGCGCAAACAAACCGGTCCGCTTCGCAGTTTTCCTTGTCTTTGCGGCGGCGTCTGCACTGGCGCAGTCTGGTTCTGGCGTGCTTCGCGGGCAGGTGACGGACCCATCTGGCGCGGCAGTGACGAATGCTACAGTTGTGGTGACGACTGCTGCGGGACAAGCCCAAACGACCAAAACTAATCACGAGGGTGTCTACGAAGTGAGGTCGTTAACTCCCGGCAAGTACAACGTCACAGCCAGCGCCAAAGGATTTACGGATTACCAGGCCGAGTTCGTCGATGTCGCCGCTGGACAGGTGCAACGGCTCGATATCGAGTTTGAAATCGCCGTCGAAAAGGAGAAGGTCACCGTCGATAGCCAGAGCACGAATGTCGATGTCAATCCATCCGACAACGCCAACTCCATTGTGCTCACGGGCAAGGATCTCGAGGCGCTATCCGATGATCCCGATGAACTGCAGTCCGACCTCGAAGCTCTGGCGGGTCCGTCGGCTGGGCCCAACGGCGGTCAAATTTATATTGACGGTTTTAGCGGTGGCCAATTGCCGCCTAAGTCGGCCATTCGCGAGATCCGCATCAATCAGAATCCTTTTTCTGCTGAATACGACAAGTTGGGCTATGG
Organism: Terriglobales bacterium; assembly: GCA_035691825.1. GTDB lineage: Bacteria > Acidobacteriota > Terriglobia > Terriglobales > Acidobacteriaceae > Gp1-AA122. The sequence goes on along the minus strand of DASSIO010000066.1, from coordinate 53,185 downwards.
CAGGATCGAGGTCTTCACCAAGCCGGGAAGTGATCAATACCACGGGCAGTTACTGGTTGATGGGAATTCGTCGGCGTTCAATTCGCTGAATCCGTTTCTGAAACCCGATCCCGCGTCCGGACTGGCCATTCCCGCTCCCAGCTACCATTCGATGATCTACAACGGGAGCCTCGGCGGGCCAATCAACAAAAAGGCCTCGTTTTTCTTTGACGCGCAGCGGCGCAGCATCAATGACGAGGCAGTCATCAATGCGGTCGTTCTCGATCCCAACTTTAATCCCACACGATTCGTCGACGCCACGCCCACGCTGCGCACGCGTACTACGCTGGAGCCTCGCATCGATTACCAGATCAGTCCCCGCAACACTCTCAGCGTGCGCTATCAGTTCTGGCGGGACGGTGAATCCAACGAAGGTGTCGGCCAGTTTGCTCTGGCGTCGCAGGGATACAAAACTATCGAGCGCGAACACACGTTCCAAATCAGCGACACGCAAACCTTCGGCAGCAACGCAGTCAACGAGACCCGCTTCCAATACATCCGCGACGCGAACGATCAATTGCCGGTCAGCACTCTGCCCAGCATCGACGTATTAGGCGCATTCACGGCAGGCGGCAGCGAAGAAGGCACCATCATCGATCGCAGCGACAGTTACGAATTTCAGAATTACACGTCGATCGTGCACGGAGCGCACCTGGTGAAGTTTGGAGCGCGCTTGCGCTTTACTCGCGACATCAATAAGGCCAGTACGGGCTTCAATGGCGCGTTTACCTTCTCTTCAATTGCAGCCTACGAAGCGGCGCAGCGTGCCTTGGCTGCAAACCAGCCGATTCCAGCCTCCGCCCTGCCCAGCCAGTTCTCGCTCATCTCGGGGACACCGCGAGCAGAAGCGAGCCTGTTCGACGCGGGCCTCTATGCGCAAGATGATTGGCGGATTCTGCCCAATCTGACGATCAGCTATGGGCTCCGCTTCGAAGCGCAGAACCGCATTCATGATCATGCCGATCCCGCTCCGCGAATTTCTATAGCCTGGGGCTTGGGCAAAGGCAGGAACTCGTCTCCCAAGACCGTGATCCGCGCCGGTTTTGGCATGTTCTATGACCGCTTCAAGAACGATTATGTTTTGCAGGCGGTGCGCTTGGATGGGGTGACGCAGCAGCAGTTCCTGGTCGCGGCACCCAACACTGATTTTTATCCAAACCTTCCGTCGATTGCTTCGCTGACTACCTCGGGGGTGCAGGCCTCTTCTACGATTTACCAGATCGATCCCAATGTGCGCGCGCCCTACATCATTCAGAGCGCGGTTACACTGGAGCGGCAAATCTCGCGCAACGCCAACCTCGCCATTTCGTACCTGGATTCCCGAGGGGTTCATCAACTGCTGACGCGCAACATCAACGCGCCTTTTCCGGGAACTCCGGCAGCGGATTTCACCAACTCTGCGTTTCGTCCTTTTGGCAATTTGAATAATATTTACCGGTACGAATCAACGGGAATTTTCAAGCAGAAGCAATTCATTGTGAACGGCAACGTTCGCGTGGGCAGCAAGGTGTCGCTGTTTGGCTATTACACGTTGAACTACGCCAACGCCGATACAGCAGGGGCTTCCAGCTTCCCCTCTAATCCTTACGACCTGCTGGCCGACTACGGCCGCAGCGCCTTCGACATTCGTAATCGGCTGTTTATGGGCGGAACAGTCGCGCTGCCGTACGCGTTCCGCTTGAGCCCGTTCATGATCGTCAGCTCAGGACGGCCGTATAACGTGACTGTCGGCCGTGACCTGAATGGCGACTCGATCTTTAACGACCGTCCGGCCCTGGTTTCAACTACGCGCTGCGGCGCCGTCACACCAATCGCCTCCACGACTGAGTGCACGCCGCTGGGTACGTTCAATCTTGTTCCGCTCCCGGGACAAACGATTGTTCCCATCAACTACGGCACCGGGCCGGGCCTGTTTACACTGAATATGCGGCTGAGCAAGACGTTCGGCGTGGGACGACGCTTGGAGCGCCGAGGCAGCGGTGACCAGGGCGGATTGCCCGGCGGCGGCCGCGGCCACGATCACGGCAGATTTGGCCAGGTGATGGGCGGGGCTTTGGGATTGGGCAGTGCCAGTGACCGGCAGTACAGCCTCACCTTGGGCGTTGTGGCCAGAAACGTTCTGAATCGCGTGAACTTTGCCACCCCAGTCGGGAATCTCACATCACCGCTGTTCGCCGAATCCAATGCCATCGCTACCGGGCCGTTCTCTTCAGGGGCCGCAAATCGCCGCATCGACTTCATGGCCACGTTCAGCTTCTGAGCGATACGATTGCGGAGCTTCGCTCCGCCGGGCAGACGAGGACGTCTGCCCCTACGTGGGCTAGCTTATTTCAAATCCTGCGATAGCTCGCGCAGTTGCTCTGCCGTGAGCGGGTGCTTGGCCTGGTACTTGTCATGGTCCACGACAATCGTAGCGCCGTGCGGAAACGCTGCGACCTGCTTTGGTGAGAGCTTGAACTTGACGTATTGCACGGAGCTGATGCGGTCGGTGGCGATCTGGCGTGCATCGAATTCAGCCTGCGACCGCTGTCCGCCGGTCTCGAGCCAGATGTGGTTTTCCAGCCCAAGCAGTTCCCGCAGGCGCACGGCACGCTCTTCCGGCGTGTCGTACTCAATCAGAAGACTCGCCGACAATTCACCCGGACCCGGGATCAGCTCATTGTAGGTTTCCACTTCGTGAGCGACGTCCTCGGGCCGGACAATGCGCTCGATACGCATCATCTCGTGAATTTGATAGAGCACCGTTTCGCGGTTCTCGAAGAGAAAAGTTAAATGACCGCCGACGCGAATCCTGCGGCGATCCTTTACCGCCATCATGCGCGGACGCAAGTCGGGGCGAACAAGTTCGTAATCGGCAATATTCTTGATTTCGGAGATTTCAACCGGCTGCATTGGTCGGCACCTTCGGTTCAGGTTCGATTGTCTTTGGGAATCCGTCCGCGCGGTACGCCCGGGCCAGCACCTGGATGGGATGGATCGGCCGCTTGCCTATGGCTTGCTGGAACTGAATGGCGGCTAGCGGACAATCGGTTGCGTAAACGGAACTCTCCGCGGCCTGCATCTGCTCAAAGGCCTTCTGCCCGGCCAGCATCGAGAGCGGGAAGAATTCTTTCCGCATCGCCCAGGTTCCATCGTGCCCACAACACTGTTCGACCATTTTGACAGTCGTCCCAGGAATCAGGCGCATCATGTCGCGAGAACGAAACCCGATGTTCTGCGCTTTCAGGTGGCAGGGCACGTGATAGCCGACCCGCTCGGGCGTGGAGCGAAAATCCCGATTGAATTTGCCTTCCTGTTTCAGTTGGAACAGGTACTCGCAAACATCCATGGTAGCGCCGCCAACCGACGCAGCCTGTGGCGTTCCCACCAGTTCGGAGTACTCTTTCCGCATCATGTAGGAACACGTGGGATTGATTGCTAAGACTTTCTTCCCGGCCTGCACCTCGGGATAGAGCGCTTCGACATTTGCGGCTGCCATGCGCCGCGCCAGCTCGACGTCGCCCGATTCCAAAGCCGGCATCCCGCAGCAATTCTGCTTTGGACAGCTCAACCCGATTCCGTTTCGCGAGAAAACGTCAATCACATCACGACCCAGTCCCGGGTTGTTGTGGTTGACGAAGCAGGTAGCAAAGAGGACTGCTTTCGAACCATCTCCGGCGGTCGCCTTCTGCTTACGGTGCCACTCCAGAAACGTTTCGCCATGAAACTCCGGCAGCAGTTTGTCTTTGTGAATCCCGACAAAAGCCTGCAAGCCCGCGCGCAGCCACGGCTGGCGATTTGCCCAGTTCGCAAGACTTGGCGCCACGCCCGCAACTTTGCCCAGGGTCTCGGGGCGAGATAAGAGACGCCCTCGCAGCCCAATTCCGTTTTTCTTCTTACGAACAGCATTCGCACGCAACAGCAAACGGGGAAAATCCAGCTGGAATTCGTGCTTGTCGTCAGGCGTGTAGGGGCACTTCACATAGCACAGCTTGCATTGATAGCAGGTGTCGACGACGCGATTGACTTCGGCACTCGTCAAGTCGTGAACCCTGCCATTGTGGCCATCCACCGCATTGAAAAGCTCCGGAAAAGATGGGCACAAATTGAAGCAAAGGCGACAGCCATGGCAAATTTCGAAGACGCGGGTCAGTTCCTGGTCGAGCCCGTTCTTGTCCCAGTAGACCGGGTCATTCGGGTTGTAACTCATTCCCGGCGTGGGCGCGCCCTTGATGATGTCCATGGCGTTTGGTCGGCAAAAACAGAACTGGAGGACACAGGAAGGTCTCGAGGCGCCGCAGGCCCGCGTCCCCCAGATAGAGAAATAAAGTTTTACGAAATGCTGCCCAGTCCTTTTTCGAAGCGGCCGGCGTGCGATTTCTCGGCCTTCGCCAGAGTCTCGAACCAGTCGGCGATCTCGGCGAAGCCTTCTTCGCGGGCCGTCTTGGCCATTCCCGGGTACATATCCGTGTACTCGTGGGTCTCTCCCGCAATAGCAGCTTTTAAGTTCTCGGAAGTTTCGCCAATGGGCAGATCGGTCGCGGGGTCGCCTACTTGCCTCAGATAATCGAGATGGCCGTGAGCATGGCCGGTTTCTCCTTCCGCGGTGTCACGGAAGAGGCCAGCTACGTCCGGGTAGCCTTCCACATCCGCCTGCTTCGCAAAGTAGAGGTAACGGCGGTTCGCCTGCGACTCGCCGGCAAAAGCGGCTTTCAGGTTATTGTGGGTTTTCGTTCCTTTGAGAGTCCTGGATTGAGTGCCGGTGATTGCCACGATAATTCTCCTCTCGTACTAGGTTGGATCTTCTGTTTGCGCGCGCATTCGGCGCACAACCCGCTGACTTCCACTTTATAGGCTTTAATCTGGAAACTTCTGGGCTGGGATCGCTTCCAGCGGAGCGGTTGTAAGTCCCCCGCAGGCAAATCCTCCACCTTCTTGCAACGTTCGCAGACAAGATGATGATGCGGCTCCAGGTTGGCATCGAGCCGCTGGTTTTCATGCAGAGTCGTCAGTTCGCGGAGCAGACCGATCTCGAGAAAGGTCTTGATGTTCTTGTAGACGGTCGCCAGCGAAATGGAGGGCATCTCCGCCCGCACCTGCTCGTATATTTCTTCCGGGCTGGGGTGAAGATGAGAACTCACCAGCGCCCGGTAGATGACTTGCCGCTGGTGGGTGAAGGCCAGGCCGCGCTCGGCGCAACGCCGCCGCAGCAGATGCATGCGCTCTTCCGCACTCGGTAGACCGGTTTTCATTCGAGATTCAACATTAAATAACAATAATTATCGTTTGTCAAAAGCGCGGCCGCAGCCGGATGGGAACAGGAACAGGTTAGTACTTTGCAGGAGTTACGCAATCTCGAATCGCGAATGCGCCGCGATCATCAATTCCATTTCGGGACAATGGGTCGCAAGTGATAGCGCCGCGCCTGTGATCTTACTTGCGCTGGGAACTGACTACAAACCTGGGCTGATTCGTCTGCAAATCAAAAGGCCGGCTTATGCCGGCCTTTTCGAGTGCCCGCATCAAATGACTACTTCTTGGGAGCGATCGCGTCCTTCGCGGCTTTGGCTACGCGGAACTTCACGACCGTCTTAGCCTTGATCTGAATCGGTTCGCCAGTCTGCGGATTGCGCCCAACGCGCGCCTTGCGGTGCGCCTTCACCAGGCGGCCGAGGCCGGGTACGACGAATACTCCGTTCTTCTTGGTTTCTTTGATAGCCGTATCGGCGAGATGCTCGAGAAATGTTGCGGCGGTCTTATTGTTGATCTCGGTCTTCTCGGCCAGGTGGCGGACGAGCTGAGTCTTGGTCATTCCTGCTGCCATGAATCCTCCTCTTGAATTTGGGTTGCTGAAGTCGACGGCCATCTTATACCACCACCGCTGTGGAAAAGAAGCGTTTTCACCGCATTTTTAGCGGTTTTTTGGCAGGTAGATGCTCGGGAGGGGCATAAAAACAGGTGTTTTCGCGGATCGAGTCCCAAAATGGCTCTGGACGAGGCTAAATTACTCTTGCCACGCCATGCTTCCAACGGCCTGTGAACCAATGCCGGCATGGGATAATTCAACAGGAGAGAAGGTGTTGTGAGTTGTGCTATTTGCGAGACCCGGAAAGAGAGACGCTTCTGCCTGGCGGTTCATGGGCGGATTTGTGCCCAGTGCTGCGGGGAACAGCGGGAAGTCACGCTCGACTGCCCCACGGAATGCGTGTACTTGCAGCAAGCACGCGAACACGAGAAGGCCCGGTCGGGAGACGATCTGAGCGGTGCCGAGCTGTTCTTGAAAACCGAAATCGGCGACCAGTTTCTGTATGAGCATGAGCATCTGTTAATGGGCTTGAGCTACGCCTTATCCAAGGCCGCCCGTAGCAACCATAGCCTCAATGATCGCGACTTGATTGCTGCCCTAACGTCGATGGCAAAGAGCTATGAAACGCTGGTAAATTCCGGGCTCCATTACGAATCGCCAACCACCAGCCTGGGGCAGCAGTCCATTGCGGCGGAAGTTCAGAACATGATTAAGGAATACCGGGAGGCGGAGCAAAAGCACCTAGGGTACACCCGGCTGCGAGACTCTGATGTGCTGCGCGCGCTGGTATTTCTGGTGAGGATGGCGCACGCGCGGACATCCGGCCGTCCCAAGTCGCGTGCGTTTCTCGACTTTCTCTTTGCACAATTTCCGGAAACGAAGTCCGCGATCGCGAGCCCTGAAGCATCCGGCAGCCGGATCATTACACCGTAGTAACCAGGATCAGGCGGGACACGCTCTAGAATTATGTGATAGCGACTTTAATTCTGACGATAAATCCTTATTTTGCAAGTGCTTGAATATGGGGCCTGATTTGCGCCGGGAGCTTGATGTCACTGTCCCAGTTTCCTATGGGATTTCTGTTCCAGCAACAAAGATGGCTATTTGCAGCGGATGTATGTAGAATGTAGCTGCGTTTGATCCAAGCGGTTGTAAGCAGTATCCACGTGTGACCTGCCTGCAGCACCTCACGATTCAGCGCAAAATCAGAAAAAAGGAAATAGCACCACAATGGAAACAGGAACAGTGAAGTGGTTTAACGATGCCAAGGGCTATGGTTTTATCAGCCGCCAGAATGGGGAAGATGTCTTCGTACATTTTTCCGCCATCCAGTCGAGCGGATTCCGGAGCCTGCAGGAAGGTCAGCAGGTACAATTTGATGTTGTGAAAGGCCCCAAGGGCTGGCAAGCGGAGAACGTAAAGGCTCTGTAAACCACTCCAACACATTTCCGAAAGGGGCGGCGCCAGCCGCCCTTTATTTTTTGAAGCCGTCAGCAATTGGCACTCAGCATTTATTCCCGCAAGCGCCTGCTCGTCCCAGCGTTCAGGAATCACTTTTTCCATCCTAATTCTCAGCGACACGAACGGAGCAAACTGCTTTAGGCATGCTGGACAGAATGTTCAGGGCTAAATGCTAACTGCTAATTGCTGACTGCTTTGATTGCTAGAATAGAAGACTGTGGGGGAATTCACTGAAGAATTCGACGTCGTAGTGGTCGGCGCCGGGCGTGCAGGGTGTGAGGTTGAGCCGTCTAGCGGGCGTGAGCGCAGCGGGAGCCCGCTGGCGAAATCCCGAGCATGGCGAGGGACCTGGCCGACCTTAATGTAGATATGCAGTTCACGGAAGAATTCGACATCGTAGTAGTAGGTGCGGGGCATGCAGGCTGCGAGGCTGCCATGGCTGCTGCCCGTATGGGCCTTAAGACTGCCCTGTTCACGCTCAATGTTGACCTGATCGCCCAGATGTCGTGCAACCCTGCCGTGGGCGGCATCGCCAAGGGTCACCTGGTCCGCGAGGTAGACGCCCTGGGCGGCATTATGGGTGAAATCACCGACGCCGTCGGCATTCAGTTTCGACTACTGAACACTTCTCGCGGCCCCGCAGTCTGGTCACCACGCGCCCAGTGCGACAAGCAAGCTTACCGCCTCAAGATGCGCGAAGTGCTCGAATCACAGGCCAATCTGAAGATCAAGCAAGCCGAAGTTGCGGACCTGATCGTGGAGCAGTCCTCAGTCCTCAGTCCTCAGTCGGCAGGTGAACCCAGATTCCTCCCTGCGCTCGGAATGACAACCCAAGGGGAGAGGTCAGAATCAACTGAGAACCGAGAACTGAGAACTGAGAGCCGGGTTGTCGGTATCCGGCTGCGCGATGGCCGTACAGTTGGCGCGCAGGCAGTAATCATCACGACGGGAACGTTCCTCAATGGATTGATCCATTGCGGCGAGCAGCAGTACCCCGCCGGGCGCAGCGGTGAACCCCCGGCGGTGCTATTGGGGGAGTCGCTGAAGAAGCTCGGCCTGCGTGGGTGCCGGCTAAAAACTGGTACGCCGCCACGCCTGGACGGCCGCACGATCGACTGGTCAAAGTTCCAGGTGCAGCCGGGCGACCCTGATCCGACTCCTTTCAGTTTTCGCACCAAGCGCGTGGCCCAGCACGATTTTCAGGTGCCGTGCTACATCGCGTGGACTACGCCGGAGACGCAGCGCGTCATCCGGGAAAATGTCCATCGGTCGCCCATGTATAGCGGGCAAATCCAGTCGATTGGGCCGCGGTACTGCCCCTCGATTGAGGACAAAATCGTCAAGTTTCCCGATAAGCCAGTTCACCAGCTGTTCCTGGAGCCGGAAGGCCTGAGTACGCACGAAATCTATGTGAATGGCATGAGCACCTCCCTGCCGGTTGAGGTGCAGTTGGCCGTGATCAAATCGATCCCAGGGCTGGAGACGGCAGAGATGCTGCGGCCCGGCTATGCCATCGAGTACGACGCCATCGATCCCACCGAACTGGAACGGACACTGGAGACCAAGAAAATTTCGGGATTGTTCCTGGCAGGCCAGATCAACGGGACCAGCGGCTACGAAGAGGCGGCATGCCAGGGGCTCATGGCAGGCATCAATGCGGCCCTGAAGATTAAGCGCGAGCCGCCACTGATTTTGGATCGAACTGAAGCCTACACGGCGATCCTGATCGATGACCTGATTTCCAAGGGCACCAACGAACCTTACCGGATGTTCACGTCGCGGGCGGAATTCCGCCTGCATCTACGGATCGACAATGCCGACCGGCGGCTGACGCCCCACGGGCGGCGGGTTGGCCTCATCTCGGAGGCCGCATGGAGTGATTTTGTAGCGAAGCAGGAGAGGCTGCAGTCGATACAGCAGTTGCTTGAGGGGACTCGGCTGACTAGCGAGATGATTCAGAAGATAGAACGGGCCATCGAGGAAAAAAACCAGATCCCTCGCACCGCTGGGGATGACAAGCAGGAGGAAGCTGGTGTCAAGGACGGCCGGTTCTTTCTTGCCCGGGCAGACGAGGAGGTCTGTTGCGGCGTCGCTGATCTAGCCTCTGCCCTGGGGCAGACCTGTGCGCAGCTGTTAAAGCGCCCGGAAATCTCAATCGAGCATCTGGCGCCGGTGCTTGCCGAATTAGCGCCCACCTTCTTTGAGAGAAATGGCTGCTCGGCGAACTCTGCGTACTCGGCGGTGAATCTGCAGTCGGAAATCAGAAACGAGCTGAAATCCGTCGAGACGGAAATCAAGTACGCCGGCTATTTACAGCAGCAGCAAAAGGCTATCGAGCGCTTAAAGAAAGCCGAGCAGCGCTCCATACCCGACTGGTTTGATTACCAGTCCGTTAGCGGACTCTCCCGGGAAATGAAGGAGAAGCTGGTGAAAGTTCGGCCGCGCACGCTCGGCCACGCGTCGCGCATCCCCGGAGTCACTCCGGCGGCCGTTTCCCTGGTGAACGTCTATATCGAGATTCAGGCGAAGCGCCGCGAACAAGCCGCGGCGATATAGATTCAACTCTGAATTTTCTTCAACTCACCGAGCAGTTCCTCTATTTTCGGGGTCTGATCTAACGGGTAAACCTTCGCAAACACTATCCGGCCAGTCTTATCGACGATAAACGCGGCTCGCTCGCTGATGCCGGATAGCGGCGGCCCCTGGCGCAGAATGTCGAAATTTTTCGTGACCTCCGCGTGCGGAAAGAAATCTGAGCACATGGGTATCTCGACCGTGCCGATATCGTGCTTTTGCCAAGCCATGTGGCTGTACACAGAGTCAACGCTGATGTCCAGAACCTGGGCATTGAGCGCCGCGAATTGATCTCGCCTCGAGTTCAATTCCGGCACCTGGGAGGCTCAAGTGGGGGTCCAGTCCAGAGGATGAAAGGTCACTACCACGTTCTGCTTGCCCCGGTAGTCGCTCAGCCGCACGGTGCGTTTCTCGGTTCCTATGACTGCCGCCAGCTCGAAATCCGGGGCCATGTCTCCAACTTTCAAGGCCATGGCTTCTCCTGTGAGTGCCCGGGGAAGATATCTACCGGGCTCAAACAGTTTAGTCCACCGGCAGGTGGAGCGCTGTCAATCTGCAGGGAATGGGAACTGAACCACGATGCACAGCGACAAGTGCGCGCTGAACTGCAGCGAACCCGGTACGTCTCAGTTTGAACATCCGCTTCCAACCGCAACCCACCGCTGCGTCAGTCCGGTTACACACTGTCGTATGTAACGAAGGAGATGACGTTGCCGTCGGGGTCTTGCACCTGAAAATCTGTCCCGCCCCACGCCTGCTTCTTGAGCTTCTGCGGGAACTCGACGCCGCGCGCCTTGAACTCTTCAAACAGACGTTGCACATTCGCGACTTCGATGGAAGCCAAAATCAACGATTTCTCCTGAGCGGCGGCCGGTGCGAAAAAAGGGCGCCGCACGAGGCGGAGGTGCAGGCAAACGCCGTCACGGGATACTGCGCCATAAAATGGTGGCGAGCCGTGAAGGAAGTCGATTGCAAATCCCAGCTTCCCTTGGAAGAAGTTCGCGCCCGCCTTGACATCGCGGACGAACAGGATCGGAATCACCCTCTTCAGGAACGGCGAGCCGGGCGTTTTGCGCGGAGCTTTGGACTCTTCCGCGGTCGAAGCTTTCAGGTCAGCCCAACTCTGATGTCCGGCTTCAACGGCGACGATCTCCTGGGCGAGAGCGAGCGTAAACTTCAATGCCAACACCTCGCGGTCGGTGCACGATCGGTAGCGTTCGAGCCGACGCACTCTTCCGCCAATGGAATAATCGCCTTCGCGGTGCCAGCGAAGCAGCAGCTTGGCCTTTTTTCGGTAGGTTTCTAGGGTGGGCATAAGCACACTCCGGCTGAGATTTTTCAGCGGGCGGGCGTAGCCCTTTCGGCGGGAGTGCCGACGTGCCCCACAGGGAACGGACTCAGGTTAAAGCGGAGATCGACTTAGCGTCAAGCGGCCTGCCCCGCAGGTCCATATCCTGCATTCTTATGCGGCGTTCCGTCAGTCATGGTGGAAGTAGAAGAGATTGCCATCCAGATCCTTTACAGTAAACTGCCTCAAGCCCCAAGGCTTTCGTTCGAGAGGCTCCACGATCTCGGCACCCAGAGACTGCAGTTCCTGGTACACCGCATCGATGTCTTCAGCAAACACCCAGTGAACGGCAGGATCGAACGGCGGTGTCCTCTTGCGAAAGAATATTGCCACCTTATCTCGTGACACCGCTCCAATATCTTTAGTTGGATAAAGCCATCCGATCTGAAAGCCCAGCGCATCTCGGTAATGCCGTTGTGCGCGTTCGACATCTAGGACCGGTAATTCCGGCACAAGCTGGCCAATCGGATTCAGTTTCTCTATTCCGTCCATAGAATGCTCCTAGACCTTCTTTATGCAAGAAGAAGGACCACCCGTCAAATTAGGAACACTACCGACATCCTTCTGGCCTCTGCGCCCCCCGGGCCAGCCGATCGCACAGTTGCCACAACCCGCCATTGTGTATCATGTTGATCTACTCTGAAAGGGGACATGAAATGAACACCGAGGAATTTCTTGCGCAGCTCGACGCCCGCATCGCGAAATATGACTTGCTTTGCCATCCTTTCTACCGGGCGTGGGCAGCGGGCGAGCTAACCCGCGAAGATCTCAGCGAATATGCGCGGGACTACTATCATCACGTCGCGGCATTTCCCGGGTACCTGGCTCAATTCGGAATTCGTCTGCAAGAAGGCGAGTTACGTCGTGCCGTGCTCGCCAACATGTCAGATGAAAAGGGTGGCGAAAACGCTTTTGGCGAGCCCGAGCGGGAACACGCGGAGCTGTGGCTGGACTTTGCCGAGGGCATGGGCTCGAGCCGCAACCTGCAGGGTCACAAGCCGGTTCCAGAGATCCAGGCGCTGATCGATCATTTTTCGCGAGTCGCCCGCGAGGGAAGCGTCGAGGAAGGCCTGGCCGCGTTCTATGCCTACGAATCCCAGGTTCCGCGCGTAGCTCAGGAAAAAGCAAAGGGCCTGCAGGAAAAGTACGGGGCTGACGAGAAGACTTGCGCGTACTTCACGCTCCACACCACCGCCGATGTTTATCACTCCCAGGTGTGGCGGCTTCAGCTGATGAAGCGGCTGAAGACAAATCCAAACGCGACAAAGCCGGCGCTGGACGCCGCCGAGGCCGCTGCTAAGGCGCTTTGGAATGCCCTGGATGGAATTGAGCAGCGGCGACTGCAGCGCGCCGCGGCTTAAGACGGCTTACAAGCGAAGCTCGCACAGCCCATGGTTGATAAAATCATGGGCTGTTTTCTTGTGTGGAGATTTAAATGGCCAAACCGATGCCTCTGGGTTCGCGTGGCGAGGCGCGACAAACGGTTGAATTTCAGCATACGCTAACCGCGCATCACCCCCAGCTTCCGCCTGTCTATTCAACTCCCGATATGATTCGTCTGATGGAAACCGCAGCCTTCCATGCGCTTCAGCCTTACTGCGAGGCAGACGAGATTACCGTCGGCACCGCGATCAACATCGAGCACCGCGCCGCCAGCGGAATTGGATCAAGTATTACCGCGGAAGCGGTCCTGGAGGCCATCGCGGGGCGGTTCTATGTTCTGCGTGTGTCGGCGCGCGACGAAATACAAGAAATCGGGCGAGGAACCGTGACTCGTGCTGTCGTCAGCCAGGGTAAGTTTTTGGCGAAAATGAGAAAGGCTCAGGAGTAAAGATGCCAGCTAGCCAGAACGACAAGGCAATGGTCTTCCGGCAAATGCATCGGGGGCCAAAGACCTTACTGCTGCCGAATGCGTGGGACGTGGCCAGCGCGCGCATCATCGAGGATGCCGGATTTGATGCAATAGCAACCAGCAGCGCCGGAGTGGCATTCTCATTGGGCTACCCTGACGGTCAGAAAATCTCGCGCGAAGAGATGTTGGCACGAGTGGCGCGAATCGCGCGGGCGGTCACGGTCCCGGTCACGGCGGATGTCGAAGCGGGTTATGGCCACCGTCCCGAAGATGCAGCCCTTACTGCTCAGGCTGTCATCGACGCTGGCGCTGTCGGAATGAACCTGGAAGATGGAACTGGCGACCCGGCCAAGCCGCTAGTTGACTTGTCACTTCAGTTGGAGAAGATTCGCGCGCTGCGGGAAGCTGCCATGAAAGCCCGCGTGCTCATCGTTCTGAACGCGCGTACAGATGTGTACCTGGACGGGGTAGGGGATCCGGAGAAGCGGTACGATCTCACTTTGGAGCGGGCGCTCGCCTTTCGCGATGCGGGTGCGGACTGCATTTTCGTACCGGGAGTACGAGATTCTGAGACTATTTCGCGCCTGGTCAAAGATCTGAAATGCCCGGTCAACATTCTGGCCGGAGCCGGGTCGCCTCCCATACCGGAGCTGCAACAACTGGGAGTTGCCCGCGTAAGCCTGGGATCGGGGCCAATGCGCGCCACTTTGGGATTTTTGCGGCGCATGGCGGATGAGCTGAAATCAACCGGAACCTATGGCTGGCTGGACGGCACGCCTTCGCACAGCGAGGTCAATAAGCTGATGGGCTAGCAGCTGGCTACTAGCTTTTAGCTTAGCTACTGGCTCTTCGCCCTTCGGACCCGTATGGCGATCCATCCTCCTCGCCAACTCAGGGTTCTATATAGCAGGGTGCAGTCGCACACAGGGCTAAGTGCTAATTGCCAATTGCTAACAGCTACATTGCTGACTGCTGAATGCCTTCAACCATTGGCGTCATCTCCGACACGCATGGATTGCTTCGGTCCGAAGCGGTGGAGGCGCTACGCGGATCGGACTACATCATTCACGCCGGCGACGTTGGCAATGAGGAAATTCTGGCCGCCCTTGGGAGAATTGCTCCCGTCACGGTGGTCCGGGGAAATGTCGATCGCGATCCATGGGCGCGCAAACTGCCGCTCACGAATGCTCTGGAAGTTGAGGAGCTTTCCATTTACGTAATTCACAGCCTGGCGGAGTTAGACCTGAAGCCCGAAGCAGCGGGTTTTGCGGCGGTAGTTTCCGGCCACAGTCACATGCCCAGACAAGAGACGAAGCGCGGGGTGCTGTACTTTAATCCCGGAAGCGCGGGACCAAAGCGGTTCCGGTTGCCGGTGTCGCTTGGGCTCTTGTACGTCCAAGGTGGGTCGATTCGAGGGGAATTGATGACGCTAAAAGTCTGAAGGCACCTCTCCGCGCCTAAAGCGCCGAAATCGCGGGACGCGAACCTACGCTTTCTTACGTCGGGGTACGCTGGTTCGCTTCCTCGCAGGTTTGGCTGCAAGCTCTGCCGGTTCCATCTTCTTAGCCGACTTCCAGAGACGTTCCAGGTCGTAATAGTGGCGCGCCTTTTCAGAAAACACATGCACCACGAAATCGACGTAGTCCAACAGGACCCACTCCGCCTGTTTATACCCTTCCACGTGAGCGGGATGTAAACCCGCCTTGCCCAGACGCTCTTCGACTTCGTCCGAAATGGCCTGGATTTGCCGTGGGTTGGTGCCGCTGCACACGACGAAGTAGTCGGTGAACGCGCCCGAGTTCTTCTCCATCTGCAGGACGCTTACTTCTTCTGCTTTTTTGGATTCGCAGGCGCTGATGGCCTCGGCTACCTGTCTGGTCAGATCGTTCTTTCGCATGCAATATTGTGTTCCCTATTCTACGACGGCCCGGGCTTATACCCCCACCGACTGAGACTGCCGGGCGGCATGCCGGGCATAGACCTCCTGGGCCGCACCGAGGCCGGCGCCATATTGGATGCCGTGCTTGGTGACAGCGCTCAGAACGTGTTCCAGCGCCCCAATTACGCCGATCGTGTCCAGATAATCGTAGTAGCCGATATGGGCGACGCGGAACAGCTTGCCTTTCATTTCACCCTGGCCATTCGCGACAACCGCCTCGAAGTTTTGACGGAATTCCTTCACGATCGCCCCTGAATCTAGGCCCGCAGGGGATGCGATTGCGGTCAGCGCTGAGGCGGGGCAGGACGGGGAGAACAGGCGGAGACCCAGAGCCTGAGCAGCAGCCCGTGTCATTTCGGCGCAGAGTTCGGCGCCCTCGACGAGAGCCGCACCGCCAGCCCTCAAATCGCCATCGCCCATCTGTCGTACGTAATCAAGCGCCGCGCCCAGAGCGGCAATCAACGAAGTTGCGGGCGTGAACGCCGACTCCCCCTTTGCGGCCGCTTTGCGTTCTTTGCGCAGATCGAAGTAGTACCGCGGCGATTTGGTGGATTCCATACGTTGCCAGGCACGCTCGCTGACCGCCAGGTAGGCGAGCCCAGGAGGAATCATCAGCGCTTTTTGGGAGCCGCCGATGATCACGTCAACACCCCAACTGTCCACGTCGAAATGGGTGGTTCCTAAACCTGTGATTGCGTCCACGACCAGCAAAGTATCGAAGCCAGGCGCCCGCACTAGCTTGGCAATGGCTTGCACATCATGTCGGGCTCCGGTTGAACTTTCCGTTGCCTGCAGGTAGACGCAACGAACCTCGGGAGTGAGCTTCTGGCGCACCTCGTCGAGCGAAAAAGTTTCCCCATAAGGAGCGTTGACGACGTCGACCACGCATCCGTAGGCTTTCGCCAGATCGCGCCAGCGCTCGCCAAACTTCCCCGCCGTGAGCACCAGGACTTTGTCGCCTGGGGACGTGAGGTTCGAAATTGAAGCTTCCATCGCGCCGGTGCCGGAGGAGGCGAGCACTAGAACGTCATTCTTTGTGCCGACGAAATCTTTCAGATCGCTGAGAACGCGGGTGTATAAGGCGCGAAAGTCAGCAGTGCGGTGATGCAGGCTGAACGAAGCCATGGCGGTCTGTGCCGCTGGCAAGAGGGGCGTCGGTCCGGGAGTAAATAGGCGATTTTTGCGAAGCATGGCTCGGTCCTTCTGTTCGGATAGCAATGTCTGTTTTCGGCCGCGGCTGCTGGCAGGTCGCGCACAGCGGCCCGACTTGATCTTGTGGCTCTCCAGTAGTGTAAATGCCCAGACACACCCGCGACGACATGCCGTCGCGGGAATTTGACAATCGCCCAAATCGGGAAAACTAATGGGACCCGGGGTTCTGTGACTCAGTGTCACGCAACCGCCAACAACATCTATAATTCCGCAGCATGAGCATTCCCGAACAGATTCAGAAAGACATCACTGCCGCCATGAAGGCGCGCGACGAGGCGCGGCTGTCTGCGTTGCGCATGGTCAAAACGGCTCTTAAGAACCGCGAAATTGAGAAGATGGCGCCGCTCGAGGACAAAGAAGCGCTGCAGGTGCTGAGCACGCTCATCAAGCAGCGCAAAGAGTCGGTCGAACAGTTTCGCAAGGGCGGCCGCGAGGAGATGGCGAAAAAAGAAGAGGCGGAGATCACGCTGATCGAGTCCTACATGCCAAAAGCCGCCAGCGAAGAGCAGATCGTGGCCGGAGTTCGCGCTGTCATCTCGGCCATGGGCGCACCCACTATGAAGGACATGGGAACCGTCATGAAGCAAGTAATGGCTCATTTTCAGGGAGCCGATGTCCGGGTGGACGGCAAGACGGTCAGCGAAGTGGTGAAACGGGAGCTAAGCGGGAAGTAGCTTGTCTCATTCGGTCTGGGTCGTAGCAGCTTATGCCTTGCTTCTTTGCAGTTCCCGATACGCCTCGCTTTTGGACATGCCCAGCTCTTTAGCAACCTTCTTGAGGGCGGCTTTCTCGTCCACCTGGTCGCTGGCCATGATCTCCTTGAGCCGTGTACGCACACCAACGTGGGCGGCGGCAGCCTGAATCGAATCTTCCGACTTGCCGATCAGCAAGGTGATCTCGCCTTTAATCTCTTCTCGCGCTTTGAGTTTTTCCAGCAATTCGCCCGCCCGGCCACGAAGAAACTCTTCATGAATCTTCGTAACCTCGCGGGCAATCACCACGTGCCGATTCAGGCCGAGCACCTGGACAATATCTTCCATGCTCGCGATCAGCCGATGAGGGGCTTCGTAAAACACCTGCGTCCGGGGCGACCCAAGAATGCCTTCCAGCACCTCGCGACGCTTACCCCGCTTGGCTGGAAGAAAGCCACTGAACCGGAACGAGTCCGTGGGCAGGCCACTGGCCACCAGCGCCGCCAAAAAAGCAGACGCGCCGGGGATCGGTACGACAGGTACGTGATGGCGGATTGCCAAGGTAACCAGGCGGAAGCCAGGATCGGAAATTCCAGGCATGCCGGCATCCGAGACTAATGCGATAGTCGCTCCCCCCTCGACGTCGGTGATCAGTTCGGCTGCCCTGGTCATCTCATTATGCTCGTGATAGCTCACGGTGCGAGTCGTAATGCCGTAGTGATTGAGCAGCTTCTGTGTTTGCCGGGTATCTTCGCAGGCGATCAGGTCCACTTCTTTGAGGATGCGGATGGCTCGCAGGGTGATGTCCTCGAGGTTTCCGATGGGGCTGGCGACCAGATACAGTTTGGGGCCGGGCGCGCTGACATTACCATTGCTGGGCTGTACTCCGGGGGACCTCATGGAAAAAGTCTACACCCGGGACCACATCGGCGTATGTGCGACGGCAGCAGCGTTCCTGTCCAAAACGCAGGCATTCCCACATTGCTGAACGTCGTAGCAAATTGACGCACACGAGCAGCCCACCCTAGAATCTATTCAGCATCTCTCATTTTTCTTTCCAGGATTTCCATGCCCCTGTACGAGTACCAGTGCAAGAAGTGCCACCATCGTTTCGAGAAAATTCAGAAGTTCTCGGATCGCCCGGTTAAAACGTGTCCGGAGTGCGGCGGCTCCGTCGAAAAGCTGCTCTCGCCCCCAGCCGTGCAATTCAAAGGCTCCGGTTGGTACGTCACTGATTATGCCAAGAAGGGCAGCGGGCACACGGCTAGCTCCGACGGCGCCGAAAAACCAGCCGAAAAATCCGAGAAGAAAGAGGAATCCAAGCCCAAGCCCGAGCACAGGAAACCCCCGGAAAAGAAAAAGTAGGCACCTTCTCTTCCCGCAACGACGTCTATACACTGCATGCGCTTACGTTTACCTCTCGTCCTGCTCCTGCTCGCCATATTTGCTCGCGCTGACGTTATCAGTGACGTACGAAGCGCCTTGACGCAGGGAAATCTGCCGGCGGCGGAATCGATTGTCAGTGCTTATCAGGCGAGCAATGGCACGACATCAGAATATGCTGAAGCCGCCTCCTGGATCGCGCGGGCTGCACTCGCTGCGAAACAATTAGCGTTGGCTGATACGTATGCAGGTAACGCCCGCAGCGCTGCTGTGCAGCTGCTGAAGAGTCATGAATTGGATTCCGATCCGCACCTGTGCATTGCAATGGGGGCTGCCATTGAAGTCCATGCGGGCGTGCTTGCCGCGCAAGGCCGGCGCGCGCAAGCTCTCGCATCTCTCAAAGCAGCCCTTCAGACCTATCGCAATACTTCTATCGCAAGCCGGATTCAGAAGAACATCAACGTGCTGACACTGGTTGGCCGCCCCGCGCCACCGCTCCAGGAAGCTCAATACATCGGCGCCCGGCCTAAGCCGCTGGCGCAACTGAAAGGATCGGCGGTGCTGCTGTTTTTTTGGGCGCACTGGTGTCCGGACTGCAAGCTGGAAGGTCCAATCGTCACGCGGCTGAAAACAGAGTACGGCCTGCGCGGCCTGACGATAATCGCGCCGACGCAGCTTTACGGCTCCGCCGCCTATGGCGAACCAGCCTCGCCGAAATCAGAGATGGGCTGGATCGACGCTGTCCGCCAACGCTTCTATTCCGGCCTGCTCGACGTTCCGGTACCGGTTAGCAAGGCCAATTTCGACGCTTATGGCGCGAGCACGACCCCGACGATCGTCGTGATAAATACCAAAGGCGTCGTCGACCTGTATCATCCGGGCGCCATGCCGTATGACGATTTGCGAGCGGCAATCGAGAAGGCTTTGGGTGCGGCGGCCAGTGGCAGACGCTAAGAGTCCCCGCCCTCGATTCGCCAACTTGTGACGGCTGTTTCTTCCGTTCTACCTCTTAACGGAGCCCGAGCTTCTGGAGTAACCACGATGCCGTCACATACATCACGAAGCATTCCAGCGCGAAGGGCATGAAGCCGAGATAGCCCGGCGCGGGCATCTCGAAAATTTTCCATCGCTGCAGGATCGGGAAAATGTACAGCCACTTCGAGGAAGCCCAGAAGTTCCAGAACTCCCAAAACCAACCACAGACCCATCCGGCAATCATCAGCGACCAGAAACGGCCCGGCCGCCCCGCGGAGAAATCGCTGAGGAGCGATGGTATTCCCAAGCGCTCGTTGATCGGGTCCAGCAGAAAGACGAACCCGATCCACACCAGGCCGAATAGATACGCCGCAACGTGTTGTGGTACCACGACCGGAATGATCAGGCAGGCCGCCCCGAATAGAACCATGCCAAGTTTCGCGGCAGCCGAAAATCGTAGCGGCCGGATCTGACCAAACCCGCCGAAGCATGCAATCAGGTCGGCGGTCTCAAAGATCCCCGGAAAAATCGTGGCGAACGCCCACGCGTAGCCAAACAGCAGCTCAACCCGATTCATAGGAAGGCCGACGTACGTCCAATTCTTGAGCCGAAGATTGTAGGCTTCGAAGATCAGCCATAGCGGGATTGAGAGCACCGTGGTCTGCACGAATTCCCGCGGCTCGTCGTGCAGGCGTGAGCGGCCAGAAATGGCGAGTACCGCGGCATCGGCGATCATGATGTACGACGTCCAGGCGATCGGAGTGAAATAGGTGGAAACCGGCTCCGCCCCGCGAAACATCCGGATCTCTGCAACGGTGAGGACGACCACACCTACCCAGCCGTAGGCGGGTAAGCGCCGCTTGCGGTGACGGAGGAATTCAACCACCAGCATGGCAGCAATCAACGCAGTTATGATCAGGCCCAACTCGGTCATCGGTTCGATGTTAGCTTAGGAGCGGACTTGTGCGGGAGGGCGCCGTTGGTGAATAGTACTGCGAACATCCCGAGAACGTTTGGCTCGCCGCGGTTGGAGGTTGCATGACCCTGCAGCGCTGTTTCTCAATCAGCGAAGACATCTTCCCGCTGCCCCAAAACATTAAACAGAAGTATGGCCCGTTCGGATTCCCTCCCGCTCGGGACTCGACGCGTCCGTATGTCAGCTCAAATTTCGTGATGGGACTCGATGGCCGGGTTTCGTTCCGCGAGTTGCCGGGCCGGGCCGGCGGAAAGGAGGTTTCCCGAAGCCGGGAAGATCGCTGGCTGCTCGACTTCGTTCGGGTTCATCACGACGCGCAATTGATGGGCGCCAGCACCCTCCGTGAGGAGCGTGGTGCAGACGGGCTGGGCTGGGACTATGGCATCGAAGATCAAGAGCTCCGCACCTACCGCCAGGACGTTCTGCACCTGGGCGCGTCCAGAATTCTGATCCTGACTGGCTCCGGCGACATCGACTTCAGGCTGCGGGTATTCCATTCCAGCCAGGTTGAGCCGTGGCTCGTGACTGCCGCCGCTGGCGAGAAGATCATGAAAGAGCGTTTACGCTCCGCAGATATCTCTCCGAAGATCGTGACCGTGGGTGAGGGCTCGATTGTCGACATACCAGCCGCGCTTCGCGTGCTCAAGCACGAGCACGGCATCGGAAGCATTGTCTGTGAAGGGGGTCCGGCGCTTTATGGGCAGTTACTACAAGATGGTCTGGTGGACGAAGAATTTCGGACACTTTCGCTCCAGGTATTAGGAACGTCGACCAAGCCGGATCTGCAGCGGCCGACGGCTTATGGCAATGCCAGCTTCATGCCCGAGACTGCTCCCTGGTTTCGCCTGATCAGCCTGCATTACGCGCTGCCGCACCATGCATTTGTGAGAGTGCGGTACGAGGGACCAAGAAAGTTCTGAACCCCGTCGTTGGTGGTTGGTCGTTGGCAAAAGGGCAGAGAGGGACTTCGCGCAGCGGTTTGGCCGACGACCGATGCCTAAGGCCGACTGTCTTTTGGCTGACGACCGACGACTATTTTTCGTACTGCACGATTTCGAAGACGTTGCCTTCCGTATCCCGCGCCATCAGGACTTTTCCGAAAGGCTGTTCCTGAAGGTCTCGCCAAAACTTCACCCCCGCGCGCAGTAGCTTCTCGCGATCGCGGTGGATGCTTTTCGTAGGAAAAGTAAAAGATGGGCCGGTAGGCAGAATCTTCTCGCGGCGCTTCTCCAGGGCCAAAATAATGCTGGCGGTCCTAAACTCGCTGTATTCCGGCGTACGGAATTTGAGCCGCAGCCCGAGCACGGAACGATAGAAATCTACCGCCCGGTCCATATCCCTGACCCCCACAATCACCACGCTGATCTTCTTATCCATAGCAGGTTGAATCATACTCCGGAGCTACGGATTCAATTGCCAATCAATTCCCGCGCTGATCCCTGCTGATCACCGGCGATCTGTGGCTTACATAGCCTCTTCCGTACTTGATCTTTGGTTACCTACACCGCGCCAGCCCGGCTTGTTACCGTCATGAACGCGGGCAGGAGTACTTGCCACAGGGCAGGAAATCGCGGACAAGAATGTCCGCGCCACAGGGAAAGGCGATCATGGCGACATCCAAGCTCAACATTCTTTATGGCGAGTCCGAAGAGGACGTTTTAGCTTCGCAGGCAGCTCTCATTCAAAAGGCCGGACACCAGGTGAAGCCGGTGCTGGGCCGCAAGGGCGTTGAAGAGGCGCTGAAACAGGGCAAGTTCGACCTGGTCATCCTGGGCTCCTCGATGAACAAGAATGACCGTCACCACCTGCCTTACATGGTAAAGAAGTCCAACGAAGGCACGCGCGTGCTAGTGATGCACGCCGACGGCGCCCGCCATCCCCAGGTTGACGGCATGATCGACTCGGGCCGCACTATCGAAGCCCTGCTCGAGACCATCGCTACCATGATGTCGCAGCAGAAAGCGATGGCGGCGCGGGCGGGATCATAGCACAGCGCATCTGTTGGATGACGTTCCTCATACTGCTCGTATGTAACTGGAATGGAAGCAAGTTTCAAGAAACTGCAGCTTCTCCATCGTGCCCTGATCGCTGTGCTGCCCCTTTTTATTGCCACAGCAGAGGTAGGACGCGTTCAAAAGGCGAGTGGATACAGCTATGAAAATGTTGATACTGACGATAGTTCTGGCTCTGGTGACTCTTAGCTGTATATTAGCGAATGCTTCCGCGGTTTGGGGCAACTGAGATTGCGCGGTTCATCCACTCTCGGAGCGGCCGAATTGACAGGTTGCCATCCCGAGACTGCCTGGTTAACGTTGCCATGAGCCTGTAATGCACCAAGCTGGACGCCTTAATCAATTCTGAAAAACACTATTCTCCCGAGCTGGAGCCTACTCCGGCGCTACCTGGTACTGCTCCAACTTCCCGTCCGGCATCTCGAACGTCCACACGCGCAAGGTTCTCTGCGGGAATTTGACCTGGTAGAAGCGCTCCACCATACCTCCACGCAGGAGCTCATTGACGGGAACAAACGACTGGGGCGTGCCCAGGGGCGCAAGTCCCGCTGCAAAGTCCTTCAGAGCCTGATCGCTGAAATAAAAATTGGCATTGTCGGTGAACAGGGAGCGATCAATGGTTCCGTGCTGCAATCCAGCAAAGATCTTCTTCGCCTGCTCAAGCCGCGCGGGTGTGGCGGGGTCGTTTACCTCCAGCAGCATGGGTTGGATTCGTCTTGCGATCAAATCCGCGGCAGGAGCAGCGTCCTGGTTGGTGAACACGACGATGGCGGCGTGGTCGTCGGGAAACACCACGTTCTGGGAAACGAATCCCGACACTTCTCCGCTGTGCGACAAGATGCGCTGTCCGCCCTGCGCGCGCACGTATGTGCCCAGGCCATATTGTGTTCCGACTCCATTCTTCAAGACGACTTCGCGTTCGAATTCCGCGTAGGATGCAGGTTTCAGCAGCTTCTCATCCATCACCGAGATGTCCCACTTCGCGAGGTCTTCAGCGGGCATGGCCAGCTCTCCGGCGGCAAATAGCCAGCCCGAGCCTTCCTTGGGAGCAGGACGCAGCGAGCCGAGACCATAACGCATATAACCCGTCGGGTCGGTGTCTCCCAATTTCTGTTGGTCCGTGTTCGCAACGCTTTTCATGTTAAGAGGCGTGAACACGCGCTTCTGCAGAAAATCCAGCAGGCCCGTGCCGCTGACCTTCTCTATGATCGCGCCGGCAATCACATAATTGGTGTTGCTGTACTGCCATTTGGTGCCGGGATCAAAGTCGAGCGGCTTGCGGGCCCAGGTATTCATAATGTTTTCCGCGGTCGTAGGCTTGAGCATGCCCGGCATGACATAGTCCTGCGGCCAATAGTCCTGGTAGCCGGAGGTATGGGAAAGCAGCTGGCGAATGGAGACTTCACTGGCACGAGTCAGATCAGGAATGAATTTTGCGACTTTGTCGTCCAGCGAGAGCTTGCCATCCTCCTGCAGGAGCAGAATCGCTGCCGCGGTGAACTGCTTGCTGATCGATCCGACGCTATAGCGCATCGTGGGCCGCGCCGGAGTGCGTGGCTCGAGGCGTGCATCGCCGTAGGCCTGCAGATACGCAATGCGGCTGTCCTTCACGATAGCGATTGAGGCGCTGGGAACGCCGGTCTGGGCAAGTACGCTGTGTACAGCTTCATCGATCTTCTGCGTAAGCTCCGGGCTGAGTTGGGATGGGGCTTGGGCGAATGCGATTGCAGAAAGGAATAGTACGAGCGCGAGTTCACAGCTGCGGACCAGCCGCAACAAGGAAGGCATGGGCGGCTCCTATAGAACGCGGCAGTGTAACACGGCGGGTAGCTTGTTCCGTCCGCCACATGGTTGCTTCTCGCAGGGTCATTTGTGGAGCTTCGCTCCACCGGACGGCCAAGGCGGCCGTCCCCACACGAAAACGCCCGCCCCACACCAACCGCTGTCCCACGGACCGTCCGTGCCCACCCCCCTTGGGGCAGGGAATTAGTGGACCTTGATCTGGCTCACGTGCAGAAGGTTCTTGTCATCGAGCGTGCCGGTAACCTGCACGGTTTGGCCGGCGAACTGTTTGACTTTCGCCTGGTCGTCCAGCTTGTACTGCGCGTCACCGCTGCGCAGGAAGTATTTGCCATTCGCAAGAATAATCTCTCCGACATATTGGTCGGCGGAGGCTGCGGGAGCCGCGTTATGGTTGGAACTCTGCCTCGCGGGAGGCGCATGGGTCGCCGGTGCCTGCGCCGTGGGATCCGGCGGTTGCGGCTGCTGGCTTTGGGATTGCCCCCATGCCAGCACGCCCGCCGCTACAAGAGTTAACGCGGAGATTCGTAATACGAAGCTCATCAGATGCCCTGGGTTCCGGTTGCCCCACCCTGCTCACTGCCGAAGCGCTCCCGGACGCGGCCACCGATGTCCTGAACCTTATCCGAAAGCGTGGAGCGGGCTTCCTCGCCACTGACAGGAGCGAGCAGCATGCCAACGCCAACTCCGATGCCAACGCCCAACAGCATCCAGGTTAGGCGGCTCGGTCCGCTGCGCCCGCGCAACCGGTCACTGATATCGCTCACCCGATCAACTGCGTCGTCATAGGTGTCTTGAGCTTTGCTGGTTACGTCGTTGATTCTGTCGGCCAGACGCTCGCGCAAGGGGTCCAGCATGTAAAGCCCGGTTCCCAGTAATGCCTTCAATAAGTTGTCGCGAGTTTCTCTTTTCATGAATTCACTCCTCCATCATTTAGTTTTAGAAACCCTTACGATGCAAAAGACACAGACATCTTTGGCTGCGGGAAACAAGATCGCGGTACTCAGATTCAGAGCAGTTGGCGGGGTCTGAGACGCCGTCCCAGCGAACAATAAGCTCCGGCCCCAGTCTGCCGCGGAACAGAAGTGCTGGTGAACTGCGCGGACGCAAACGATCACCAGGGCGCATTGCAGGAGCTAGGGCCAATCAAGCAGACGCCGCTTGGCTTACCGCGTATCAGCTCGAGTCGCGGAAGTTGGAAGCTCGCCCGGAGCAGGAGCGATCATTGGCGCAAATCAGTGCTGCTATTTCGGCGTCATGCCTTCGGCAATGAATAGCCGGCTGTTTGTGGAGTTCTGGCGAAGTGGCTTGATCGCGTTGTAGGCGGGAGAGTTGTACCAGGCTTGTGCCTGCTCCACGCTATCGAATGCGATCACGATGATGGTCTTCGGCGGTTCGCCTTCGAGAGATACGGTCTTGCCGCGCCGAATAAGGTATTGGTGGTTAAATGGCGCCAGTGTCTCCGGTACCTTCTCCCCATATTGCTTGAGGGCCTCGGTGTCAGCGCCGGGTTTCAGCTCTACTTCCCCGATGATGTAGCCGGGTGCGGGCTTGACTTGTTGAGCATGAATACTCAACGCGCCGGCTATGCCTATGGCAATGCCCGTCAGAAGTGCCAATGCCAATTTGCGGTTCGACTTCATATGTGACTCTCCCGTCCTTATTACGAACTTACGAATGCTTTCCCCGAGCTGACATCGGCCGGGTCTTTCTCCTGCACTTACTCAGACTTCGAGACTACTGATGTGAAGAGGCTGTGACTGTGGGTGCTAGCGCAATTCGACCAATTCGGCGCGAAGCTTCTGCGTCGCCCGAAACAGAGTGTTCTTAATCGTGTTCTCAGTGGTGTTCAGGATGTCGGCGACGGTCTGAAGCTTGAGACCCTGGTAGTGCTTCAACTCGAAAACGACGCGCTCGCGAGGCGAAAGCCGGCCCAAGGCCCAGCCAATCCGCTCGCGCAACTCCTGGCTTAATAAGGCGCGCTCGGGGCTGGTGCCGGCTCGCTGGTCAGCCGCTCGCTCCAGTACTCCATCTTCGCGGTCATCTCCGTCCGACGAATAAGGCTCAGCGTAGGCATAGCGATCTCGCAGTTGTTTCTTGCGAAGGTGGTCGAAGCAGAGATTCGTGACAATCCGGTAAATCCACGTGTAGAAGGAACATTCAAAGCGGAAACGATCGAGATTGCAGTAGGCGCGGAGAAACGCTTCTTGATAGATGTCCTGCGCATCATCCGGCGAATCGGTTAAGTGCAGAGCCAGGCGTAATACCGTCCGATCATAGTTCTTAACCAGTTCTTCGAAAGCAGCTGTATCGCCCTGTTGTGCCCGCTCGACGAGAACACTGTCATCGGGGCGGGCTTTCCGCGATGGAGACGCCATCCCACTTACGGCGGAAAAAGCTACCGGCTTCGGCAATCCCATTACCGCACGAGTTTTAGTTAACTCTGACACAAACACGGCCTCTGCTCCGTTACCCGACAAACTTGTATCCGACTCCGTGAACGGTGAGGAAGTAATGCGGGTCTTCCGGCTTGGGTTCCAGTTTCTGACGCAAACGAACGATGTGCGCGTCGACGGTTCGCGTTGTGGGAAAGCGATCGTAGCCCCAAACATCTTCCAGCAGGCGATCGCGGCTGAGCGCCTCTCCAGCGTGCGATAAGAAGTACCGAAGCAGTTCGAATTCTTTGCTGGAGAACTCCATCTGCTTGCCCTTCTTCAGGACCTGGCAACTGCGGAAGTTGACTTCTACATCGGCAAATTTGTAGCGATCTTTATCCTGAGGGATATTGCCGGCGCGGCGTAGCACCGCTTTCACCCGGGCCAGCAATTCGCGGATGGAAAAAGGCTTCGTAACGTAGTCATCCGCGCCTAGTTCCAGGCCAACGACTTTGTCGACCTCCTGCCCACGGGCAGTAAGCATGATGATGGGCACAGAAGGCCGTTTGGATTTGAGTTGCTTGCAAACATCAAGACCGCTCATGCGCGGCATCATGACGTCGAGCAGCACCAGATCAGGCGAGTCAGCGAGCGCGCGCTCCAACCCAGAGACTCCATCTAGCGCGGTCAGCACCTGATAGCCTTCGAACTCAAAATTGTCGCGAAGGCCGGCCACCATATTGGGCTCGTCTTCAACAATCAGGATCTTGGGCATTGCCTGCCATCTCCGCTTGCCTGGGATGAACCGCTTCTAGCGCCGTTAGCTGCTCACTGCTGCTGCCTGTTTGTTGTTTGCCGCCTGCTGCAACGGTAGTTCGATTGTGAACTTGCTGCCTTGCCCGGGGGCGCTGTCGACGGAAACCTCGCCCCCATGTGCGTGGGCAATATGTCTGACCAGCGACAAGCCCAAGCCGCTTCCCTTGGTGTTATGGACAAGGGGATCGCCCACGCGGTAAAACTTCTCAAAGATTCTTTCCTGCTCGCGAACCGGTATCCCGATCCCGTGGTCGATGACCTCCAGCTTCACCGACCCGTTCTCCCGAAACAAGTTCACTCCGATGAATTTCCGGTCCTGAGAATACTTAAGGGCGTTGTTGACCAGATTCACCAGCGAGCGGGCAATAGCCTCGCGATCGATACGTATGGCCGGAACTGGATCAATTTTCTCCTCCAAGGTGAAACCATGTTGCTCGATCTGATACCGGTAAGATTCCAGCGTGTTCTCTACCAGTTCGCGCAGATCGGTATCGCGGAAGTCATACTCTTTGCGGCCCGCTTCGATCCTGGAAAAATCCAGGATGTTGTTGATCAACGCCGTCAGGCGCTCGCTCTCCTTGCGGATGATCTGGTAGTACTCCTGGCATTTTTCCGTGGTCTTGAGCCGGCCCATCTCCAGTGTTTCCGCATAAAGCCGGATCAGCGAGAGAGGAGTGCGCAATTCGTGGGAAACATTGGAAACGAAATCGGATTTCAGGCGCGCCAGCGCGAGTTCCTTGCTCACGTTGTGATAGGTGAGCCACAGCCCGCCCGCCAATAACAAAGAAAGTCCGCCCAGAATGATGAAGCTCATCCGAACGAAACGGTCGCTGATGGCTTTCAATGTCGTGCCGTGCATCTTGATGGCCAGCACAAGGCCCGGAAACGCGCCTTCAAAATTCCGTTCGACCTCCGGCTCGCCACCATCCCACTCCGCCGAAGCGAACAAAGGTGTCGATTCCATTCTGGGGTGAATCATGATCGCCGCATGGGTCACATCGCCTGGTGATTCGGCAATGTTGTGACTCATTACCGACTCCAGCATTTCAGGAAAAAAGTGATCACGCAGGTATTCGGCGTCGAAAACTACTCCGGCAATGGCAGGCTTATCCTCGGAGTCCCCCTTCGTAAGGAAGATGGAATAGGATTGATAGAGATGCTTGTCCCCGCGCGGAGCCCAGTTGTTCTCGCACGTGTACGGAGTGCCGCTGACCTTTTCCTTCTTTCGCAAGCTCTTGACGATATCCTCGTAGTCCATGCTGAGCCAGGTCTGACCCATTTTGGAAATGCCTTCCGCTTCCTCCCGGAATGAGTCATCTTTCAAACGCGAGGGCTGGGACCGAAAGGTCCAGCCACGCTCAGGATCGTAGAGAAATATGTGCGCTACGTAGGGGTGAGCCGCAAGAATCTTGTCGAGAGTGGGAGCGCAGGCGTTTCCCGGGGAAGGAATTTGACTGCGAACGTCGTCGATCAGGTCATAAGCTCTATGATTGATCTGCTTTTCGGAAATGATCAGTACCTGACTAAAATCCCGCTGAATGGCAGCTTCGACGGCGCGGTCCCGCTGAATGGAATTGAGATGGTGAACGCTCAGGATAATCAGCACGGCGGCAGGCAGCATGACTGCCAATTCGAGCGTGAGCAGTAGCTTCGTCCGCTCGTCCCATCGCCGTCCAAGTCTTTGTCTGAGACTCACCACATCAAATCTCCCGCCTTGACAGCATCAACATAGTGCAACCAGCCAGGATAGGTGTTAAGCGGTAGTAAAAAGACGTAAAAAGTTGTGAATTGTTCCAGGACGGGCACAGGCCCGTCGCGCGAGCATTAGAGAAAGCAAGTAGTCTGTTTTCAGTTACTTACGGTCAGCACTATGCGGAAGCGAGCCTTGCCGGTGATCATCCGCTCGTAGGCCTCTGACGCTTTGTCCAAGGGATAGCGTTCGATAACCGGCCGTACTCCGCTGCTGGCGCTGAAGTTCAAGGTGTCTTCGGAATCCTTGGCGGAACCCGATGGCCAGCCCTGCACGGACCGTCTGCCACCAATGAGGTCCAATGCGCTGATGACCAGCGGCTCACTCGGCGCGGCTACAACCAGGAGCTTGCCATTCGCCGCCAACCCTTGGGTCAGGGGCGAAATCGATTTTGCATCGGGCGCCGTCGCCAGGATCACCTTCGCGCCACCCAGTTTCATCAGTTCAGCCGCAGCATTACCGCTGGCTGTATCGATGTAATGGTTCGCTCCCAGCTTGGTGGCGAGAGGCGCCTTGTCCTTACTGCGCCCAAGGGCTACGGTTCGAAATCCCATTTGCCGCGCGTACTGAACGCCGAGGTGGCCGAGGCCGCCAATGCCCTGCACAGCTACCAGGTCGCCGGCGCGCGCTCCTGAATTTCGCAGGGAATTGTAGACCGTGATACCCGCGCACAGCAGCGGGGCCGCTTCCTCGGCGGGAAGTTCATCAGGAATTGCGGCAACAGCTTCTTCCGGAGCGATCATGTATTCCGCGTAGCCGCCGTCCATGGTGATCCCGGTAATCTTGCCGTTCTGGCAAAGGACGAAATCGCCGCGTCGACAGTTCTCGCAGCGGAAGCAGTGGCCGCCATGCCAGCCGACGCCCACCCGCTGACCCTGCTTCCACAACGTAACTTCCGGGCCAACGGCGTCGATCCGTCCCGCGACCTCATGGCCAGGCACGCGCGGATACTGAATTCCCGGCCAATACCCTTCCTTGACCAGGACGTCGCTGTGACAGATTCCGCAGGCCTCGACCTTGATGCGAACCTCCCGGCGGCCCGGTTGAGGTATGTCGCGTTCCACCGCTTCAAATGGCGCTCCCGCTTTGCTGACCTGCATAGCTTTCATCTTGGGCATGAGTTCTCCTGATATGGAATTCAGTGAAGACAATCGGTGCAGAGAAGATTCCTATCGCCCGAAAGAAATGAGATGACAGATATAGCGCAAGCGATTCGGGAAAGGTTAGTCGCGGACAAGAATGTCCGCGCCATACGGGTTTAGGAGGCGCCGGCGGACTGCTGAGGTGCGGAAAATTTGACTTCGATGGCCCGCCGCTCATCATCGGAGACCTTGAACATCTCCCGCGGCTTCAAGTTCATGAGAGAGGCAAGAAAAACGTCGGGAATCTGGCGAATACGCGTGTTGTAGGTGTTGACGTCGTCATTGAAGAACTCCCGGCGGTCGGCGATTCGCTCTTCGAGTTCCGAGATGCGGTTCTGTAACTTGAGGAAATTCTCATTGGCTTTGAGTTGGGGGTAATTTTCCGCTACCGCAAACAAGCCTCGCAGCGCCCCGGTCAGCAGGAGATCAGCCTGCGCTTTCTGGCCGATTGTGGCTGCGCTGACGGCGGCAGTACGGGCCTGAGTGACAGCCTCAAGCGTTTGCCGCTCGTGCTGCATATAACCCTTTACCGTTTCCACGAGATTGGGAATCTCATCGTGACGCTGTTTAAGCAGAACATCAATGTTCGCCCACGCGCGGTCATTGTCATTCCGCAGCCGAACCAGTTCGTTGTAGATGATGATGGTGTATGCCAGCACGCCGACAATAATCAGGACAATGAGTAGACCAGTGACAATAACCATGCCTATCTCCGCGAGCGGCAATCACTGCCGACCCTCAGCTTAGGGGCATTCTGGAATTTTGCAATCGAATTCTGAAGTGGTTTTAAGCCAGACATTGCTCGCAAGCGCCTAAGGCAGCCGCCCTCGCCTGTTCGCCGAGGCAAAGCTCCGCAACGTTCTAAAACAGCTTCAAATGGATCAGCAACAGGGTCAGGCAGATGAGCGCCAGCGCCGCGCCACCGAATACTTTCAAAAAAGCAGACTTACGCAGGCTCTTTTCGGTTTCCACCTCTGTTTTCGAGGAAATCAGAAACGTGCTCTCATGCTGGCCCTTACAGATCATGTTGCGGTCATCGGGTCCGTGCGCCTCTGGGTTTTCCGTACATGTGCCCGTCAGGTTGTACTCCTGGCCGGGAACAACCAGGTATTCCTTCAAACGATAACGGCCACTTGCCGCCCCGACGCCGAAATTCGGGATGTGTAGTTCGCCGGATTGCGCTAACGTCTGGATGTGCGCGAAGGCTTGCTGCCGTTTTTCCCCGTCCGCGGCGTCCTTGAGCGGCGCTAGAGACATCATCTTCTCCACAAGGTCGAGCTTCACACTGCCTCCGTGCGCCACATTGGGGACAGATTGGACCATGGCCAGCAGAGTCTGTCGTGCCTGTTCGCGCTTCGGGTCATCCACTGGACCCTTGTTCTCGAGCCGGTGCTCGATAAAGGAAGCAAATTTGTGAACGCCCGAGTAGTTCACATATTCCAGCAACTCGCTGTCTGTGGCGCCCGGCATGCCCGAACTCGGCTTCTGGGAATCAACTACACGTTGTGCGGTTTGTGGCAGGTCCAGCTCGGCGCGCTGCGCATCGACCACTAATTTTCCGGTGTCATCGCAGAGGTAGAACTTGGCCCCATCCGTGTCCGTGCGCAGGTGAGACCAGCTGCCACTCCCTTTCTCCGTTTTCCAGTGCTCGATTTCAACTTTATAGAAACAACATGGGGTTTTGCTGAGAGGGCTAAGAATCGGTTGATCGAGCGCAGCTTTCCCCCGTACTCGAACGAGCCCCATCGGCACGCTGCGGATGTGGATCTCCGGAGTGTCTTCGACTACCTTGTATTCGCGATAGACGCGAAAGCCCTTGATAAACGTCCACAGGCCAACAATGACGCCCAAGGCCAGCGCACCGCTTGGATCGGAATTGCTCGACATAGCTGGAATGCCCGCAAGATGCTACTCAAAAGTGCGGGCTAGAGCAAGAAATTATGAATGAAATACAGGGAACGGCCAGCACAGAAAGCGGCCGCGAGCTATTTTGTGTCAATGCGCAAATCGATATTGATGACAGAGCGGTTATCGAATTGGCTTGCAGTCTTGGTATCGCTCCGCCGGCCGTTCAGCTGCGCGTACACCTCGTAGTCGATGTCGGGCGAGAGGGCGGGAAATCGATAAGCCCCATCCTGTCCCACAATGTAAGTCTTAATTGTGTGGGTGCGAGTGTTCGTGAGATACACGACGGAACCAGGCAGCGGGTTGTCGTGCCGATTGTAGACTTTACCCGTCAGCAATCGCCCCGCCGAGTTGTCCTTCTTGTCGCGATAGGGTTCAGCAGCGGCTACCAGGCCGATCAGCAGCAGCAGCAAGGCTACAACCGATGTCCTTTTCATAGCGTCCTCCCGTGTACCCCAACCAGCAACTCTACTACTTTAGATGCAGGCTGATATCCGCCCGCTCGTCATTTTCAATGTGTACAGTGACCGGTTCTCCATCTTGTAAGCTACTGATTTTATTACCCTTACTACCCTTTAAATCCGCCCAGACGATGTAGTCCGCTTTGCCTGCGGGAACGCGCTGGGCAAACTCACCGGCGTGGTCCGAATAGAGCTCCCATTTAGCTTTTTTCTGGTCGGAGCGCCGAATCCGCACTCGCACCCCGTACACGGTGTGATCGTCAGGACCGTAGACCGTTCCGTAGATCAGCGCATAGGGCTTTTCAGCCTTCTTTTGCCCAGAGCCGCTGGCGGCCAGAGCGGGAGAGGTCGCAATCAAGAAATACCAGGGGAGAAGCAGAAAAAAGAATCGAAGAAAGGCAGAAGAGAAGGGGGAACTAGCACGGCGCAGTTTAAGAGTAGTCACCGTCTTCGGTTTCCTCTTCTTCCTCGTCCTCGAACTCCTCTTCCTCGACTGGTTTGAGCTCGATAGGATTGGTCGTGATTATCTCGAAGTCAGAGCCGCATTCCGGGCAGGAAACGATTTCGCCCTCATCGACCTCGTCTTCTTCGATATCAAGATTGTTTTCACACTCAGGACAGGCAACCATAGTTCCTCCGTTCTTGCGATGCCCCTGCTAATATTTAGATTCTCTCCCGGCACGAGGTCAAGTGCCCAGGCTCCTTTTTGGTTTGGCACGGCCGGTTGAGGAGAAATCCTCTTCAGCCCTGGTAATTTCTATGCCATCAATTCGCGTTTGGGTTGTATTGCTTTTTGCTTGTCTGATGCTGTCGCTCGCAAGCGCGTTAGCTGTGCGCGCCCAGAGTGGCGCGCTTGCATCAACCTCAATTAATGCCGGACCAGCGGATGCACAAATTGCAGCGGCGTTGAAGGATGTTTCTGCCGACAAGATTCGCGCCAACATCGACAAGTTGGTGAGCTTTGGCACCAGGCTCACGCTTTCCGCGCAGGATCCGGCGTCCATTGCCGCGGGGCATGGGATCGGGGCGGCGCGCGAATGGATCAAGTCGGAATTCGAACGCTACTCGAAGGACTGCGGCGGATGCCTTGACGTGAAAGTCGATTCCTTTACCGAAGCCCCGGCCGATCGCATTCCGAAACCCACGCAGATCACCAATGTTTACGCGGTTCTGAAGGGGACTGATCCAGTCGAGTCGAAGCGCATCGTGTTAGTCACGGGCCACTATGATTCGCGCAACAGCGACACCTTCGACGTAAACGGTGCCGCGCCCGGAGCGAACGATGATGGCAGCGGCACAGCAGTAAGCCTCGAGTGCGCTCGCGTGCTGAGCAAGCACAAATTTCCGGCGACAATCATTTTTCTTACCGTCGCCGGGGAGGAACAAGGTCTGAATGGCAGCCAGCATTTCGCGCACATGGCAAAGCAACAAGGTTGGCAACTAGAAGCAGTCCTGAATAACGATATCGTTGGTGGAAATCGCGATCCGAAACAGGACACCAGCGTGGTTCGTGTTTTTTCCGAGGGCGTTCCAGTTGCGGCTACCGAGAAGCAGATTCGAATGATCCGTGGCCTCGGCGGCGAGAATGATTCCTCTTCCCGCGAGTTGGCCCGCTACATCGCCGAGGTCAGCCGAACCTATGACACGGCGGTGCATCCGCTACTCGTCTTCCGGCTTGATCGATATCTGCGTGGCGGAGATCACTATTCTTTTAATCAACAGGGATTTGCTGCCGTGCGCTTTACCGAGTACCGGGAAAACTTTGACCGGCAACATCAGAATGTTCGAACCGAAAAAGGAATTGAATACGGAGATCTGCCGAAATTCGTAGATTTCGATTACGTGGCCCACGTGGCCCAGGTGAATGCAGCGACACTGGCCTCATTGGCCTCTGCCCCCGCGCCTCCGGCGAATGTGCAGATGGTGACCAAGGAGTTGGAGAACGATTCCACGATCATATGGGAAGCCTCGCCGGGCGGCCGGGCAACCGATTACGAAGTTTTATGGCGCGCGACCAGCAGCCCGTTTTGGGAACATGCACAAAGCGTTGGCAACGTAACCCGCACCGCCTTGAAGCTTTCGAAGGACAACGTGATCTTTGCCGTGCGGGCCGTCGATGCGCAGGGCCATAGAAGTTTGCCCGTGGTGCCGACGCCGGAGCGCTGAGTCCGCTGGCGATGTAAGGATGTTCCACTTTGGCACCGCAGCCCACGGTGATGCACCCCCTTAACAATGCAATTTTGTTTGCCAGTGGTGAACTCTCTATTGACATGTTCTGCGCATGTTTTTATGCTCAGCGCATGTCCCGAATGATCCAGGTTCGCAACGTTCCCGACAGCCTTCACCGCGCTTTGAAGGCTCAGGCAGCTCTATCAGGAATGTCCCTGTCGGACTTCCTTCTGGCTGAGATTCGCCAAGTTGCCGAGCGACCTACGATCGCGGAACTGCGGGAGCGATTGCGCCAACGCTCTCGAGTGGCAGGCGCTATATCGCCCGCCGAAGCCGTACGCAGGGAGCGAGACGGGCGGTGATTGTTCTGGATGCATCAGCGGCTAT
Organism: Terriglobales bacterium; assembly: GCA_035691825.1. Classification (GTDB taxonomy): domain Bacteria; phylum Acidobacteriota; class Terriglobia; order Terriglobales; family Acidobacteriaceae; genus Gp1-AA122. Next base: position 18,132 of record DASSIO010000066.1, on the reverse strand, counting down.
CGAGTGGCTTTTTCAATCGCCTGCCGGGATCAAGATCGATGGCCGTATTTTTTCCACTTCCGAAACGCTCCATGCGCCTCATCTGCTCGAGGTCGAAGTGGCTCAGGTGCTGCGACGCTACGTCCGAGATAAGACTATTACTGCACATCGAGGGCAAGAAGCACTCGAGGATCTCAGTGACATGCCGCTCAGACGTTATCCACACGATTTTTTGATTCCGCGTGTTTGGGAATTGCGTGCAACCCTCACTGCCTACGATGCGGTATACGTCGCGCTTGCCGAGGTGCTCGGCGCGCCTCTGCTCACCTGCGACCGCAAGATAGCATCCGCTTCCGGTCACTACGCCAACGTGGAAATCGTCTAGCGTGCTACGCAGTGTCGCCTTGTAGCACCCGCTACCCAATGCCTCGAAGGCATAGCAATGTTTAATCTAGCCCCGGGTGGCGCGACACATCTCCGAGACTGCGGTATTCTTATTGTTGATTCTCTCTGCTTGGTTTGGCAGCGTGTAATGGAATAGCCGAACTAGCCAGTATCTCCATTAATAGCGATCCACCGCTTGCATGTACCGCGGACGCACACTGTCGTTGAGTTTTCCCCCGTTCACCCGCTGGGTGAAGCGGATTATCCTCATCTGCGCCGGAGTCTACCTTCTCCAAGTGATTCTGGGAGCGGTCGCGCCAAACGCTGTGTGGTACCTGGTCCACTACTTTGGACTCGTACCGCTGTTTGTGGCTCACGGCATGATCTGGCAGCTGGTGACGTATTCTTTCTTACATGCCGGCCTGATGCACCTGCTGGTCAATATGCTCACGCTTTGGATGTTCGGCTCGCAGCAGGAACAGGATTGGGGATCGAAACAGTTCCTCGAGTTTTACTTTTTTTGTGTGATTGGCTCCGCTCTGACAACTATCGCAGTTGCGTATTCGCCTCTTCCTGGAGTCACTCCCGCGACCACCACGGTAGGCGCTTCCGGCGGAATCTACGGCTGCTTGATCGCGTTTGGGATGCTGTACGGCGACCGCGAAATCTTCATGTTTCCGCTGCCCTTCATGATGAAGGCCAAGTACATGGTCGCGATCCTGATCTTTATCGTGGTCATCGCGACATTCCAGCCTTCGCAAGGCGGCATAGCCAATTTTGCTCATCTGGGCGGACTGCTGTTCGGATTCCTCTATATCAAGTTTTTGCCTCGCCGGGGGCTGCTCTTCGCTGCGGAGGAGCGCTATTACCGCATGCGCAATGACTACTACCGCACCAAGCGGAAACGAGCCGCTCGTAAATTCGAGGTCTATATGCGCAAGCAGGGCGAAACCCCCGGCCGCTTCGACGAGTACGGCAACTACCTTCCGCCGGATGATAAGAAGGATGGACATGGAAAATCGGGTTGGGTGAATTAGCTCATCCCGCCTGATCCCTGCTAACCTGCACATCGAAAATAGAGCGGAGCTTCGCTCCCCCGGACGGGCAAGGACGCCCATCTCCACACAAGCCCGTGCGCAGCAAGAGATCAGATTGAATGAATTAGATCGAGAAATACTTCCAGCACTCTTTTGGGCAGGTCTGCCACGCTCGGAGCAACTTTTCTCGAAAATCCCAGATCGTGGCCTACGCCCTCAACCGCCAGCAATTTCGTCCTGCCTGGGATTAGCTTGCGCGCGGCTTCCAACTCCTCGATCGACGCAAACGGATCGCGCGTGCCGTGCACGAAAACAACCGGCGCACTCAAGTTTGGAAAATGCTGCACTCGCACTTGCTCTCGCCGCGCGGGCGGGTGCAGGGGATACGACGTTAGCAGAAGGCCGGAAACCAGTTTGTCATCGTCGGCCGCAAGCATCGAGGATTGGCGGCCCCCATAGGAATGGCCTCCCAGGAATACCCGGCCGCTCACAAGGTTCCGCAGGGCGGAAACGGCGTTGCGCAATCCGTCGCGGTCGCGAGCGGCGTCTCCGGGACGCGGGGGACCAAAGGATCGTTGTTGCCGGTAGGGTAGATCGCAGCGGAGGACAGTGAACCCTGCTTCGGCAAACTTAGTTGCCAGGGCGATCAGAAGCGGGGCCTGTGCATTCGATCCCGCACCATGCGTAAGGACGAGGCAATCGCGGGGTGGACATTCAGGTGAGTGCAGAAACCCGCGCACTGGAGGATCGCAGGCCGTATCCTCAAATCGTGAAGCCGAAGGAGCAATGGACACGACGATCCCCAATCTCGCGCACTATATCTTCTTCCGCCGGAGGCGGCCTTTAACGGGCATTTTTTCAGCTCCGCCGTTCAGGGCGACATGCAGCCGCATGAAATTCGTGGACCCGGATGCAAGCTGCGTACCAGCGACTACCCCCATCACATCGCCCGGCTTGATTTTGCCCTGACGGAGTAACTCGGACTCCGCGATGGCGACCATCTCTTCGGCGGAACGCGCTTGCGAGTGGCACATCGGGTGAACGCCCCACAGCAGGTTCATGCGGTTACAGACTGGGCGGGCCTGGCTGAAAGCGAAAATTTCAGCCTTCGGCCGGTATTTGGAGATGAGGCGCGCGGTATTGCCGCTTTCGGTGAATACGGCAATAGCAGCCATGTCTAGGTCCTCCGCCGCATGCGCCATGGATTCGCAGATGGTCTCCGCAATCGAAAGCCGGTGCGTGTTTCGCCTGCGCCGCAGTGCGGTCTCTTCACGCGAGTTCCGCTCAGCCTCTACTATAATGCGGCCCATGATGGCAACTGCTTCGCGCGGATATTTGCCGCTGGCTGTTTCCGCCGAGAGCATCACCGCATCGCTGCCGTCGAAGATGGCATTCGCCACATCACTGGCCTCGGCACGCGTGGGACGCGGGTTTTCGACCATCGATTCCAGCATCTGAGTGGCGGTGATCACAGGTTTCCGCCACTCCGCGGCCGTGCGAATAATATGCTTTTGAATGACTGGAACCTTCTCTGGCGGCAGTTCCACGCCCAGATCGCCCCGCGCGACCATCACCGCGTCACTCGCCTCCATGATGTCGTCGAGATCGTCGAGGGCTTGCGGCTTTTCCAGCTTGGCAACGATTTGAACATTGCCCCCGAGATCGCTGACAACTTGCCGAAGGGCGCGCACATCCGCTGCCGAGCGTACGAACGAAAGCGCAACCATGTCCACGCCGTGCTTCAGGCCGAACTCCAGGTCCTGGCGGTCTTTGTCGGTCAGGGAAGGTAAGCTCAGAACGGCGTCCGGCAAGTTGATGCCTTTGTGCTCGCCAAGCAGTCCGCCGTTGATCACCTCGCATTCCACATCTTCTCCGTCAATACGGCTGACACGAAGTTCAATGAGGCCATCGGCCAGCAAAATGCGAGAACCCACCTCGACCTCATTGGCCAAGGTTTGAAACGTGGTGGAAATCACGTTCTCCGTGCCTGGGATATCGCGCGGAGTAATCACCAGGTGCTCGCCTTCCGGCAGCAGCACGGATTTCCCGCCTTTGAGCCGGCCAGTGCGAATTTTCGGCCCCTGCAGGTCCTGCAGGATGCAGACAGGCCGGCCTTCCTGCTGCGCGGCGTGGCGAAGCCGCTTGATGGCGCGGGCATGCTCGGCGTGAGTTCCGTGCGAGAAATTCAGGCGCGCTACATCCATGCCCAGCCGCAGCAAGTCGCGCATCACGGACTCAGAATTCGAGGCCGGCCCGATGGTACCGATGATCTTAGCGCGTCGCTGCGGCGCACCCAGCGCCCCTTCCAGCGCCAGGTCCACAATGATGGAAGCGTCGGCGTCCACGATATCGGCAGCAACGAGATCGAATTTGGTGTGGACCATGTTAACCCGCGGCAACCAACTCCCGGCCCAGCATGGATCGCGGAAATAGCATGGCATTGAACTCGGCTCCCACCAGGATGATGAGCGAGATCATGTACATCCACACCAGCAAGGCGATCCCGGCGCCGAGTGAACCGTAGATAATGCTGTAATCCGCGTAGCGGTTCAAATACCAACCGAACAGCAAAGTGGCGCCAAACCACATACCCGTGGCCAACGTGGCGCCCGGCAGTACGCTGTGCCAGGGTTGCGTTCGCGGAACCCCGTTGTGATAAATCAGGGCAATTACCGCGATGCTGGTAAGGATTGCAATCAGCCAGCGGATTGCGATCCACATCAGCAGAACGTAAAAACCAAATTCACGATCAAGATGGAACAGAATGCGGGTTTCGATGCGGCTGCCGAAGGCCACGAGTATGGTGGAGAACGTCATCGGGATTCCGGCCAGAATCACGAGGGCAAAAGCGATCAGTCGCTCTTTCAGCAGTCCCCAGGTCTTTGGGAGTTGGTACGCGTTTCGGAACCCCTCCATCCAGGAGATCATGACGCCGGAGGCGGTCCAGACTGTCAGCAGAGACGTTGTGACCAGGAGCCCAACTGGACGTTGCGTAGTGCCTTTGAGATACGCCAGGGCAGTCGCTGTTCCTGCCGGAAGAATTTTGCCGAGGGCGTAAGAAATCTCGCGAGCATAAGCTCCGGTACGTCGCGAGGTGGCAAGCACGGACCCAACCACCAGTAGGGCGGGAAAGAAAGTCAGAATCGATGAATAGGCAGACGCTTTGGCGACAGCAAACGCATCATGCTGGAAGGATCGCCACACCGCGAGCCAGAGAAAGCGGAAAAAACGAAGAACGGGACCTTCAGGTATAGATTCGAAAGCCCCCGAACGCGCAGGGGCGCTGGCCAATGGGGCATTCAGGTCCTCTGGATTGGCGTGCATAGGGTCGGAAGCCTGATTCTCAGCCAGGTCCATCACGGAAAAACGGCGGTCACGCTTTCTTCGGCGTAGTCCTCTGAGTACGTGGTACCTGTTACGCGCAAAGCTCGCCGTCACCTTGGCTGAAATCCCACGGAAACGCTGAGACAAGGAGACCGCAGCTCAAACTGCTTCTTCTCCCTGGCTCGCGCCTCCGTGGTGAGTTTCCCTACTCAGCTGTCAGTTCTTCGGTCTCTCCCTCACGGCGCATGAGTTCAAGGGCTCGCTCGGCCTCTTCATACGCCGCCGAGACTTCCTCTTGCACCTTGGCCGCTGCCTCTTCCATTTCTGGCGAGAGGCGGACATTGCGGTAGTACTCCATTCCCGTTCCGGCTGGAATCAGGCGGCCCACAATGACGTTCTCCTTGAGGCCGCGCAGGTGGTCCACCGCGCCCTGAATGGAAGCTTCGGTGAGCACTCTCGTGGTCTCCTGGAAGGAGGCAGCCGAGATGAACGACTCGGTCGACAACGACGCCTTGGTGATGCCGAGCAACAGAGGACGTCCGGTAGCGGGTTTGCCGCCCTGCGCGATCACGCGCTCGTTCTCCTCGCGGAAGCGGAACTTGTCCACCTGCTGCTCCAGGAGGAACTGCGTGTCGCCCACGTCCTCGACCTTCACCCAGCGCATCATCTGGCGGACAATGACCTCAATGTGCTTGTCCGAGATGTTGACACCCTGCAGGCGATAGACTTCCTGGATTTCGTTCACCAGGTAAGCCTGGAGTTCCTTCTCGCCCAGCACAGCCAGGATGTCGTGCGGGTTGAGCGGCCCGTCCATGAGCTGTTCGCCGGCCTTGATGCGCTCGCCTTCCTGCACGTTGACGTGGACGCCGCGCGGCACCTGGTATTCCTTTTCGGTGCCGTTGTCGGCTACAACGTAGATCTTGCGCTGACCCTTCGAAACCTCGCCGAACTTCACGGTGCCATCGATTTCGCTGATGACCGCCGTTTCGCGCGGCTTGCGGGCTTCGAACAGTTCCACCACGCGCGGCAGACCGCCCGTGATGTCCTTGGTCTTGGTCGTTTCACGCGGAATCTTGGCCAAGACGTCACCCGGATAAACCGTGTCGCCGTCTGCAACCATCAGGTGAGCGCGTGAAGGCATCAGGTAGCGCTTGCTGCCCTTGCCCTTGATGACGATGGCCGGCTGGCGCTTCTCATCGGGAGAGTCGGCTACCACGTGACGCGATAGGCCCGTGACCTCATCGACTTCCTCGTGCAGCGTGACCCCTTCCTGCAAGTCCTTGAACTGCACGGTTCCGCCGATTTCCGTCAGGATGGCGAACGTGTACGGATCCCACTCGACCAGCACCTGGCCCAGTTCAACGGCGTCGCCGTCATTGACCTTGACCTTGGCGCCATATACAACCGAGTAACGCTCGCGCTCGCGTCCCTTGTCGTCGACCACGGCGATCGAGCCATTGCGGTTCATCACCACCAGGTCGCCGGCCTTCGACTTCACGGTCTGCAAATTGATGAAGCGAACCGAACCATTAGCCTTGGCGTCGAGTCGAGACTGCTCGGAGACTCGCGACGCCGTACCACCGATGTGGAAGGTACGCATCGTGAGCTGCGTGCCTGGCTCGCCGATGGACTGGGCAGCAATGACCCCGGTAGCCTCGCCGAGTTCGACCAGGCGTCCTGAGGCCAGATTCCGGCCATAGCACATGACGCAGACACCACGCTTGGACTCGCAGGTCAGCACTGAGCGAATCTTCACCCGCTCGATACCGGCTGCTTGAATGGCGCTGGCCAGTTCTTCGGTGATTTCCTGGTTGATGTCGACGATGATGTTCCCGTCGTAGTCCTTGATCTTCTCGAGTGAGACGCGGCCTACAATGCGGTCGCGCAACGGCTCGATGATCTCGCCCGCTTCCACGATGCCGGAGACGAAAATTCCGTCCACGGTGCCGCAATCGTACTCGCTGATGATCACGTCTTGCGCAACGTCGACCAAGCGGCGGGTCAGATAGCCGGAGTCGGCGGTCTTGAGAGCCGTATCGGCCAAACCTTTACGGGCGCCGTGCGTCGAGATGAAGTACTCCAACACGGTGAGACCTTCGCGGAAGTTGGCGGTGATCGGCGTCTCAATGATTTCGCCCGACGGCTTGGCCATCAGCCCGCGCATGCCGGAGAGCTGGCGAATCTGCTGTTTCGATCCGCGAGCGCCGGAGTCGGCCATAACGTAAATCGGGTTGAGGGCGCCTTCCTTGTCACGCTTCTGCATTTCCCCGAACATCTCGTCCGCCACTTTCTCGGTGATGGCAGACCAGATTTCGATGACCTTGTTATAGCGCTCGCCGTTGGTGATGGCCCCGTCCAGGTATTGCTGCTGAACGCTGACGCCCTGCTTCTCGGCATCTTTAACCAGCGTTTTCTTGTTGTCGGGAATGACCATGTCATCGATGCCGATCGACAAGCCCGCCTGGGTCGCGTACCGGAATCCCAGTTCCTTGACCAGGTCCAGCATCTTGACGGTGGTCTCGAGGCCGAAGCGCAGGTAGCAGTAGTTCACCAACTGACCAATACCCTTCTTCTTGAGCAATCCGTTGATGAACGGCATACCCTTGGGCAGTTGTTCGTTAAGAATCGCGCGTCCGACGGTGGTGTTGATGTAGCCGCGTTCCACGTTGACCGGTTCCGTGTGGAGCACGTCCTGGTCGTCATACGCGCTGGTCAGGTCGATCACCTCGCCGCTATATCGCAAGCGGATCGGAGTGAGCGTCTCGACCTCGCCCGCCTCGCGTGCCAGCAGCGCTTCTTCGATGTTGGCAAAGGCGCGGCCCTCGCCCTTGGCGCCCGGCTTCGCTTTAGTCAGATAGTAGATACCGAGAACCATGTCCTGCGTAGGCACGGTGATCGGCTGGCCCGATGCCGGCGAGAGAATGTTGTGCGAAGACAACATCAGCACGCTGGCTTCGACCTGTGCTTCCGGCGACAGCGGAATATGTACTGCCATCTGGTCTCCGTCAAAGTCCGCGTTGAAGGCGGTGCAGACCAGCGGGTGAATCTTGATGGCCTTACCTTCGACCAGCACCGGCTCGAAAGCTTGAATACCAAGGCGGTGCAGAGTTGGCGCGCGATTCAGAAGAACCGGATGATCCTTAATTACCTCTTCCAGGATGTCCCAAACAATCGATTCCTGCTGCTCCACCATTTCCTTGGCTTGCTTGATCGTGGTGCAATGCCCGGTCTGTTCCAGCCGGTGATAAATAAAGGGCTTGAACAGCTCCAGAGCCATCTTCTTGGGCAAGCCGCACTGGTGCAGTTTGAGCTCCGGTCCGACCACGATCACCGAGCGACCCGAGTAGTCGACGCGCTTGCCGAGCAGGTTCTGGCGGAAGCGCCCCTGCTTGCCTTTCAGTGTGTCGGAAAGCGACTTGAGCGGGCGGTTGTTGGCGCCACGCAGCACGCGTCCACGGCGTCCATTATCAAAGAGCGCGTCGACTGCTTCCTGCAGCATGCGCTTCTCGTTGCGCACGATGACCTCGGGAGCGTGCAGGTCCATCAGCTTCTTTAACCGGTTATTGCGGTTGATGACACGCCGATAGAGATCGTTCAGATCTGACGTTGCAAAGCGGCCACCATCGAGAGGAACGAGGGGACGCAACTCCGGCGGAATGACCGGAATGACGTCAAGAATCATCCAGTGGGGCTTGTTGCCGCTCTTGCGGAAGGCCTCAACTACCTTCAACCGCTTGGCGTACTTGAGCCGCTTCTGCAGAGAAGTCTCGGTCTTCATCTTCTCGCGAAGCTCAGTGCCGAGACCCTCAACGTCCACGCGCTTCAGAAGTTCCTTGATCGCCTCCGCGCCCATCATCGCTTTGAAGCCGGTGGGGCGGTATTGCTGATCGAGTTCACGGAACTTGGCTTCGTCTTTGATGACCTCGCGCTCTTTCACCGGCGCATCGCCCGGTTCGACGACAACGTAGGCTTCGAAGTAAAGAACGGATTCAAGGTCGCGCAACGAGATGTCGAGCAAGTGACCGATTCGGCTGGGCAGGCCCTTGAAGAACCACACATGCGAACAGGGCGAGGCCAGCTCAATGTGGCCCAAGCGCTCGCGGCGAACCTTAGACAGGGTGACTTCGACACCGCACTTGTCGCAGATCACGCCGCGGTGCTTCATCCGCTTGTACTTGCCGCAGAGACACTCCCAATCCGTGACCGGACCAAAGATTCGGGCGCAGAACAGGCCATCCCGCTCCGGCTTGAAGGTGCGATAGTTGATGGTCTCCGGCTTAGTTACCTCTCCGTGCGACCAGCTCCGAATTTTTTCGGGCGAAGCCAGGCTAATGCGGATGGCGTCAAAGTCGGCAATGGGATTTCCCAGGTCAAAAGGACTCGAACGATACAAGGTATTCCTCCGCTGATAGCGGCACTACGCGGCCGCGCGCGGCTCTCGAATTAGTTCTCAGTCCCCGGTTCTCAGTTAACCCCGGACTGCTTTATTCCTGCTCCGCCGGACCGAGAGCAGATCCGATGAAGCCTCATGTTCTAATTTCTTTCCTAATCTCTTGATCTTCCCGGCCTCAGCCCTCGTGTTCTCCAACGGAAAACTGAGAACCGGGAACTGGTCTTCAGTCCGCTGCCGCCGCAGCCACCGGCTTACGCTCGGCCGCTTTGATCAGCTCCACATCCAGGCAGAGCGACTGCAATTCGCGAATCAACACGTTAAACGATTCGGGGACGCCGGGTTCCATGGCGGCTTCACCTTTGACAATGGCCTCGTAAATCTTGGTTCGGCCATACACGTCGTCCGATTTCGCCGTCAGCAATTCCTGCAGAATGAACGCTGCGCCATAGGCTTCCAGCGCCCAGACTTCCATTTCTCCGAATCGCTGTCCGCCGAACTGCGCTTTGCCGCCGAGCGGCTGCTGCGTAATCAGCGAGTACGGCCCGATGGAACGCGCGTGAATCTTGTCGTCCACCAGGTGCGAGAGTTTGAGCATGTAAATGTAGCCGACCGTGACCGGCTGCTCGAACTTCTCGCCCGTCATGCCGTCATAGAGCGCCGTCTTGCCTGACGTGGGCAGTCCCGAGCGCTCCAGCAGCGCCTTAATCTCCGCCTCTTTGGCGCCATCGAACACCGGCGATCCCATGAACACGCCATGAGTCAGGCTGTTGGCAACGGATTCCAGTGTGTCGTCATCCAGTTCCGCGATCGTGTCCGCCAAAGCCGTATCTTTGAATAAGGCCTTCAGCTCCCGGCGAACCGCTTCGATCTTGGTGTTCTCCTTGAGCAGTTGGGAAATCTTGCCACCAAGTTCGAAACCCGCCCAGCCCAGATGCGTCTCCAAAATCTGGCCGACGTTCATACGGCTGGGTACGCCGAGGGGATTGAGCACGATTTCCACCGGCGTGCCATCCTCGAGGTACGGCATATCCTCTTCCGGCAGAATGCGGGCAATGACGCCCTTGTTGCCGTGGCGGCCGGCCATCTTGTCCCCGACACTCAGCTTGCGCTTCATGGCGATATAGACTTTGACCAGCTTGATCACGCCCGGCGGCAGTTCGTCGCCTTTGGTGAGCTTCTCTTTTCTCTCGTTGACGATCTTCTTGAGCACGTCGATCTGACGGGAAGTCATTTCCTCGATCTCGTCGATCTGCTCGTTGACGCGCGGGTCCTTATCCGCAAACTTGATGCGCTTCAGGTTGCGGGTGGAGATGCGCTCGATCGTGTCCCGGTCAAGCATCGCACCTTTGGTCAAGAGGCGCTTGTTGGTGCGCTCGTCGTGCAGGTCAGCCTGCACTTCTTTGCCGCCCAGGATATTTTCCAGGCGCTTGAGCCGCTCATCGGTGAGAATTCGAATTTCATCCGAAAGGTTCTTCTCAAGCTTTGCGATCTGCTGCGCCTCGATAGTCTTGGCGCGCTCGTCTTTCTCCTGGCCCTTGCGGGAGAAGATCTTCACGTCGACCACGGTTCCTTCAATTCCCGGAGGACACGTGAGCGAGGCGTCGCGAACGTCTCCAGCTTTTTCGCCGAAAATGGCGCGCAGCAACTTTTCTTCCGGCGTGAGCTGGGTTTCTCCCTTGGGCGTAACTTTGCCGACCAGGATGTCACCAGCCTTAACCGTCGCGCCGATGCGGATTATGCCGCTCTCATCCAGGTCACGCAGCGCGGATTCGCTGACGTTCGGGATGTCTCGAGTGACTTCTTCCGGACCGAGCTTGGTGTCGCGCGATTCGATCTCGAATTCCTCGATGTGGACGGAGGTGTAGTAGTCCTCCTTCACCATCTTTTCCGATACCAGAATCGCGTCTTCGAAGTTGTACCCGCGCCAGGGCATGAAAGCCACGAGCACGTTACGTCCGAGAGCCAACTCGCCGTGATCGGTGCATGGCCCGTCGGCAATCACCTGGCCTTTGAGCACGCGCTGTCCTTTGCGAACGATCGGCTTCTGGTTGATACAGGTGTTCTGGTTGGAGCGCTTGAACTTTGTAAGCTGGTAGATGTCGCTGCCCACCTCACGCGAGAGCTGCCCAGGATGATGCTCGCCCTCAACGCGCACGATGATGCGCTCGGAATCGACCGAATCGATCATTCCATTGCGGCGGGCCAGGACAACAGCTCCCGAGTCACGGGCGGTGACCCCCTCCATGCCGGTGCCGACAATCGGCGCCTGCGCGCGCAGCAGAGGTACGGACTGGCGCTGCATGTTCGCGCCCATGAGCGCCCGGTTCGCGTCATCGTGTTCCAGGAATGGAACCAGCGACGCAGCCACCGAAACCAGTTGCTTCGGGCTCACGTCGATGTAGTCCACTTCGTTCTGGTTGACGAGGACGAAGTTCCCCGACTTACGGGCGTTCACCAGGTCGCCTACGATACGGCCCTTGTCGTCGAGTTCGACGTTGGCCTGAGCGATCACGTGCCGGTCTTCTTCCCATGCGGATAGATAGAAAGAATGCGGCTCGTAATCCACCTGCCGTTTGCGTCGGTCCTTGAGCTCGGTGGTTACTTTCTCGATTTCGTGTTTTTCTACGTGATCGCCGACCCGGTAGTCGCTGTCACCAGCGTTGACTACAGTTACGTAGTCGAGCACCCTGCCGTTTTTCACTCGACGGTATGGCGACTCGATGAATCCGTAGTCGTTAATGCGCGCGTAGCAGCTTAATGACGAGATCAAGCCGATGTTCGGACCTTCCGGCGTCTCGATCGGGCAGATACGGCCATAATGGGTCGGGTGAACGTCGCGGACTTCGAATCCGGCGCGCTCACGCGACAACCCGCCCGGCCCAAGAGCCGACAGACGCCGCTTGTGCGTGATCTCCGACAACGGATTCGTCTGATCCATGAACTGCGAGAGCTGCGAGGATCCGAAGAACTCGCGGATCGCTGCCATGACCGGCTTGGCATTGACCAGGTCGTGCGGCATGGCCGTGGACATTTCCTGGTACACGCTCATCTTTTCCTTAATGGCGCGTTCCATGCGGACCAGACCGATGCGGAACTGGTTCTCCAGCAACTCGCCGACTGCACGCACGCGGCGATTGCCGAGATGATCGATGTCATCCACCGCGCCAATGTTCTTGCGCAGTTTCAGTAGATAGCGGATGGTGGCGTAAAAATCCTCTGGATCGAGTGTCCGCTGCTCGAGACTGGTAGCGTCATTTTTTTCAAACAGCTTGATGTTGAATTTCAGCCTTCCAACCCGAGAGAAGTCGTACTTGCGCGGATCAAAGAACATGCCGTGAAACAGCGCGGTTGCCGTGTCCAGAGTCGGCGGATCGCCGGGACGCAGCTTGCGGTAGATTTCGATCAGCGCTTCCTGCGGCGTCTTGACGGAATCGCGACGCAGGGTCTGGCTGATCACCGTGCCCACGTCATCGCGCTCGGGGAAGAAAACGTGCATTTCGACAACGCCAGAGTCCAGAATCTTGGACAGCTTGTCAGCGGTAACCTCCGCGTTGGCCTCGAGCAGCACCTCACCCGTGGTGGTATCGACCACGTCGCTGGCCACGAAGGCTCCTTCCAGATCGGTAATATCAGCTTCGATTTCGCTGATTTTGGCCTTCTGGATCTCCTTGAAGTTCGCCGCATTGATCTTGCGTCCGGAGTGGACAATTTCCTCGCCAGATTTGCTCTTAACCGCATGCGCCAGCTTCATGCCGATCAGACTCGTCGGCTTATCCGATGAGGGATCAACCGTCCAGAAAACCTTCTTGTCCCGGACAGTCAGCTTGTCAACCGTATAGAAGGTTCGCAGGATGTCTTCGCCCGAGCGAAGACCCAGGGCGCGCAGGAAGATGGTGCCCAGGAACTTGCGCTTGCGGTCGATACGGACGTAAAGAACATTCTTCTGGTCGTACTCGAACTCGACCCAGGAGCCGCGATACGGAATGATCTTGCCCAGGAAGTAAGTGCGGTTGTTGGCAGTCTCGAAGAAGACGCCGGGCGACCGATGCAGCTGGCTGACAATCACGCGCTCAGTGCCGTTGACGATGAACGTGCCGTTCTGGGTCATCAGAGGCACGTCGCCGAAAAACACTTCCTGCTCTTTGATGTCGCGAATGGACCGGTTTCCGGTTTCGGCGTCCTTCTCGTAAATCGTCAACCGCATCGTGACTTTGAGCGGTGCCGAGTAGGTCATACCCCGCTCTTCGCACTCATTCACGTCATACTTCAACTGCAATCCGACCGGATCGCCGCACTTGTTGCAGAAGTCAGGCGTATTCGCGTTGTAAGTGCCGCATTTTTGGCAGAGCACTTCTCCCGGATGAAAGGGGTCGGTGATAACCGTAGATCCGCAATTTTTGCAGGTTGTACGCAGATGGTGCAGCCCCTTCAGGTGACCGCACTTGCACTCCCAGTTGCCGATGGCGTAATCGACGAATTCCAATTGGGAAACATTGCGGAAGTCGGTGATGGGGAATACCGACTGAAAGACCGATTGCAGGCCGGCGTCGTCGCGCTCGCTGGGCAATTTGTCCATCTGCAAAAAGCGATCGTAGGACCGCTTCTGAACCTCAATGAGGTTGGGGATTTGGATAGTGGCCGGGATTTTGGAAAAATCGAAACGATTACGGAAGGTATTGTTCTTCGACATTGAAACTCCCAAACGTGTGCCGCGGACACTTCGGTCCGCGTGTGTTTATGCGGCGACTACCGGCGGGCAGGAACGCCCGCGCTTAGCGACTCAACTGGCAAACCGGCAGAAACGTGTATGCGCCCGCGTGGACAAGCTGCCCCGCAGGCGCCAAATTCGGCACTTTCGCTTTGTTGAAATGTATATTTCCGCGCCAGTTCTTAAGGCCTGTTCCGCCCCGCCGCTCTCGGGACAGTTGGCAAACTCTCTATTTACGGCCCACAGCTCCGCTTCTCTGTTGTGTTCCGATGAAAATGCAGGCCGTTGTTCGGTGCTCCAGGGAAGCGGTGTTATTTAGATGATAACACCGCCCAGCCGGATTCGCGAACTGGTTTGTATAGCGCGGGCATTCCTGCCCGCCCCTAAAGCCGCATCTACCACCGAGGCACTGAGACACGGAGAATGCAAGCCAAAAGACCTGGTTGCGCTTTTTTCCGTGGCTCCGTGACTCCGCGGTGGCGTTGTCATGATTTCGGCTACTTAACTTCGACTGTCGCCCCAGCTTCGGCGAACTTCTTCTTGATGGTCTCGGCCTCTTCCTTCGAAACGCCCTCTTTAATGTTCTTGGGGGCACCATCGACCAGGTCCTTGGCCTCTTTAAGGCCCAGGCTGGTGACTTCCCGGACGGCCTTGATGACGTTGATCTTGTTCGCGCCCACTTCCTTGAGCACGACGGTGAACTCCGTCTTCTCTTCCGCCGGAGCCGCACCTGCGGCCGCTCCGCCACCCGCCCCGGCCACGACGACCGGAGCTGCGGCTGCCGCCGAAACTCCAAGCCGCTCTTCCAAACGCTTGACCAGCTGCGCTGCGTCCAGAAGCGACAGCCCTACGATTGACTCTTCCAACTGCTGCAAATCCGCCATGTCTGTTGCTCTCCAGTTCTCCGTAGAGACGCAGATTGCTGCGCCTCGACCAGTTATCAGTTGTTGATTTCGTTATCCGTGAACCAGGTTTCCAGTGCGACTGCCCGCTTCTCTCCCCGCCAGACAACGGGAACCATTCCGAGCTTCGCAACCCCTGCTTCGACTGATAACCAAACTCAAAAAATCTGGTAATTTTTGTGATTTCGTAATTTCAAAAACCGAGCCCGCATCTTTAAGGTGTGGGTCTTAAATTGCGAAATTACCCGATTACCAAATTACAAAATTCTTCTACCCTCCTGCCGGCGCGTCGTTCTTGAACTTTTGCTTGTCCACGCCCTGGTTGATGACCACCGCCAAGTCGCGCCCAACCGCGTTCATCGCGGTCACCAAACGCTGCGCCGGGGCGTTGATCAGGAACAGAAGTTTCGAGTAAAGCTCTTCCTTCGACGGCATTGTCGCCAGCGACTCGATCTCCTTGATCGAGACCACCCGGCCTTCGACTACGCCGGTTTTGAAAGTAAACTCCGGGTTGTCCTTCGCGTACTTGGCCAGAGCCTTGGCCAGAGCTACCGGATCACCGGTCGTATACGCGATCGAATTGACGCCGGAAAGGCTCTTCAGCGCCTCTTCAACCTTGGTGCCCTTCGAGGCGCGCTCAGCCAGCGTGTTCTTGACGACCTGGTACTTGGCCCCGGCGCCGCGAATCGCCTTGCGCAGCTCGTAATCCTGAGCGACCGTCATTTTTCCAAAGGTCGCCACCACCAGGTTTCCTACATGCTGCAGATCGCCGCTTAGCTTGTCGACTTGTTCCTTCTTCTTCGCTCTTGAGACCGCCATGTCCTGTCCTTAGCGGGCAATTTGGAAATACCCGCGTTTTAGCTCTCAAATCTCGAAATTACCCGATTACAAAACATAAAACGTTTATGCTTTCGCCGCGGCCTCAACCGCAGTCGTGTCAATCTGAATTCCAGGCCCCATCGAGGAACTCAGATAACATCCCTTGATGTACTTGCCCTTGGCGACCGAAGGCTTGGCCTTCACCACGCTCGTAATCACCGTAGTCGCGTTGTCAATCAATTTGTCAGGCGTAAACGAAATCTTGCCTACGGGAACGTGCACCAGCGCAGTCTTGTCGGTGCGGAACTCCACCTTACCCGCCTTTACTTCCTGCACTGCCCGAGCTACATCGAAGGTGACGGTCCCTGTCTTCGGATTGGGCATCAGGCCCTTAGGACCAAGCACCTTACCCAGACGGCCAACGGATTTCATCATGTCTGGTGTAGCGACCAGGGCATCGAAGTCGGTCCAGTTCTCTTTCATGATCTTCTCGACCATGTCCTCGCCACCGACGAAATCGGCGCCTGCGGATTCGGCTTCGCGAACCTTGTCACCGCTGGCGATCACGAGAACCTTTTTGGACTTGCCGAGCCCGTGTGGCAGAACGACCGTACCGCGAACCATTTGATCGGCGTGCTTCGGATCGACTCCCAGCCGGAGCGTGACTTCGACCGTCTCGTCAAACTTGGCGTACTTAACTTTTTGCAGAAGCGGCACCGCTTCTGATAGCGGATATGGACGCGTCTCGACCGCCTTCCGCGCCTTCTCGATATTCTTTCCTGCTTTTCTCATTTGCTTTTCCTTGTCTCCCACCGCGGATCGCTACTTTGATCCGCCGTGGTGATTGTGACTATCGCTGCTAGCTCCTAGCTTGTAGCTTCTAGCAACCAAATGCGCGATTGCTAAGCGGCTAGAGGCTAGCAGCTAGTAGCTCTCCTTTACCCAATGACTTCAATCCCCATGGAGCGTGCAGTCCCGCGGACGCTCTTAATGGCCGATTCCACCGAAGCCGCATTCAGGTCGGGCATTTTCTGCTTGGCGATGTCTTCCACTTGCTTAAGCGTCACCTTACCGACCTTGTCTTTGTTCGGCGCGCCCGATCCCTTCGCGATACCTGCGGCGCGCTTCAACAGAATGGAAGCCGGAGGAGTCTTCGTAATAAAGGTGAACGACCGGTCGTTATAAACCGAAACCACCACCGGAATAATGAGACCTTCCAGTTCCTTCTGACTGGTGCGCGCGTTGAACTGCTTACAAAACTCCATGATGTTGATCTGGGCCTGGCCGAGAGCCGGACCAACCGGAGGCGCCGGCGTGGCCTTGCCCGCCGCGATTTGCAGCTTTACTGAACCTGTTATCTTCTTCGCCATTTATGATTCCTCAAACTTTTTCGTCCGTCCTTAGTCGTTGGTCGTTTGGCAAACCCATGTCAACGACCAATAACCAACGACTAAGCTACTTTCTCTACCTGACCGAACTCTAATTCCACTGGCGTTGACCGCCCGAAGATCGTGACCATCACCTTCAGTGTCTCGCGGTCTTCATTGACTTCGTCCACCACGCCAGTAAAGCTGGCAAACGGCCCTTCGGTGATGCGCACCGACTCGTTCTTCTCGAACTTGACCTTGAGCTTCGGCCTGTCTTTCGACTCGCTGACGCGATAAACGATGTGCTGAACTTCTTCTTCCGACAGCGGCGTGGGCTGCTGCCCGGTTCCGACAAATCCGGTCACACGGGGCGTCGATTTGACCACGTGCCAGACGTGGTCATCCATATCCATTTCCACCAGCACGTAGCCGGGATAGAACATGCGCTCGCTGGTGTACTTCTTGCCGCCACGGACTTCCGTTACTGACTCGGTTGGAATCAGCACGCGCCCGATCTTCTCCTGCAACCCAAACGCCTGTACGCGCGACTCAATCGACTCCTTGACCTTGCGCTCAAATCCCGAATAGGAGTGGATGATGTACCACTTCATATTGGGGTTAGTAGCGATTGCGGCTCCGCCTTCGCCGGCTTCCGGTGGCGTGCCCGAGTTCTTCTCTTCTTCCTGCATAATCATTAAACCAAACCTTCCTAGCCGCGATGCGACAGGGTTCGCAAGATCCAGTCGATACTCTTTCCGATGGCATTGTCGATAAGCCAGAAATACAGTCCAAAGAGAAACACCGTAATAATGACCACGGTGGTAGTCGCCTGAACTTCCTTCAGCGAAGGCGTGGTGACCTTCTTCATCTCGGTGCGAACATCGTTGTAAAAAGTCTTAACCCGCTGGGGCCAGGACTTCACGGTCGCCGTCAGTGTGCCTTCTTGTGTTGCTATTGACATTTACTTCCTGCTTCCTTCGGTCGCTTCCAGAAACCTGGCAGGGGCGGAGGGATTCGAACCCCCAAGTCCGGTTTTGGAGACCGGCAGTTTAACCGTTGAGCTTACGCCCCTGAACTGATTGCCGAATTTTCGAATTGTTGAATTGAATTCGACAATTCTTCAATCCGCAAATCCGTCAATTATTTCACTTCTTTATGCGGCGTATGCTTCCGGCAACGCCGGCAAAATTTCTTCAGCTCGAGCCGGTCCGGCGTCGTC